>JBJTUM010000034.1:0-9043 GCA_046080725.1 Cyanobium sp. | reverse complement strand
GTGAACGACCCGAAGCTGTTCGGCGACACCTATCGCCGCTATGTGGAGCGCCAGATCCGAGAGGGACTTGGGTTTGAGGGCACGCCAATCCGGCTCTTCTGGAGAGGCAAGCAGCAGCGCGATGCAGAGCGGGATCAGGCGCGCCAAGGGATTGATCGCCGCTGATGGACTGGCTGCGCCAGATCCCCCTTGGGCAATACGTGGATGCCGCAGACCTGGAGGGCACCAGCTGGCTCCACCGCCTCGACCCAAGGTTAAAGCTGGCCTGGACCCTGGCGTTTCTTGTCACCCCAGTGCTGGCAGGTCCCAGCTGGCGCTTGTCGCTGGTGGGCCTGCTCCTGCTCGTGACCCTGTTCAGCGGGGTGCCGCTGCGCCTCTGGCGGCGGTCCGTGCCGGCCCTGTTGGCCTTCGCGGCCCTGGTGGGCCTGCTTTCCCTTTTCTTGCCGGCTTCGCCCGCTCCCACCGCTGGGCTGCAGAGGCCTCCGGAGGAAATCCTCCTGGCGCCCTCCCAGGGGCACGCTCCTGTGGAGCGGAGTGGTGTGCCCTGGGAGATCGGCCGCTGGGGGCCGGTGGCCTTGGGGCCCCTCTCCCTGGGGCCCGTGGTGGTGACGCGGAAATCGGCCGAGCTGGGCCTTAATGCCTCCACCCTGCTTTTCACCGTGGTGCACAGTGCCAACCTGCTGCTGCTTACCGCCGCACCCGAGGCCCTGGTGTGGGCGATCAACTGGTGGCTTCGGCCCCTCACCTGGCTGGGCTGGCCCATGGACCGGCTGGGCTTCATCCTGCTGTTGTCACTGCGGTTCCTACCGCTGGTTCAGGAGGAGTTGCAAAATCTGTTGCGGGCTCTGGCCACCCGGGCGGTGAACCTCAAATCCCTGGGATGGAAAACGGGCCTGGGCCTGGTGTTGGCCGTCGGAGAACGCCTTCTCGCTAACGTTTTGCTGCGATCTGAGCAGGGAGCGGAAGCCCTGATGGCCCGCGGCGGCCATTGGCTGCCTCCCGAACGCCTTTATCACCCCAAGGCCAGTAGCCTCCTGCCAACGCTGGTGGGGTCGGCTGCATTGCTGCTGTTGCTGATCCTGCGCTGGAGGGCAGGTCTCTCCTGAAAACAGGTCTGTGGAGGGGCCCCTTGCGCCCTGTGATCTTTAATAGGTCAAGTTCGTTGTGACTCGTGAGCGCAGAGCGTTATCTCAGCCATCCCACATTTGGGATGCTCTATCGGGTCGCTCCAGCTGGAGAGAACAGGGATCTCTTTGCAACGCTCTATGCCCAGAGGATTTTCTTTCTTGTCACGCTTCAGGCCAAAGGAGCCACATTTGAAGTGATTCCATTGACAGACGCCCGCCATTTTGCAGAGCAAAACTTGGCTCGTGCCCGTCGGGAAGGCCAACAGGAGCTGGGTCGTTGGCGGCAACTGTTTGATCAAACCTTTCTCTGAGATCCATGGGCACCGGCCCCACGATGGCCGAGCGTTTTGCCGCCGTGCGCGGCAGTCTGCCCCCCTCGTGTCGGCTGCTGGCCGTGAGCAAAGGGCAGTCCGTGGAGGCGATCCGGGAGGCCGTTGGCCTCGGCCAGCAGAGCTTTGGCGAGAGTCGGCTGCAGGAGGCACAGGCCAAGCAGCTGGCCCTGAGCGATCTTCCCCCTCTCGACTGGCACTTCATCGGTCGCCTCCAGGCCAACAAAGTGCGGGGGGTGCTCCGCCACTTCGGCACCATTCACTCTCTCGACAGCGTTCCGCTGGCGGAGCGGATGCAGCGCATTGCCCAGGAAGAGGGGGTGGCGCCAGTGGTGTTTGCCCAGGTGAAGCTGCGGCCTGATCCAGGGAAAACGGGCTTTGATCCCGCCACGCTTCGCGAGCTCTGGCCCCTTCTGGCCGGGTTGGCCCCCTTGCGGCTGCAAGGTCTGATGACCCTGGCGCCCCAGGGGTTGGAACCCGCCGAGCGGTTGGCCCTGTTTCAAGAGTGTGCTCTTCTGGCAAAGGAATTGGCTCTGCCTGAACGTTCCATGGGGATGAGTGGCGATTGGCAGGAGGCCGTAAAGGCAGGTGCCACCTGGGTTCGGGTGGGCTCGGGGCTCTTTGGTGCACGTCCCACCCCTGGGGGCTAATGTGTCCAGATTCCTGGACGACCACACCACTGGTGGTTGCATGCGGACCTATGGGACGCTATTCAGGTTCAAGCTCACTCCGCCGAGGCTCGATTCGTGTCGTTGTTTTCCCGTCTCCGTGCTGTCGTTTCTGGTGGCGACTATCTCGATGGCGATTACGACGATGAGCTCGATTACGATGCTGGTGAGGTCTTTGATTCTGCTCCCACGGCCGGGCGCAGTTCTTCGGCCCTTGCGATCAGCCCGGATTTCGCTGTCCCCAGCGATGATCCCTTTGCGGGTACCAATGTCATTGGTCTGCCTGGCCTCACCAACGCGGTGGCTGAGGTGATGCTGATGGAGCCTCGCAGCTTTGATGAAATGCCACGGGCCATTCAGGGTCTGCGGGAACGGAAGACCGTGATCCTCAACCTCACCATGATGGAACCGGATCAAGCCCAACGGGCTGTTGATTTCGTGGCTGGAGGCACCTACGCCATCGATGGCCATCAAGAGCGCGTTGGGGAAAGCATTTTCTTGTTTGCTCCGAGCTGTGTCACCGTCACCGCCCCAAGCGTCGAAGAGGTTGCTTCGCCCCGGGTCAGTCACTCCCAGCGCTCTGCTCCCTCCGACCACCAGGATGCAGCCCCCAGTCCCGACTGGGGTCGTTCCGACCTTCTGGGTTGACCCTCCAAGTTCCCATTCCCCCTCAGGCTTTCGGGGTGATTGGTTTGGGAACAATGGCCCAAGCCCTCCTTGAGCCATGGCTTGAGGAGGGCTTTGTTCGGCCAGAAAGTGTGCGGGCGGTGGTGGCCTCAGAAGCTTCTAAGAGCCGCTGGGCCCACGCCACCCTCGCGGGACATGCGCTCCATGTGGATACGGATCCGGCCCTTGCCTGGAGGGCGCCTGTGGTGCTTTTGGCGGTGAAGCCCCAGCAGCTGGATGCGGTGGCGAGCCAGGCTGCCTCCATGGCCCCGGAGCCTTCCTCTGCCAGCCCTCCTTTATTGCTGTCCTTGTTGGCGGGAGTGCGGCTGGAGAGGCTCCAACATCTCTTCCCCAACCGCACCTGCGTGCGGGCTGTGGTCAATACCCCGGCCCTGGTGCGTTGCGGCCTCACCGCCTTGGCCTGGAGGCAGGAGCCGCTCTCCGACCAGCGGGCCTGGGTCGAGCAACTTTTTTCCCGCATTGGTGGAGTGTGGATTCTGCCCGAGAGCCAGTTGGACCCTTTTCTGGCCCTCACCTCTTCAGGGCCAGCCTTTGTGGCTCTGGTGGCGGAGGGATTGGCGGATGGGGCTGTCGCCGCTGGCCTGCCCCGATCGCTGGCCCAGACGCTGGCCCTGCGCACCCTCGCTGGAACGGCCGCGTTGCTGGAGCAGAAGGATCTTCATCCCGGTCAGCTCAAGGACATGGTGAGCAGCCCGGCTGGCACCACGATCGCCGGGCTGCGTCAGCTGGAGCAGGCCGGGTTGCGTTCCGCCCTTTTGGAAGCAGTGCTTGCCGCTGCCCAGCGGAGCAGGGATCTGGCCTAGTTGGCTTTGGCGCTGCCCAGCCGGGGTTCGGTGCCCTCCAGGATCCGCGCCAGGTTGGCCCGATGGCGCCAGAGCACCAGGAGGGTGGTGATCAAAGCCAAGGCCAGGTAGGCAGGGCGGAACCCCCCGTGCTGGGGAAACCAGCCGAGCATCAGCAGGGGAAGGGCCACTGCGGCAACCATGCTGGAGAGCGACACCATTCGGCTCACACTCAGAACGGTCAAGAAGACGCCGAAGCAGGCGAGCCCCACGGGCCAGGCCAGGCCCAGCAACATGCCCAGTCCTGTGGCGACGGCCTTGCCTCCCCGCCAGCCCAACCACGTGGGCCAGATATGGCCGGCCAGGGCCGCCAGGCCAGCACCCACCACCCAGGCATCCAGCGCCGTGCCGCTCCAGGAGGCCGCCAGTAGCGCTTTGGCCAACAGCACGGCCGCGGTGCCCTTCCCCACATCCAGTAGCAACACCCCCAGGGCAGGCCCTTTGCCCACCACCCGCAACACATTGGTGGCTCCTGTGGAGCCGGACCCCTCTTGGCGGATGTCGATGCCCTTCAGCAGGCGAGCAGCTCCATATCCAAACGGGATGGAGCCGAGAAGATAGCCCAGAAGAAGGATGGCGAGGGGCAGCAGCATGGAGGTCAAAGGGTCAGTAGAGGTCATCCTCAGCAGTGAGTTCCATGGGGGTGCCAGCGAAGGCCAGCCAGAGGGGGAATTGCAGCACGGAAATGTCGATAGCTCGTTCTGCTGCATCAATCACGATGAACGGCAGCTCGTTTTGTTCCTCCAGGCGGTCGGCCCGCTCTACCAAGGCTTCGGGCCGCTCAAAGAGCACGATGCCGCTGTTGGGTCCGAAATCCTCCCGGCTTAACCCCAGGCAATCCTGCAGCCCCCGTCGCCACTCGCCCAGCCGTTCCGGTTGGCTGGCCATCACCAGGGTTTGGAAGCGATCCCCGTAGAGATCTCCGAGGATGGTGATGGCGGCGGAGGCCACCACCACATTGCGCAGGCGGGTGCCCCGGCTGGGCTGGGCTCCCCGACCGCCCTGTCGCAGGAACCAGTCTTCGAGCAGCCCGGCTCCTTCCTGGTCAAGGGTGCGGCGAAGGCGCCAGGGATCGGCGGAGAAGTCGGGCTGGCCCTGGAAGCTGGCCAACCAGGCCCGGATCACCTCCTCGTCCTGGCAGAAGAGGCCTGCCGCCGCGGGAGGCTCCTGGGGAGCGGCAAGCACCGCTGCCTGTTGCTGATCCAGGGTGGAGGGCCGCACCAGCAGGGGTTGACTCACCAGCTGTGCTTGCTCGGCAGAGGCGGCCAGGTCCTGGAGGGCACCCACAAGAAAATCCTGGAATCCCCGCACCTGCTTGGCGATCTCCTCCGACTGGCCGCTGAAGGTGCGGTTGATGTCCGCGTTGAGCTGGCTCTTGCGTTCTTCAAGGGCCGTGATCTCGGCCTCCAGGCTGGCCCTCTTCTGCTGCAGTTCCTCGAGCGCAAGGGCAATCAGCTGTTGGATCTCTTCCCCGGCAGGTTCGGACGTCTGTGAGTCGGGTGGGCTGGGGGAGGTGTCGTCGGTCATGGCAGGGGGGCGACGGTGAGGGGCACCCGTTGGTTGAGCTGGGCCTGCAGGGCGGTGGCATCAAAGAGCACGGGCAACAGGTGCACGCTCTTCTGCTCTCGGAAATAGAAC
The DNA here is from genome assembly GCA_046080725.1 of Cyanobium sp. Lineage (GTDB taxonomy): Bacteria > Cyanobacteriota > Cyanobacteriia > PCC-6307 > Cyanobiaceae > Cyanobium. Next base: position 3,752 of record JBJTUM010000034.1, on the reverse strand, counting down.
AGCACGGGCACGGCCGGAAAGAAAAGGCGCCAGGCAAGCCATTCGTCGTAGGGGAAGCGGCGGATCTCCTTGCCGCTGCGCAGCACCAGGAGGGCTTCGGCGGTAAAACAGAGCCGCAGAACTGCCGTCTGCACCATCAGGAAGGCAGCGAAAGCCAAAAGGGCCAGCCCCAGCCAGGGGGCCACGCCCCAGCGGGGGGTGCCCGCCAGCACCAGGGCGGCGATCAGGGTCAGCCCCAGGGGCACCCAGAAGCGTGGCGCCAGGGTGACGTCTCCTTCGAGGGCCTGGGCTTCAGCTGGGGAAGACATCACCATGGATGTGTTTTGTTGCAGGCATGACTCTGGATTCTGGCGTGTGTAGCCAGCCCTTAGCCCCCAAACAGGATCTGGGTGAGGACCACATCAGCCAGTGCCACACACACAAGAATCATCACCACGGCCCCCGTGGTGCTGGTGCCCACCTCCTTGGGGCCCCCCTTGGTGGTGAGTCCCCAGCCGCAGGCCAGCACGGCGATGATCAGGCCGAACACCACGGATTTGAGCAGCATGGAGGGCACGTCGTCGGGCTCCATCCAGGTGCGAACCGAGGTCCAAAAAACGCTTGGGGGAATGCTGTAGAGCAGGGTGCTGCTCATCTGGCCCGACCACAGGGCCATCCAGAAAAACAGCAGGCATTGCACCGGCGACATGATCACCAGGGCCAGCACCCTGGGCACCACCAGATAGTCCACCGGGTCGGTGCGGAGCATGGTGATGGCGTCGATCTGTTCGGTCACTTTCATCGTGCCGAGCTGGGCCGCGTAGGCCGTGGCCACTTTGCCGGTGAGCAGCATGGCGGTGAGGAGTGGGGCGATCTCCCGTGAGAGACCCAGGGCCAAGAGCCCGCCCACGGCCGCATTCGCCCCTTGCCGCGACAGTTCAGCGGCCACCTGGATGTTGAACACCGTGCCAGCCGCCAGGCCTGTGATCAGCACGATCAGCACACTGCCAGGGCCGGCCTCGAGGAGCTCCGCCAACAGATCCCCAGGGTGGATGCGTCCTTGAGCAATGGCGCTCACGGCCTGCCCCCCGAGCATCACGCTGGTGCCCAAGCGAGTGATCCAGCGTGGGGGCACCCACCCCTTTCGCCTCCGTGTTGTGGTCATTGCTGGGGTCTCCCTGCGGTTGGCGGTCTCATCGCCGGGCCTAGGCCGCCCGCCGTTCTGTGCTCCTGGGCCATTGCCGCATCACCACCAGGCCCAGCACCACCAAAACGGCTGGTAGCAGGCCCATGCACATCCGGATGGCCATCAGGGCCGAGGGTGGTTGCTGACTGCCCATTTTGGGCAGGTAGCCGCTCAGAGTCATCAGGCTGCCAAATCCAAACAGCACCAGGCTGATGCAGAGTTTCTGAACAAACACCATGAACGCGCTGTAGAGGCCCGCAGGTTTCTCCGGATCGACATCGATCGCATCGGGGAGCAGCGACCAGGGGATCAAATAGGCGGTCGAGGCTCCCACTCCCACCACCAAGATGGCTGCCACCAGTGCCACCAGGCGGAGCTGGTTGGAGACGCTGGCCAGAGGTGCCACCTGGCTGTCGAGTGGGTTCAAGAGCATCGCCGCCAGGCAGCCCGTGACCCAGAACCCCGCACCCCACGCCAAGGCCCGCAACCGTCCCTGCCGGTGGCTCACCAGGGTCCAGAGTTGCAGGCCCGCCAGGGTGCTGAGCTGGAAGGGGAGCAGGATCCAGTTGCTCCAGGTCTCTGGGAGCCGCATCACCACCGGCAGAAAGATCAGCGCGGCGGTTTGCATGAGCTGCAGGGCACACCAGAGGAGCAGATAGAGCCCGAGCACCCTTAAAAAACGGCCGTTCTCCCCGATCCGGGCCAGCAGGCGACGGGTGGAGCCCTTGGAGGGGTTGGGTTGCTGGGCGTGGCGAGCGGTGGGGGCAATGCCCCAGCAGCAGGCCAAGGTGCTGCCGCTGATCACCAGCCCGGAAAGAAGGCCGAGATGCCAATAGCTCCTTGGATTGGCGTGGTCCTTGAGCAGCATGCCTCCGAGCACGATGCCCACAAGGCCCGCGATGATCGAGCCTGTGAAACGCGCCCGGTTGAGCCGGGTGCGGAGAGTGGTGCTGTTGGTGAGTTCCGCCATCAGGGCGGTGTAGGGGAGGTTGACACAGGTGTAGAGGCTGTTGGCGATCGCCGAAATGCCCACAAAAAAGATGAATTTCACCCAGATGCTCCCCGGCGGCAGCCACCACATGGCGGCCATGGACACCCCGAGGGGGATGGCGCTCCATACCATCCAGGGCAGCCGGGGGCCATCAGGATGGCGGGTGCGGTCGCTGAGCCACCCCACAATCGGGTCGTTGATCGCATCCCAAATCCGGGCAAGCATCAACACCAGGCCCGCCATCCATGGGGGGAGGCCCGCGGCTGAGGTGTAGAACACGAAGAGATAGAAGCCAATCAAAGACGCGGCCATGCCCGTGCCGGCATCTCCAAGCCCATACGACAGCATGAGGCGCCGTTGATCTCCGGCTGGGAGGACCGTGCTCTCACCATCAGGCCTATGGGGAGATTGGGGGGGCGTCAAATCCGACTGCTCACATCCGCAGGCCATCATGCTTGACGTGCCCATTGGACCTTGGCGCTGCACCGCCAGGAGGGGCGAGCCTGTGGGACAATGGACCGTGAGCTTGTGGACAACCACACGCATTCGCGGGCGTAGTTTAGTGGTAAAACCTCAGCCTTCCAAGCTGATGATGCGGGTTCGATTCCCGCCGCCCGCTTGACCAACAGCGCCCCCCTGTCCACAGCATCCCGGGGCCACACCGCGGCCAGCCAGGTTGCGGTTGAGGGCAACAACCGGATCTCGGAGCTGCTCAGGGAGCTGGGAGAGTTGGCAGGTCGTTTTCCACGTCCATGCAAGGCGAAACTCTTCGCTTTGCCAGACACCCAAGCCAGCCCTGTTGAGTTTGCAGGGGCCCGTTGTGCAACCTGAGAATCATTGCACCAGGGAAGGATGCAACATCAGCATCAAGCTCCGGCTCTCCAGGGGGGCGCCGGAGGGCGTCCAGCGCTCAGGCGTGTCCGGGAAATCGTCATCCGGTGGCAAGCCGGTGTCGATCACGCGCATCCAGCCATCGGCGCACGGCGGCAGATCGAAATGCATGGCCTTGTAATAGGCGTTCCAGCCGCACCACAGCAGGGGGCCTCGCCGGGCATCGTGCAAACTCCAGGCCAGGCTGTGCGACCAGCTGGCCCAGTCGGGTTTGTGCAGCTCCACCCCATGCCATTCCCTCCACAGGCCCTGTCCCTCCCCCTGGCGGCGAGGGGGCGACTCACTGATGGGCACCTCGGGGTTGAGCAGGAACGCCAGCCGTTGCCGCAGGGTGATCAAGCGGGAGAGAAAACGTTTCAGGGCTAAATCGCCCCCATCGGGCAGCCAGTGCATCCACCCCAAGATGTTGTTCTGGCACCAGGTGTTGTTGTTGCCCCCCTGGCTCCGCCTCACTTCATCCCCCATCAGGAGCATGGGCACCCCCGGCGCCAGCATCAGGCTGGTGAGCAGGTTCCGCATCTGGCGATCGCGCAGGGCGATCACCGTCCGGTCGCTGCTGGGTCCCTCCACGCCGTGGTTCCAGCTGTTGTTGTGGTTATCTCCGTCGCGGTCGTTTTCGCCGTTGGCCAGGTTGTGCTTGCGGTTGAAACTCACCAGATCGGCCAAGGTGAAGCCGTCGTGCGCTGTGAGGAAAGTGATGGTGCG
>JBJTUM010000033.1:0-4464 GCA_046080725.1 Cyanobium sp. | reverse complement strand
CAACGCCGCTCCACCAGAGCACCAACGGTGCGGATCACATCCAACCGGTCGGCTGCCGACAACCGATCGATCAACAACTCGGCCAAGCCTGGAACAAGGGTGAATTGCAGCTGATTGGGTTCGTCCACTTCCTCTTGGTTGGCCATGGGCAACACCAAAGGGCTCGCGAGCACTTCAGCGATCGGCAGTGGGCTCTTGGAGCCATGCACCTTCGCCTCGTGCAACAAACCAATCACGGGGAGGGTGAGCACCGGAGCCGTGGCCATCACCATCAGCAGCCGCTGGGCCTGGGGGCTCGCACCACGGCAAAAGGCTGCCCAGAGATCGGCAACAGAAGGATCACCGTTGCCTCTGCCATCCATCCCCGTGTGAACAGCCTCAGCCAGCTGCTGCTGGAGAGAAGCCAATCGCAGCTCGGGAGCCGGCAGGGCAAAGCCCTCTGTGGCATACCCGGGCTCCCCCATCACGACGGAGCTCCAGATGGCCAGGGCCTCCTGCTCAGCCGGGATCACTGGAATCAGCGTCGCGGAGGCCAAAGGGGACTCCTCCCACCAATCCTGGCGCTCCGCTCCGTAGGAGAGATTGGCGGCCGCTGGAGCGGAATTGTGGATGAAGATCTGCTCCCCAGCCGCCAGCGCGGTGCGATCCCATTGCCAGGGGGGCCAGGGCTGAAGAATCGCCGTGGGGCATTGGTGGCTCCAGGCCTCCAAGGCCTCAAACATGCGTCCATCCCACCAATGGGCTCCGGTGGCATCACTCACAAGCAACACCAGGGATCCATCCCTTGGTCGCACCTCTGCAGCGAGGCAGTCCTTGGCGGAGAGCATGCGGAGATGCACCTCGGGGAACACCTGGGTGGAGGCAAGAAGGGTCTTCAAGGCCCGGGCCAATCCATGCCAGACCCGCATCGCGTGGCCGGCATCCACCAACACCCACACCTCCTCAAACCATGGTGCTGGGGTGGGTTGAAGCACAGGCAGCAGCAGGTTTGTTTGGGCCCAGGCCTCGGCCGTGCGCTCTTCATCGAGCCTTCGTCGGGTGGTGTCTGCTCTGCGACGCAGCAGGGGCCGCAGTGCCCTCAGCAGGGTGGCTGGATCGCCGAGTGGAGGCGACTGGGCCAAACGAACGGACAAGCTGGCCCGCAACTCCTCCAGCTCAGCGGCGTCTGGTAACACCGCCAGAGGCAGCAGCGGCTCCTCTGGCGGTGTTTCGACCCCTCCTGGTGGCTCGGGAAAGACAGAAGGCGCATGGGGATCCATGGCCGCAAGCGTGGGCTTGGGCACAAAGGCATCAGGGCCAAGGCCCTTGTCACCGTCATCCGCGGCATCTTCATCGAGCTCATCGACCGGCCGAATGGGCTCAGGCCGGACGGAATCGATGAATTCAGAGATTCGGGAGGCTGGTGAAAGCGGCGGCATGCGCGGCAGCAGCCAAAGCAATTCGGCAAGCTCCCTGGATGTGAGCGTTCCGTCGCTGGTGTCGGCCAACCACAGCAGCGCCCTGCTCAGGGCATCGGCGGAATCGGAGTCAGGCGCCGTCATCAGAGCGCTTCAAATCGCGGTAGAGGATCTCGCGCAACACGTCGCGCTCTTCAGCGCTAGGGGGCGTTGCTGCATCGAGCGTCAGCAAATGAAGCGCATGCAAGAGTTGATCCACCGCCAAACAATCTTTGGCAGAGCGCTGCAAGAACTCATTCACTTCCTCCTGGGCTGCTGCCGCAACATCACGGTCTTCAAAGTGAGCCAACACCTGTTCCATCAGCACATCAGCTTTCACAGGTTTTGGCATGCGCACGCGAATACAACGCCGGTGGAAGGCGGCAGGGAAATCGCGCTCGCCATTGCTGGTCATAACCACGATCGGGAATTCAGTGCATTGCACTTGCCCCTCCAACACCTCTGCCCAGCCATCAGGATCCGCCGTTCGTACACGGCGGGGGGTGGCTTTAGCCATGCGGCGAGCCTCGCGCTGCAGGGGAGGAATCTCATAAAAACCCTCCTCCAAGACATCTAACAACTCATAGGGGAGCTGGATGTCGGCCTTGTCGATCTCATCGATCAGCAGCACCCGCGGGCGGCGATAGGGAAGATAGGCTGTGCCCACGGGGCCGAGCTTGATGTAATCCGCCACCCCATTGCTCGCATCGACCACTTGCTCTTTGCTCACCGCTCGCTGTTCAGCAGACGGACGGAGGACATTGGCGTCCTGAACCCGAGCGATGGCGTCGTATTGAAACAAGCCATGCTCCACCAGTTGGCTGCGAGGAGTGATGGGCCAGCGCAGCACGGGCCCCAGCCCCAGCTCCCAGGCGATCGCATAGGCCAAGCTGGTTTTGCCCACGCCCGGATCACCAGTCACCAAAAGGGGACGCCGCAAGTGAATCGCCGCATTCACCGCCATGCGCACCCGTTCGCCGTCTGCACCTGGTGGCAAGCGAAAGGATGCTCCCCTGGCGTTCAGCGCCTCGCTGGCGGGATCGTGGGGGATCTCAAGGGGCGGGGAGGAGGAGGCCGGGTGCCGCCGCCGCCGCAACGGAGGAATCTCTGGCCAGTAGGCATCGCTGGGGCGTGGGGTGCCGCTGTTGGTGAAGATGTCCCAGCTGGATGGCGGTTGATGGGTCATGGAGATCAGGAAGAGGACTGGGCCGTTAACACACCCCTGAGAGGCAGCCGATCAGGGCGATCCACAAAAAGGTGGAGCTTGCAAAGGGCAGGATCCGTGAAATGAGACTGCCAGCGCTGCTTCAGAAGCACATCCAGATCAGGGCAACTGGGGTTGGTCACGCTGGAGCCAAGCCCCAAGGTGCCCAAACAATTTTCAAAGGAGGATGCCACCAAATCGGAATCCTTCGCGGGCCACAGGGCAAGGGGCACCATGGATGACAGAACACCCCGCAACCAAAGCTCCCTCTCCCGTGATCCCGTGTGAGGCGCAGGGCAGCGCAAAGCCACCATCCGCTCATCCGCGTGCATCGCTTGCAGCCTTTTGGCGTCCAGTCCCGCTTCTAGCGGAATCCATTGTCCTTGCCCGGTCTGGAGACGCCTGTGTTTGGCCCTAAGGCCAGGCAGCCTGTTGCCCATGCGCAGACGATCCGAGGATCGAATCGTGAAGGGGGCTTGCTCCAGCAACAGCATCGATTCTCCCCAATCATCTTTCACTTGCAATCCTTCCAGCCAGTTCACTTCCAACAGGGAGAGGGGCACAAAGATTTCGACAAGGGGCTGTTTTGGCTGATCTTGCACGCCATCCAACAGGCGCTGCAGTATCTCAGAGAGTTTGCTGATGGCATCCTCGCTGCTGGCGATCTCCAACGATCCATCACCGGCAAATGGCTGATAATCCGCATCGCCACCCTGGTGGATCAGGGTTGTGTAGGAATAGCGAGTGCTGACCGGAGTTTTCGCCGCTTCCTTCACCACCAAAGCGAGAACCACCTGAGCTGGCTCGGGAGCATCAGCCGGAGCCTGGGGCTCCAACAATGCGTCCTCCCAGGCGTGCAGGAGATGGGGATCAATGCCCCGACCATCCCCGAAAAAGTCTGAAAACAGATCCCAGGTGCTGTTGCCAGAAGGAAAATCGGGATATCGGCTAGCCAAGGCCTGCCCCGGAAAGCAGCGGGAAAAGGCACGATGAAAAGCAGCTCCGATGTGATCAGGCTCTTGATCAGAAAAACGATCTCTCAACAGCTTCAACGGGTGGCTACTGGGCTGGGATCCCGCCAGCGAAGCCAATTGGGCATGGAATGGAACGGCTTGTTGAGCAGGGTCTTGCTCAACACTCCTAGCCAAGGCTTTCTCAATTTCCTTTGCGATCGTCTTGAAGGCTTGGTCAAGCTTGTGTCCTCTCAATTTATTGAGGGGCGAGGCTGTGGGATAAGCAGACTGATAAGTGGCTATGGGCGTGTTTTCATAGAGGCACTCGCGCACGGGAATCCATAGAATCTGCAGATTTCGACGTCGGGCAGCATCAAGAAGGGGAGGTAGTTCGTGCTTGCGAATGAAATCGGAGGCAAGAAAGTATTGGCTCACCAGCAAGACAGCTACCGTCGCTTCATTGAGCGCTTTCCCGATTGAGCCTCGCCAGTCTGCCCCAGATGTGATGTGTTTGTCGCTCCAGATGCTCAATCCAGAATCAACAACAAGGGGCTTGATCATCACCTCCAAATCATCAAGCCAGCGTTGATCACGATGGCTATAACTTATAAACGCGCTCCCCACCGGCAGATCGATCTTTTGATGCCGATTATCTTATATCGCAGCGAGCAGTCCTGCCGACACTTGCAGCTGATAGCCCATGCGCACGATCATCGACCTCCCCGAACCCGCTCGCCAGCAACTGGATGCTCTCTGCCGCCAGCGGGGCATCTCCCGGGCCGAGGCCCTGCGCCAAGCCCTGGCTCTCTGGTTGGAGCACCAGCAGCCCAATCACGCCGCGGTGTTTGGCCTCTGGCGCGACCGGCCCGGC
>JBJTUM010000032.1:0-4398 GCA_046080725.1 Cyanobium sp. | reverse complement strand
GCCCAGATCGATGATCCAATCGGCGCAGCGGATCACATCCAGGTTGTGCTCGATCACCAGCACCGAATTGCCCTTCTCCACCAGCCGCTGCACCACATCCACCAGCTTGTGCACGTCGTAAAAACTCAGGCCCGTGGTGGGCTCATCAATCAAATAAAGCGTTTTGCCCGTGGCCCTTCGGGAGAGCTCCGTGGCCAGCTTCACCCGCTGGGCTTCCCCGCCCGAGAGGGTGGGTGCCGGCTGGCCCAGCTTGATGTAACCCAGCCCCACATCCACCAGGGTGCGCAACCGATCCGCCGCCTGGGGAATGGCGGCGAATTCCTCCGCCGCCTGCTCCACGGTCATCTGGAGCACATCGGCAATGCTGTGGCCCCGGAAGGTCACCTGCAGGGTTTCCCGGTTGTAGCGGGCCCCCTTGCACACCTCGCACTGCACATACACATCCGGCAGGAAATTCATCTCGATCACATTCACCCCCTGCCCGCTGCAAGCCTCGCAGCGGCCCCCCTTCACGTTGAAGCTGAACTGCCCCACCTGATACCCGCGCGCCTTGGCCTCCACCGTGGCCGCAAACACCTGGCGGATGGGATCAAAAGCCCCCGTGTAGGTGGCCGGGTTGGAGCGGGGCGTGCGGCCGATCGGGCTCTGGTCGATCACGATCACCTTGTCGACCGCCTGGATCCCCCGCAGTTCCCCCAGCCCCGCAGGAAACGGCACCTTCAACCCCAACTCGTGCTCCAGGGCAGGGTGCAGCAGCTCGTTCACCAGGGTGCTCTTGCCGCTGCCGCTCACCCCCGTCACCGCCACCAGGCGGCCCAGGGGAATGTCCACCGAGAGATCGCGCAGGTTGTTGCGCGTGCAATGAAGGAGGCGCAGACGCCGGCTGCCCGCCACCCGCCGCTCCGGCGGGGTGGGGATGGTGCGCCGGCCGCTCAGGTAAGCCCCCGTGAGCGACTCCTCCGCCGCCAACAGCTCCTTCAGGCCCCCCTCCGCCACAATCCGCCCCCCATGCACCCCCGCGCCCGGGCCGATGTCCACCAGGTGGTCGGCCGCCCGGATGGTGTCTTCGTCGTGCTCCACCACGATCAGGGTGTTGCCCAGATCCCGCAGCTTCAGCAGGGTGGCCAGCAGGCGGTCGTTGTCGCGCTGGTGCAAGCCGATGCTCGGTTCATCCAGCACGTACAACACCCCCGTGAGGCCCGCCCCGATCTGGGTGGCCAGCCGGATCCGCTGGGCTTCCCCCCCCGAGAGGGTCATGGCCGGCCGATCCAGGCTCAGATAATCCAGCCCCACATCCAGCAAAAAGCGCAGCCGCAGCCGGATCTCCCGCAACACCAGCTCACCGATCTGGATCTGGCGGGGGGTGAGCAGGGGCTCTCTGGCGCCTACCCCCATTAGAGCCTCGATGCGCCGCAGGGTTTCATCCACCCCCACAGCCGTGAGCTCATGAATGCGGTAGGGCCCCATCCGCACGGCCAGGGCTTCAGGGCGGAGCCGCAAGCCCTGGCAGGTGGAACAGGGGACAAGCTCCAGGTATTTCTCAAGCTTTTGGCGAATCGCCTCACCACTGGCATCGCGCAGCTGGCGCTCCAAGATGGGCAAGACCCCCTCGAAGGGCCTCAGAAATCCCTTGCTTTTGCGGTAGCGGCTGTCTGCTTGAATCATGATTGGTTCCCGACTGCCGTTCAACACCACATCTCGCTGGGCATCACTGAGCTGATTCCAAGGGGTTTTGAGTTCAAAGCCGAAGGCTTCACCCACACTGAACAGCAGGGAGAAATAATAGGCATTGTCCTTGTCGCTCCAGGGGGCGATGGCCGAATACACCGGCTGGGCAGGGTCGGGCACCACGCGCTGCACGGTGAAACTCCGCAGATGGCCCAGGCCATGGCAATCGGGACAGGCGCCATAGGGACTATTGAAGGAGAACAGTCGGGGGGAGAGCTCCTCCATCACCGCGCCATGCTCCGGGCAGGCGAAGTGTTCGGAAAACAGCCGCTCCCGCTCCCACCCCTCCGGCAGCTCCTCCCCGTCCCGGGGGACCAGCTCCACCAGGGCCAGCCCCTCCCCCCGCTTGAGGGCCGTGCGCAGGGAATCAGTGAGCCTCTCGGCCAAACCCTCCCGCGCCACCAACCGATCCACCACCACCTCAACGGAATGGGCGTGGTTCTTGTCGAGCTCGATGTTGTCAGCCAGCTCGCGCACCTCTCCGTTGATGCGCACCCGGGCAAACCCCTCCGCCACGAGGCCAGCGAGGAGCTTCACATGGGTGCCCTTCTTGCCGCGCACCACCGGAGCCAGGAGCTGATAGCGGGTGCCCTCCGGGAGGATGAGAATTTGGTCCACCATCTCATCGATGGTCTGGGGGCTGATGGGCCGATCGCAGTGGGGGCAGTGGGCGTGCCAGCCCGGCCGTAGAGCAGGCGCAGGTAGTCCTGGATCTCGGTGACCGTGCCAACGGTGGAGCGGGGGTTATGGCTGGTGGATTTTTGGTCGATGGAAATCGCGGGGGACAGCCCCTCAATGGCATCCACGTCCGGCTTGTCCACCTGGCCCAGAAACTGCCGGGCATAGGCCGAGAGTGACTCCACATAGCGCCGTTGCCCCTCCGCGAAGATCGTGTCGAAGGCGAGGGAGCTCTTGCCGCTGCCGCTCACCCCGGTGAACACCACCAGGCGATTGCGGGGGATCGTGAGATCCACATTGCGCAGGTTGTGCTGACGCGCGCCCCGCACGCGAATCACATCCTCCAGGCGCGGGCTCAGCCCATTGGCGGGATCTTCTCTGGCGGCAGGCGCTCCCTCCGAGGAGGACCTTGTCCCAACGATGGAGCCACCATTCGTGGAGCCATTGGCGGCGGAAGACCCGGCGCGGGCGCGGGGCATGGTGGGGGAGACCAGCAACGGCAGAGTCTACGGACCGTCACCGATGAGGTGCCACCCAGCTCGGCCTGGGCATGCGTGGGGCTCCGGCACCACCCAAGCTGGCCTACCGGTTCAAACGACAGCATCTCGCCCTCTGGCAGAAAGATCTGGAACAGCCAGGGCCTTGGATCTCAGACTCCGGCCAAACCACAGAGTTGCTCACTGACCCTCCAGAGCCGCCGGCGCTGCTCGCCATCGAGGGCAGCTGGCGCCACCCGCACCGCCTTGGGATAGCCCCGCATGCCGCCCCACTGATCTGGGCCGTAATGGCCGCCTGGCTGGGCTTGCGGAGCAGTGGCTGCAAACAGCTGGGGCAGGGCGCCCATGGCGGCGCTCTGGAACAGGGGATCCATCAAGCGGTAGGCGAGGGCCTCAAACTTGGAGCCCGTCATCGCCACGGAAGCCGGTTGGAGATTGGTGCGGGCCAGGCCAGGATGGGCCGCCAGGGACAACACACCCGAACCCTCCGCCCGTAAACGCTCCTGCAATTCCAGCGCCGTCATCACGTTGGCCAGTTTGCTCTGGCTGTAAGCCTTCCAGCGGTCATAGGCACGCTCCCCGTTCAGATCAGCGAAGGCGATGCGGCCGAAATATTGGGCGCCGGAGGTGACATGCACCACGCGGGAACCCTCCTGAGTGTGCAACAGGGGCAGTAGCAACTGGGTGAGAGCAAAGTGTCCGAGGTGGTTGGTGCCGAACTGCAGCTCGAAGCCATCTCGGGTGAGGGTGCGCGGCGGGCCCATCACGCCTGCATTGTTGATCAGCAAATCCAGGCAGCCGTAGCGCTCGGCGAGGGTGGCCGCGGCGGCCCTCACGCTGGCCAGATCCGCCAAATCCAAGGAGAGCACATCCAGTGCTCCTTGGGGCCCATCCAGGTGGGGGGCCAACTCCGTCAGCAACTGGTTTCGAGCCTCCTCGGCCTTCCGCGGGGAGCGGCAGGCCATCACCACCGTGGCGCCCTTGGCGGCCAGAGCTCGGGCGGTTTCAAGCCCCAAACCACTGTTCCCGCCTGTGACAAGGGCCACCCTGCCACTCTGATCAGGTATGGCATCAGCGGTCCAGGGGCTGGTGGAAGGCAGGGTTAAGGCTGGAACCGGTGGCCGAGCTGCGGCGTTAGATCCCATGGGGCTGACAAAAAAAGGATTATTTTATAAATCTTAACAATCATCTCGTCGCCCCGGCCGGCAGCCGATGGCGGCATGGTTTCGACTCACGCCACCTCATCCAAAAGGCTGGCCGCATAGCTGCGCGCCTGACCACTGTTCCCGCCCGCCAGCTCCGCCAGCTCCATCTGGCGGGCCTGAGTGTCCCGCAGGTGGGACACTCGCGTGTGGGTTTGGCCGCTTTCCACCACCTTGACCGCCTTGTAATGGTGCGTGGCCGCGGCCGCTACCAGGGGCTGATGGGTGACGCAAAACACCTGCCGGGTAGCGGCCAGGCGTTTCAGCAGGGTGGCCATCGCACCGCTCACCCT
>JBJTUM010000031.1:0-3562 GCA_046080725.1 Cyanobium sp. | reverse complement strand
GTCAGTCGCTGCTTTGTGTCAGTTTGCTCGGATAGAGGGGGTCTTCGGTGGCCAGCAGCCGGTCCCAAAACGTGAAGTAAAGCCCGAAATGGCGCTCACTGCGGCGGTGATGGATGGAATGGTGGACTGGACCAATCACCCAGCGGCCCAGCCAGTGGTGGGGGAAACACCCAGGGAGATGGTCCAGCCCCAGATGATTCACGATCGCCCAGACCGTCATTGTGGTGAAGACGGCCACCAGGGTGATCGGGTGTACCGGCAGCACCATCACCACCACTAACAGGAAAAGCGCCTGCAGAAAGGCTTCGGGTGGATCGAAGGCAAAGGAAGTCCAGGGAGTGGGTTGGCTGGAGCGATGGTGACCCCTGTGCATCCAGGAAAACAGAGCGGGGTGATGGCTGAGGCGATGGCACCCATAGAAGAATCCATCCTGCAGGATCAGCACCAGTAGATAACTCGCCCCCAAATACCACCAGCCATGGTCCCCCGGTCGGGTGTAGACGCGGGTCAACCCCAGGCTGTGAAGGTGGAGCCCGGTGGCTGCGGCCAGGGCGAAGACCACGGCGGAATGGACGGAGAGTTGGATGTCGCCCCGAATGGAGCGGGCCGATGGCATCCGTAGCGAATCCCCATGAACCCCCTGCCTATCCAGGTTGGATGGCCCGCGAAGGTATAGCCACCAATAGGAGAGGCCAGCAAGCATGAAATAGCGGGCCAGGATGATGGCCAGAAAGGTGAGACTCCAGAAGGGGAATGAATGGTGCTGCACGCGCAGGAGAGCAAGCATTGACAACCCCTCACGGTTTGGATGGGTCTTTGGTTTGTGCCGTAGTCAAGCCCAAATCCTCCTTGAGCTTGATGATCAATTCCCAAAAGGGGCGGGAAAGGGAGACTTGATGGGGGAGCGAATTACCCATGCTTGCTTCGTCCTTTCCGGCCATGTCGCGCGGGGGGGCTTCCCTCTGGATGCGCACCGGAACCCTCTGGAACGTCAAATCAAAATCCTTCTCGCAGGGAAGGGATGTGTAAGTTGCCCCATCAGCATTCCAGGGAAGGCCCTGCCCGTTGGGCTTGGGCAGCGGCTGAATCTGGTCATTGATGAAGGCCCGCGCCTGGCAGGAGAGCTTCCAGCCTAGGGGAACGGAGAACGTGGGACGGGGCTCCCCCGCCAGGCGGAATTCCTTACGGAGCAGCACCCGTCGCGCCGTGCCGTCGCCGTCGAAACGGGAGAGGAGATCCACCGCCTTCTGAATGCGCGATTCACGGGTGGAGAACACCGCTTCAATCGCTGACCAACCGAGCCATTGCATCTTGCGTTGCCCGGCAAGATTGTCGAGCTCTGCATAACTGGAATCGAGATTGACGGCCTTGTCGTCAACAATGGCGATGGGATAAATCTTGATTTTGCACAACAGGTCCTTGAGCTTTGATGGCTCATCCGGTTCTTTGGGCTGTTTAGGATTGCGATATTTCCCATTGTTGTTCAGTTCAATCTTATTAGCGCACTTCATCTGGATGCCTTTGAGCGTTTCAATGATTTCATAGGCGGTAATAGCACCGGAATTGTCATACAACCCACCATCCACCAAACGGCGTGATTTCGACTCAGGGAAGAAGCCATAGGGACTGATGATGGGAAAACGGGCACTCAGGGCGGCGGCTGTTCTGAAACGAATGTCCTGGGCAGTCATCTTTTCTGGTTTTTGCACCCATGGCTCATGGAAATCCGCATCCGTCAAAGGGACGCCGCCGCCTTCAGCGTCGAGCCGGCTTATCCTAGGCGGAATGCGAAATGGAGCCAGAAGGAAGCGGCGGCCATTCTTCACCTCCGTGGTATTGAGGACCAGAAAGGGGGCTGCCCTTGGTCCGAGCGACTTGTCGGTGCTATTCACCAGGCGGCTGGATTTGGGAAGCGTGTAGTCTGGATTGATTCGTATATCCTGAGTCAGATAAAAAGAGCGATCTAATCTGATGGAATCCTTGTTGTTATTCCCTGGTTGCTGAGGGTTTTCAAAGCCGAGTTCAAGCCCCAGGCTCCTGTCCCAAGCGGCTACGGGGATCGGGAAAAACCGCTGGGTCGTATCCCCGAAGATCATCGTGGAAACAATCATGGCCAAGCGATCGGGCGATTTGTCGAAATAGTCTTCGATCCGTTGGCTCAGCAGAGGCGGTTTAGACCCTTCCCCCTCCTCCTGCCCTTCCGAGCTGAGGGCATTCGCAAAGATGGTGGCGCCGATGCTGCCTCCGGAGACACCGCTGATGGCAAAGATATGCTCGCTGAACCCTGGCACTTCATCACTCAACACAGCCAGGGCCTTGGCGGAGTGATAGGCGGCATAAATCCCCCCCCCCTGGGAAGACACCACATAAATCGGGTAGAATCGTCCTTGTGCGGTGGCGAGGATGTCCGCTTTCCTTTGCCAAAGCCAGGAGGTGAAGGCTTGCTCCAGGCTGGGAAGATGACGGTTCGTTTGCAAATGGTTCCAATCCTTCTTTTCATTCTTTACACTCTTTTCAGCATTGTCGGGGAGATGACGGAGAAGACGGATCTGGTGGTTATCGTTGATGCGATTGAGGTTGAGCAGGTAGAGCCCAGCGAACAGTAAGGAGAGGAGGGGGAAACTGGTGATGATGCTGAATTGATAGAGCGTAAAAAGCACGATCAGGATGAGGCTTAGGCCCCAAAACAACATGGCGATCGATCCCATAAAACTGGGAATCATTGCCGCATTGTTGATGCCGGCACTGATGGCGATTCCCGCGAGGACGCCCAAGACCAACAACAAACCAAATCGTTTTTCAAACGGAGGTGTCCAGCTCCGGGTTGGTCTGTCGAGTAATCGCCACAGCCAGATCAAAATTCCACCAGTAATCAGGAGAGTTGCAAGGGGCCAGATGCCATACCAGACGCCGAAGGCTTTATAGGCATAGGCTTCTTTAGCAACCGGAATGGTGCATAGCGCTAGGCTGATCCAGGCACACCAAAACAGCAGCAGCTCCATTTCGTTGGAGAAAACTCCCTCTCGTTTCAGGGAAATAGAGCTCTCTTTACGGCGTATTTTTTCAATTTGAGGAAACAGCCTTGTCAGCAGACGGGACGTATGCCAAAGCAACATCGAGAGAATCACGCCCATGCTGGTGGCCATCACAAAATGCTGCTTGTTTTGCAGCCCCCTGTCCAACACCATGGCGAGCAGCACATCCTTCACTTGGGTTTGCTGGAACAAGAACACCGTGATGCCAACAATCGCCAAAGGAACGCGAATCTTCAACAAATAACCGGCTATATATTTGCTCGGATCCATGATTCCCTTCACAAACTTCTTATACAGCCAGTCCTGAAGATCTTGAAACGCCTCTATTGGATTTCCTAGGCGCTCTTGTCCATGACTCTCCGGCTGCTGCTCTCTCTGGGACTGGTTGATGAAGATTCGTCCCGTGTCAAAGGTTTGGTTTTTGGGTTCACCTTGCCAGTCCACTCGATAGTCAAAACTGACTTCACCTGTGGGGATCTTATTTGGTGTGAAAGAAAATTCAAAGCGTTTGTTCTGCCCTTCGACGT
>JBJTUM010000030.1:0-3709 GCA_046080725.1 Cyanobium sp. | reverse complement strand
GAGCAGCGCTGGCTGCGGCAGCTGTGGGGCCAGGGGTTGGTGCTGCCAGGCTGGCCCAGCTGGCCGGTGCTCAAGGCATTGCTCAAATGGGGGCTGCAGGGGGGCGGTGAACTGCGGCCCCGTGGGATCGGGGCCGCAGTTCACCGCCCCCCTGCAGCCCCCATTTGAGCAATGCCTTGAGCACCGGCCAGCTGGGCCAGCCTGGCAGCACCAACCCCTGGCCCCACAGCTGCCGCAGCCAGCGCTGCTCGTGCCACCAGGGGGTGCTCACGGGCACGGGCTGCGGAGCTTGCCCCTCCACCAGCTGCTGGGCCAGCTGCAGCCAGGCCCGTTGCACCGCCTCCGGCCCAAAGGCCTGCTGCACATACCGCTGGCCCTCCGCCCCCAAAACCCATGCCCGCTGTGGGTAACGCAGCAGGGCGATGGCTTCAGCCGCCAACTGCTGATCCGAATCCACCAGCACCCCGGTGCGCTGGTCTTGCACCGTGTGGATCAAGGCATGGCGGCGTGGCGCCAGCACGGGGATGCCACAGGCGCTGAATTCAGCCGCAGCCAGGCAAAACGTTTCGTCGCGGCCGCTGGGGTTCACCACCCCCACGGCCACCTGCTCTAGGGCCCGATAGCGCTCCAAGCCACAGCTGCCCTCAAACAGCACCCGATCGGCATACCCCCCCCGCTCCAGCAGCCGGCGGCAATGGCGCTCATAGGGGGTGAGCTCTCCAGAGGCCGCACGGGTGCCGTAGAGATCCGCCCCACCGAACACCCGCAGGCGCGCCTCTGGGCAGGCGCGGGCAATGACAGCCCACTGCCGCGCCAGGCGATCAAACCCTTTAAAGGGGGTGAGGGCCCCCACATAGGCCAAATCCGTTGCGGCACTGGCCAGCTCAAACGGGCGCGGCAACCGCTGGGCAGGCGGCACCGCCACCGGGTTGGGCAGCACCACCGCCCGCTCAGCCAACCGGCTATGGCGGAAGGCATCCACCTGGGCTCCGCTCACGAGCAGCCAACGGTCGAGGGCGGCTAGGGCTTCGTAGCGACCCTGCTGCTCGACACCCAGGTTGTGCAGCCAGGGCAAGAGCGGCAGGGGAGAACGCTCCAGGGCGGCCCAGTCGGCGGAGCTGGCGAACCCTGGCCGAAACACCAACCCCAGGCAACCTTCGGCCGCCTGAATGGCCCCGACCAATCCAGACACAATCCCAACCGTGGCCGAATCGATCCCCTCCACGGCCTGGGGGGCTGTCAACAGCAACCGAGGCTGCAATGGCGAACCCTGCAGCAACCGCACCACCGCCAAAAAGGCGAATTCGGTACCCCCGAGGCCTGGGTTGCCGAGGTCCGGGTCCGGCAGGCAGCCGTGGCCGGCAATGCCCCGGTTGTCGAGGAAAAAGGCCAGCCGCATCAGCCCAGAATGGCAGGGCTTGCAAGGCGGCCTTGGGACGTTGGCGGTTATCGGCCACGGCTGTAGCCCTGGCGCTGCTTGTTTGGCTTCCCTTGGGGGTCAGCGGCCTGCCCCTGGACACCCCAGATGGCTTCCTGCATCTGGGATGGAGCGTGGCTTGGGTGCGCCAGTTGCAGGCGGGCTGGCCCTGGCCCACCTGGAGCGATCTGCCCTGGGCGGGGGCCGGCAGCTTTGCCCTGCTGATTTACCCGCCGCTGTTTCGTGTGATCAGTGGCCTGCCGATGCTGGTTGGGGTAGCGCCCGACCAGGCGATCGCCAGCAGCCTGCTGATGATCCTGCTGCTGAATGCCGTGGGAGCAGCGACCCTGGCGCAGGCCTGGCTGAGGCCCGGGGGTTGGCGCTGGCTGCTGCTGCTCACCGCCGCCCTCAACCCCTACTTGTGGGTGAACATCTACGTTCGCGGTGCCTGGCCAGAGGCCCTGGCCCAGGCATGGCTCTGGTGGCTGGCCCTGGGATTGCTGGGGCTGGAAGGGGGGCGCCGCTGGGGAATCCCCCTCAGCACGGCGGCCCTGGTCGGCATCGTGCTCAGCAATTGGAATTCGGCCCTTCTGACCGGACTGATCTGGGCCTTGGCGGGCTGCGGACTCTGGTGGCAAGGGCAAGGCCGCTGGCGAGGCTGGCTGGTCTGCAGTGGGCTTGCCCTCGGCCTCACCTCCCCCTTCTGGCTGCCGGCCTTGATGGCCCTGGGAAGCGTGCGACCGCCGATCCCGGCCGGTTTGTTCAGCACCGAATTTTTCTTCGGTGGCGGCGGTGGAGCGCGCACCTTTGCCGACCTGCTCTGGATCCAGGGGCTCTGTCTGGCACTGCTGGTGGCGCTGCGCGGGTTGGGGTGGGGCTGGCGCGGATGGAGGCCGAGCCCACAGGTGAGCTTGCTGGCCCCCTGGGGTCTGTTGATCGCGGTCCTGGGCCTTGCGCTGATGCTGCCGCCTGCCCAGGCGATCTACGACCTGCTCACGCCCCTGCAGCGCATCCAATTCCCCTGGCGGTGGTTGGCGCCCGCCTGGCTGGGGGCCCTGCTGTGGTTGTGCAGCCCAGGGGCCCTCGAGCCCCAACCGGCCAAGCGGCGCTGGGGCAGCGCCGTGATGGTTCTGGCGGCCCTGGGCCTATGGGGTGACAGCCTTGGACGCTTCGCCGCCAATTGGGTGGGGCACGCCCCCAGCCGGCAGGAGCAACGGGCCCTGCGCCGATTGCTGGCCTGCGATCCGCTGCAACCCTGCCCCGATGGGGTTCAAGCCCTACCAGCGCAGGGTGAGCTCAGCAAACGCTTTGTGGCCCTACCCGACGGACGCATCGCCCTCAGTGGGGTTCCGGATTACAGCCCTGCGGGGATCCCGGCAGCGAGCTGGAACCCGCGGCTGGCGATTTTCTGGCTACCCCAGTGGCCCCAAACCGCCTGGGCACAATTCCAAGGCGCGGGCACGGTGGATCTTCTGCACAGAGGGCCGCAGGAGCGCACACTGCTGGTACGAGCCAAGCGACCCGGCCGCCTCCGGCTGATGCAGTGGGCCCATCCCCATTGGCGTGTGCAATGGCGTGCCGCGGCCAGGGACAAGCAGCCTCCAGGGCCCTGGAGCGCACCCCTGATCCATGGGGGCCGCGATGCCGAGGGCTGGATCAGCGTGCCGCTCAAGCCTGGCCTCTGGGAGGTGGCCCTCACGCATGGCCGGCGGCGCTGAGGGCCGGCCGCGCTTAGGGCCCGTACGATCCCGCCATGGCCAGCAGCACCGCCCGTCCAACCCAGCCCCTGCTGAGTGCGGTGGTGCCATTTTTGAATGAGGCCGCCACCCTGCCGCGGCTGATCAGCACCCTGGAGCGGGTGCTGGGGGAGCTCGGCCTCCCCTGGGAGTTGGTGCTGGTGGACGACGGCAGCCGCGACGAGAGCCTGGCGGTGGCCAAGCAGGCACTCCAGGCACACCCGAAGATCCGGGCCACAGTGCTTAGCCTGTCGCGCAATTTCGGCAAGGAAGCGGCCCTCACCGCGGGCCTGGAGGCAGCCCAAGGGGATGTGGTGGTGCCATTGGATGCCGACCTGCAGGACCCACCGGAACTGATCGCACCGATGCTGGAGCAGTGGCGACAAGGGTTCGACGTTGTGTACGCCGTACGCCGCCGCCGCGCCGGCGACAGCGCCACCAAACGGCTCACGGCCTTTGGCTTCTATCGCCTGATGGGCCGACTCAGCAGCACCAACATCCCCGCGGACACGGGCGATTTCCGGCTGATGGACCGCTGTGTGGTGGAGGCCCTGGC
>JBJTUM010000029.1:0-3507 GCA_046080725.1 Cyanobium sp. | reverse complement strand
CGTGGTGATCAACTACGCCAATCCCGACATGGTGGGGCACACCGGTCAGATGCAAGCCACAGCTGAAGCTGTCGCTATGGTCGATCGTTGTGTTGGTCAGCTGATGGAAGCAACGACGCGTATGGGGGGCACTTTGCTCATCACTGCCGACCATGGAAATGCCGAGGTGATGCAAGGCCCAGATGGTCGCCCCTGGACGGCCCATACGACCAACCCCGTTCCTGTCATTCTGGTGGAGGGGGAAAAGCGCCAGGTTCCTGGCCACGGCACCGACGTCAAGCTACGTGAGGGCGGTGGGCTCGCCGATATCGCTCCCACCCTACTCGCGATCCTTGGTTTGCCTAAGCCGGAGCGCATGAGTGGGGAATCCCTCATCCTCCCTGCAGCCGTTCCCTTTTCTGCAGATCGGCCTTCTCAGAGGGTGCGGGTCTGACCCTTAATGTGGATGGATGCTTAAATCTGCTCTGTCTTGGCTTTGGATGATGAGCGGCATCTTGCTCATCATCAGCATTCTTCTGCACAGCCCTAAAGGCGATGGCCTGGGAGGTCTGGTATCTGGCAGCAGTGGCATGTTCACCAGTGCCCGCAGTGCAGAGGCCACCCTCAACCGCATTTCTTGGACCCTCATGGCCCTATTCCTGGTGCTGGCCGTTATTCTCAGCGCTGGTTGGGTGGGCTAGGTTCCATGAACCAGTCCCGTCGTGCCTTCTTCCACTCCGGCCTACGGGTGATCTCGGCCGCCCTGGGTGGTTCATGGTTCCTCTGGGCTTGGCCCCGCCGAGCGGATGCGGCCTCCAAGGCCACGGATCCACGCTGGGCTCTCAGCGAAGCGGAGTGGAGACGGCGTTTGTCTCCAGAGGCCTACAGGGTATTGCGGCAGGAGGGCATCGAGCCCCCCTTCTCCAGCCCGCTGAATCAGGAGAAGCGTGCAGGGGTCTATCGCTGTGCAGGCTGTCGGCTGTCCCTTTTTAAGGGGGAGGCGAAGTTCGACAGTGGCACCGGCTGGCCCAGTTTCTGGGAGCCCCTTCCAGGGGCGGTGGGGACCAAGGTGGATTACAAACTTCTGGTGCCGCGCACGGAATACCATTGCCGGCGGTGTGGGGGCCATCAGGGCCATGTGTTCAAGGATGGGCCAAGGCCTACCGGCCTCCGCTACTGCAACAACGGCTTGGCCCTGCAGTTTGGCCCCGTCTCCCCTTAGATCTGCCGTGACGATCCATTGCGGAAGGGGCATGGCTGCTCCAGATTGTGGGGAACCTGCGAAAATTTGTATCTGTCGAGGGATGTGGAGAAAAGATGGGGAGCCCCATTAGCCAAGACACGTTTTTGCAACGTGCCCGGGCGCGCTTTGCCAATCATTACGACTACAGTTTGATTGTCTATAAGAGTTATAAAACACCCATCCAAATTCGTTGCACACTACATCCAGTGAAGTTGATCTCCATCACTCCGGAGAAGCATCTGCAAACTAGCGGTGGCTGTAAATATTGTTTACGGGACAGCCGCATCCGCATGCTTGAGCGAGAGTTGCAGCGCGAGTCTGTCATTCGGGTCACTCCACCAGCGGCTCTCCAGACCCTTCTGCAGGAGGTGGTCCCTGGCTCTTAGGTGGCTAACAGTTTTCTTGGTTTTGGCCCTTTCCTCTATGCCGGGGTGGGCTCAAGTGGCAGATCTGCAAGCTTGTCGTCTGATGAGAACGCAACGGGATGGCCTGGCTTCTGGGGCCATGGATCAAGAAATTGCCCTGGTGCGCTCCATACGGGAGAGGATCTGCCCCGATTTGGCCCGGCAAGCGGAAGCTGCCAATGCCAGGGATCTGGGCTATGTTATAGTGGAGTTCTTTGATTTCGCAGCATGGAATCGCTGCCGTCATGAGGCGGAGCAAGGTTTAAGAGGGTCCAAGCCAACCCGCTATCGCAACCAAAAGGGGTTCTTGTTCTACACCCAGCAGGGGGCTGGGTTGGCTGAGCAGGCTGATCAACTGAGTTTGTTGCTCAAGGCATCGGGTTGCCCTTGATGAACTAAACCAAGGTAGAGAGATCCACCGTCCCAGTGGTTTCGACAACGGCGCTTAGGCGATCGCGGGGATCATTGGCCACTCTGGAGATGGACACGGGCGCACCGTTGTAAAGGCTCTGTGCGGCGGCTTCCAGATCAGGCTTCAGCGCTGCAAAGCCTTCTTCAGTGTTGGGAAGCCGCAATCGGTCGTTCGCCACGTAGGTGAATCGCTCACCTTCCAATCGCAGTTGTCCCTCCAGTCGGCCATCTGTTTCCAGGAGTGAACCAAACAGGGCCAGCCGTTTGGCCAGGTCCACAATTCGCTCCTTGTGGCTGGCACCACCTCCCAACTTCCGCTGTGCTGAGAGACCAAACTGCCCCCCACCATGCTCCATGGCGTAATTGATCTCGTGACTGATCAGCATGATCCCAGGACCCTCTGGTACGTGCCGATAGTCCGCTACATCAATAAGGGCTCCAGGGATTCTTTTGACGCGGATCCACTCATGGAAGATGGGGATGAAGGCAGCATCATCCACCTGAGTTGGATAGGCGGGAAATTTGAGACAAAAACGCTCGACATCCATTGTTCAGCGTGACGTGGGTTCGGGTTAAAAAAATTAACGTGATGAGAAAGAACCGTTAGCTGCTCACCGGTTTTCCGTTCCTAAACCACCGATGGAAGGCTTCCGTGGACGCGAGACCAGACTGCAACATGCGGGAGTGGCATTCATAGGCGGCCTCAATGAACAGGCGGGCCTCTTCAACGGATTGCTTTGCTCGGTCGAGGGAGGCTGGCACCTGCCGGTTCTCGTAGGCATTGAAGAGGTAACTGGCGAATTTGCCACGAACAAAGGGGTCAAAGAAAAGTTCAGTATCGTAGAAGTATTGGCGGAAATCGCGCACAATGGTTTCCGCTTCGTCTGGAATGTCCACATCAGGCACCTTGAGGAGGGCCTGGGCCGCCTTCAACATCGCCGCCAGGGCCTTATCGGCTGCTCTCTGAATGTTGCCATTCTGGCCTCCACCTTCGAGCAGCAATGTGGCCTCAAAATTCAGACTTTCTGCCATGGCCACGTCAAAATTGGTCAAGGAGACCACTTCACCCGCACATTCCCCTATGCCGATATCACCGATGGTGTATTCCCGTGCATCGCCCCAATCAGTGTAGAACGATTGATCGACCGCATAGGGGGGAACTTCTGTGAAGGGCTGAACCCGCTCTTTGATTTCTTTCTTGCCAAAACGATTCACAAAGGCCGAAAACTTTTCATCTTTTTGCTTTTCCTTCAGGTAGAGATCCAAGAGAAAGTCCACAACTTCAGGCACACGTTTAGTGGGAATCACTCCCAGGGATTGGCCATATTGGATGGCATTGCGATCCCACTCGCCTCCAAGGATGAGGTGGAGGTGGGGTACCCGATGGCGATCCACCAGGCGATTGGAGCCATAGAAGCCAATTTCTGCCACCGTGTGCTGGCTGCAGGAGTTGAAACAGCCACTGACCTT
>JBJTUM010000028.1:0-5255 GCA_046080725.1 Cyanobium sp. | reverse complement strand
TTACCTGAGTACTCGTCAGCTGCAGGATCTTGTTGTGGTCTCTCCCGATGTGGGCGGTGTGGCAAGAGCTAGGGCTTTTGCCAAACAGATGCAGGATGCGCCCCTGGCGATTATCGATAAGCGACGCTCGGAACACAATGTGGCGGAAAGCCTCACTGTGATCGGCGATGTGGCAGGAAAAACAGCCGTTTTGATTGATGACATGATCGACACCGGAGGCACGATCAGCCAAGGGGCCACGTTGCTGCGGCGCCGTGGGGCCTCCCGCGTGCTCTGTTGCGCCACCCACGCCGTGTTTTCCCCCCCATCGATCGATCGACTTTCGGCACCTGGCCTCTTCGAGGAGGTGGTGGTGACCAACAGCATTCCTGTCCCTCCGGATCGGATGTTTGATCAGCTCCGGGTGCTCTCCGTCGCCAACATGCTTGGGGAAGCCATTTGGCGGATTCATGAAGAAAGCTCGGTCAGCTCCATGTTCCGTTGAGCCATCGTTCTGATTGGGCACCGATGAAGAAGGGATGGCGCCCACTCCGGCGGACCCTCGCCATGTTTTTGGCTGGAGGATCCCTCCTCTCGGCGGTCCTTCCCGCTGGGGCCCAACCGGGACAATTGCCCAAACCCATGGGGCGGCGGGTGGGAGTCTGGCTGACCAACAGCCCCAGCCCGCTCTACTACGACACCAATCGCATCGAACAGGCCGTGAAGGAGCTGGCTGCAGCCGGCTTTAACACCCTCTATCCCAATGTTTGGAGTCGGGGCACCACCTTTCACAACAGCCGCTATGCACCCATTGAGCCGGCACTGGCCCAGGTGAATGCGGGGCTCGACCCCATCTGCCGCCTCACCCGGGTCGCCCAGCGCCAACGCATGCAGGTGGTGCCCTGGTTTGAATATGGCCTGATGGAGCCAGCGGACGCCGCCGTGGTGCAGGCCAATCCGGACTGGCTGTTACGCCGTGCCGATGGCAGTGCGCTCTACCCCATGCATGGAGCGAATTTGCGCACCTCTCCCTTGAAGGATCTGCGGGTGTGGCTCAACCCCGCCCACCCCAAGGTGCGCCAGCGCTTCATCGGGCTCATTGCCGAGATCGTGCAGCGCTGTGGCGTGGATGGCATTCAGTTGGACGATCATTTCGCCTGGCCCGTGGAGCTGGGCTACGACGACACCACCCGGGAGCTCTACCGGGCCCAGACGGGGCGGGAACCCCCCAACGACCCCACGGATCGCTACTGGATGCGCTGGAGACGACAACAGCTCACCAGCCTGCTGCGCGAGTTGCGAACGCGAATTCAGCAGGTGTCCGGTGCAAAGCGGCTGGTGATCAGCCTCTCTCCGGGCCCGTTTCGCTTCGCCTACAACCAATGGCTACAGGACTGGGAACTCTGGGCCCTGGGAGGCCTGATCGATGACCTGGTGGTGCAGAACTATGCGTACTCCGTGAAGGGCTTTGCCAAGGATCTGGACCAGCCTGCCCTGATCAAGGCGCGGGGCTGGGGCATCCCTGTGGAGATCGGCATCCTTGCGGGTTTTGGAGGTCGCACGACCGACATGGCCACCTTGGGCAAGAAGGTGAATTTGGCCATGGGCCGCGGCCATGGGGTGATCTATTTCTTCTGGGAGGGGCTTTGGGGTCAGTTCGCAGGTCCGGAGGGGGGGGCCTACCGACAGGCCCTGTTCCGCCAGCTTCACCAGGAGGCCATGGGCCGAGGGGGGGTGCGCCCGAATTTTGGGCTGCGCGGCCCTGCGAGCCCCGCCACCCTGGTGCCGTTACGCCAGCCCCTCCAGCCTCCAAGCCAGCGCCGCCCCCTGCGCCCCCCACCGCCTCCCCCGGCGCCCGTTGGGCCCTCCATGCTCGGGCCCTTGGGAGAGGAGTAGCCCACCCATTGAGAAGGTGTAGCCCCCCTTTAGGGTGCCAGCCTTCCCAGTTCCCAGCCCTTTACCAGGCGATACACCACTGGAACCACAAACAGGCTGAGGAGGGTGGCCACAAACAACCCACTGAAGACAACCGTTCCACTGCTGATGCGACTGGCTGCACCAGCTCCCCGAGCCAAAAGGAGTGGCAAAAAGCCCACAAGCGAAGAGATGGCCGTGAGCAAAATTGGCCGCAAACGGGCCACCGCCGCCCCATGGATGGCCTCCCCCAGGGGGAGGCCCTGCCTCAGCCGCTGATTGGCAAATTCGACAATCAGGATGCCGTTTTTGGCCGCCAGGCTCACGAGCACGAGCAACCCCATTTGGCCATAGACATCAAGGGGCAGCCCTCGCAGAGCCAGGCCAATCAAGGCTCCCAGGAGGGCCAGGGGAACGGTGACCAGAATGATCAGGGGATCCAGCACATTTTCATAGAGCGCTGCTAGCACCAGGCCCATCACCAAGGTGCCCAGCACGAAAGCCCTGCTGTTGCCCCCACTAGAGCGAGCTTCCTCCCGGGCCAGGCCCACCCATTCCAGCGCCAGGGCGTCGTTGCCACGCCGTTGCTGCAGGTCTTCCAACAAGGCCATGGCCTGGCCGGTGCTCACCCCTGGGCGGGGAAGGGCCTGCACCGAGATGGACCGCAACAGGCGGGAGTGCTGAATCGTGGTGGGTCCGGCACTGCTCTCGATCCTCACAAGCTGGGCCATGGGGATCAGCCGACCGTCTCGGGCACGAACACGCAGGGACAGCACGTCCTCCACCCTTTGCCGGGCCATGCCGTTGAGCTGCACGATCACGCGCCGCACCTGACCATCCTCAAAGCTGTCATTGACGTAGTCGCTGCCGAAGCTGGCGCCCAGGAGATCCACCACATCCGCCAAATCCACCCCAAGGGAAGCCATCTGCAAGCGGTCGGGGGTGAGACGCAGCAAAGGAGAGCCGGCGGAAAAGCGGGTGGATACCCGCTCGAAGGCCGGCCGCCCCCCCAAGGTGAGGCCTTGGGCCTCGCTGAGAAACCTTCTCACCTCTTCCTCGAATTGCTCCAATTCCAATCGGCCGTTGCTGGTGTCGAGCAGGTCCAGCTGCAGCCCCCCTTCCGATCCGAAGCCCCGCACCGAGGGCGCTTCACTGAGCTGCACCACAGCTCCGCTCACCCGTCGCCGCAGAGCCCCTTTGAGCTTCTCGGCCACTGCGGCGGTGCTCTGATCAGCGCGGGGCCGATCCCGGATGGGGATCAAGCGCAGAAACATCTGGCCCTTGTTGGGGCTGCTGTCGTCAAAGGAGCGCCCCGAGAAAAAGTTGGCACTGGCCATCAGGGGTTCCTTGCGCACCACCTGCCGCACCTGCTCCAGCACCGCCTGGGTGCGAACCAAGGCCGAGCCCTCCGGCAACACCACCACGCCCCTGAGTTGGCCCGTATCTTCCTGGGGGATGAAGGCCGTGGGGCGGCTTCGCACCACCCAAGCCGTGAGCAGCAACCCCACCAGCAACAGGGCCAGCACGGCTCGCCTGCGGGTCAGGGCCAGATCCAGCAGGCGGCCATAGGGGAGCTCCAACGCCTCCAACCAGAGACGGGGGGGATCAATCCAGCGTTTCAACCAGGCGGGCTCGCGTTGGTCTGCATGCAGCAGACGACTTGCCGCCACTGGGGTGAAGGTGAGGGCATTGATGGTGGAAAAGGCGATGGCCGTACTGATCGCCAGGGCAATCGGCGCATAGAGCCTCCCCAGGCTGCCTTCCAACCCCAACACCGGGAGAAAGACCACCACCAGCACAAGGGAGGTGGCCACCACCGCTCCACCCAACTCCGCCATGGCTTCCCTGGCCGCCTGCAGAGCGGGGGTGCCACTCTCGAGGCGCCGGCCGATGTCTTCGCTCACCACGATGGCGTCATCCACCACCAGGCCGGAAGCCAACACCATGCCAAAAAGCGAGAGGGTGTTGATCGACATGCCGGTGAGGCGCAGCACCGTGAGGGAGCCAATCAAGGCCACAGGCACCGCGACGGCTGTGATCAGGGCTAAACGGCTGTTGCCCAGGCCAAGGAGCAACACCACAAACACCAGCAACACTGAATCCCGAAGGGCTTCGAGCGCCCCGTCAATGCTGGTGCGCACGGTTTCGGCCTCATCCACAATCACCTGCATCTCCACCCCCGGCGGAAAGCGAGGGGCGATCTCCTCCAGAGCAGCCTGCACCTGGCGACGGACCTCCAGGGCATTGCTGCCATCCCGCTGATAGACCGCCACCGAGACGGTGCGCTGCCCAGCCAGATTGATGGCGATCGATTCATAGCTTTCGCTCCCCAGGCTCACCCGGCCCACATCCTTCAACAGGGTCACCCCCCCCTCCTCGCTGCGGTCTACCACCAGCGCTCCAAACTCCTCCACCGAGCGCAGGCGGCCCTCCATCCTCAGGGGGAGAACCATCTCTTGATCCGGTGGTGTGGGCGCATCGCCGATCTGGCCCAGGGCAGCCAGCACGTTCTGCTGTTGCAGGGCCTGGCGGATCTGGGCGATGGTGAGATTGCGCTGCTCCAACCGCACCGGATCAAGCCAGAGCCGAAAGGCCAGGGGACTTCCCCCGAAAAAGCCCACATCCCCCACCCCCGGCACCCGCCGCAGCCGATCCCGCACCACCTGATCCACCCAGCCGTTGAGAAAGGTGTCGCGGTAGGTGGTGGCATCGGCGCTGAAACTCAACACCAGCAACAGGTCGTCGGAGCTGCGTTGCACCTGGACGCCAAAACGGGCCACCTGAGAGGGCAGCTGGCGCGCCACCACGGTGGCCTGGTTTTGGCTGTTGATCTGGTTGAGCTCAGGGTTGCCCCCGGTGAAGACCAGGGAGATGGAACTGCCATTGGCTGAACTGGTGGAGCGGATCGAATCCAGCCTCTCCAAACCATTGAATTGCTTCTCCAGCAGGTTGGTCACCCCCTGCTCCACCGCCTCGGGCCCGGCGCCGGGATAGCTGGCCCGCACGGTCACCCTGCTATTGGCGATGGGTGGCAAATTTTCCACCTGCAACTCCGGCAAGCTCACCATCCCGGCCAAAAGGATCAGCAAGCTCAGCAGCTGGTCTCCGAACTCGGCGCTGGCGCCCAGGCGTTCGGCGATGGCGGCCAGATCGCGGATCAGGTGCGCCCAGCACAGCTGGCGCTGGTTTAGGAGTTCGCTGAAAAACCCGCCCATCTCTGGGAGAATGGATCAGCTGCCCAATCGTTGATGCGAGGCCAACAGGAGCGCAGCGGCTCCTTGTTCTCCTACGTCTCGATCGAGGAGCGGATCCCGACCAGCCATCCGCTCAGGCGGATTCGCAAGTTGGCGGATCAGGCACTT
>JBJTUM010000027.1:0-4133 GCA_046080725.1 Cyanobium sp. | reverse complement strand
TTCTACCTCACCGTGGGTGCCGGTGCCGCCTGGCCGTCCGACATCAATGTGCGCACCCGCAACTTTGACCCCAACTTCAATGGCGACATGGAGTTCGGTGGTGGCTTCTCCGTTGATGCAGGTGTAGGTTACGACTTCGGCGCCATCCGTACGGAACTGACCTACGGATACACCCGAGCCAGCATCAACGACCTTCAGTTCGACAACGAGTTCTTTGATGCCTCCGGCATCGTAAACAAGAACGATGTGATGGCCAGTGTTTATCTGGATATCCCCTTTGGCGCCTGGGTGCCCTACATCGGTGGCGGTATCGGCTACACCAACCTCAGCACCCCCGGCGTGAGGTTTGACGGTGATCGCCTCGGCAGCAGTAACCAGGGCCTGTTTGGCTGGCAGGCCAAGGTGGGTGTGGCCTATGCCATCAATTGGAACACCGACATCTACGTGGAAGGCACCTACTCCGGTGCTGAGGGCTTCTCCAGCGATGAGCTGCGCTACGACGCCTACAACGACTTTGGTGCCAAGCTCGGCTTCCGCTACCGCTTCGGCTCCCCCGCCGTGGTGGTGGTTGAGCAGCCCGCTCCTGCCCCCGAGCCCGCTCCTGCCCCCATGCCCATGCCTGAGCCCGCTCCAATGCCCGAGCCCGCTCCGATCCGCGGCCTCTGGTGATCAGGCTTCGGCCTTCCCTCATCTTCTTCAGGGAGCGGTTCGCCGCTCCTTTTTTTTGCCTTTTCAGAGGGCCTGAATCCAGGGATGCACGGTCACGGCGGTCCAGATCCCCTCTCGCCAGTACACATCTCCCTTCACCAGGGCTTCCACCTCCTCCAGGCTGCCGGCCTCGTAGAGCCCGAAGACATGGCTGATGTCTTCCGTGGGCCCGATGGTGAGCAGCACTCCATCCTCTTTTTGGCGCCGCAGACCCGCCAGGTGTTCCTCCCGGAAGGGAGCGCGTTTTTCAAGCACATCGGCGCAGTAGGTGCCCCAGAGAACGAATTTCATCGCGGAAATGGCCGGCAAGCGTCAAGGTAGGGCCTGCCGTCCGCTTGTCATGGTCGGGCCCTCCCGCCCCTCCCCCGCCAATCGCCTCGATGGTGTGCTGGATCCGGTGATTCCCCGGTTGGGAGAGCTGATGCGCCACCGGCCCGATGCCCTCTCCCTGGCCCAAGGCATGGTGAGCTGGGCGCCGCCGCCGGGGGTGCTGGAGGGCGTCCGCCATGCCCTCGAGCTGCCTGGGTTTTCCCTCCATCGCTATGGCTCCACCTGGGGCGATCCGGCTCTGTTGGAGCAGGTGGCCCGCAAACTGTCGCGCGGTAACGGCCTGGATCTCGACGGGGCGGCCTTGATGGTGACCAGCGGCAGCAACATGGCCTTTGCAACACTCGCCCAGGTGATTTGCGATCCCGGCAGCGAGGTGATCCTGCCCCTGCCCTTTTACTTCAATCACGCCATGGCGGTGCAGCTGGCGGGGGGCGTGGTGGTGCCGGTGGATGGGGGCCCCCTTCCCGATCCTGCCCTGCTGGCGGAGGCCATCACCCCCCGCACCCGAGCGATCGTGACGATCTCCCCTTCCAATCCCAGCGGCGTGGTGCTTCCCCGGCCCCTGCTCACGGCCATCAACCAGCTTTGCGCCCGCCATGGCCTGCTGCACATCAGCGATGAGGCCTATGAGCTGTTTGTGCATGGCGCCGAGCCCCACTTCAGCCCTGGCAGCCTGCCCGGCGCCGCCGCCCACACCGTGTCGCTCCATTCCCTCTCCAAGGCCTATGGGATGGCGGGCTGGCGCATGGGTTACGCCGCCTTCCCCCAAGCGCTGCAGTCCGCCCTGGCCAAGGTGATCGACACCTTTGAAATCTGCCCCACAATGCTGAGCCAGTGGGCGGCGGCGGCCCTGGCCGCCGATCCCGCCTGGGCCCTGGAGCGGGTGGCGTCTCTGAAGCCCCGCCGTGCCCAGATGCTGGAGGCGGTGCGGCAATGGGGGGCCAGAGGTTGGCCGTTGCGCCTTTGGGCAGAGCCGGATGGGGCCTTTTACGGACTTCTGGTGGTGGAGGGCTTGCTGGATGGTGGGGGCCAGCCGCTCAGCAGTGATGTCCTCATGGAGCGGTTGGTGCTGGAGCACGGCGTGGCTACCGTGAGCGGCAGTGCCTTCGGGCTTGAGATTCCGGGGGCAGCTGTGCTGCGCCTGAGCTACGGCATGCTGGCGGACGCCGACCTGGCGGAGGCTCTGCAGCGCCTCGGTCGGGGGCTGGAGCAGCTGGGTGTCGGGGCCTCGATGGGTTGAACGGTGAAGCCGGAGGCGGTTTCAGGGTTGATCGAGGCCCTGGCGCAGCACGGCGCAGAACTGTCCTGCGGCCGCTGCCACGTTGTCGCCGGGGGCCTGGGCGGTGGCCATCACCTTCACCAGGGCACTGCCCACGATGGCCCCATCGGCCCCCCATTGGCGCACCTGGCGGGCCTGCTCGGGCCCGGAGATGCCGAATCCAACCGCCACCGGGCATCCGCCCTGGTGTTTGAGGGCCTGCACCAAGGGCTCCACCCGGCTTTCCAGGGCAGCGCGCACCCCGGTGACGCCGGTGACGCTCACCAGATAGGTAAACCCCCGGCTGCTGGCATGGATGCGGGCCATGCGCTCGGGGGGAGTGGTGGGAGCCACAAGGAGCACCAGATCCAGGCCCTGGGCGGCGGCGATGGGGGAGAGCTTTTCCGCTTCCTCCAGGGGAAGATCGGGCACCACCAGCCCGGCGGCGCCCGCGTCAGCGGCCAGGCGGCAAAAGGCCTCCATGCCCCGATTCAGCAGGGGATTGCTGTAGGTGAAGAGGATCACCGGCACCGTGAGTTGGCCCTTCAGGGAGCGGAGCATCTCCAGAACGGCCGCGGGGGTGGTGCGGGCTGCCAGGGCCCGGGCCGCGGCGGCCTGGATCACGAGACCATCGGCCAGGGGATCGCTGTAGGGAATGCCCAGCTCGATCAGATCGGCCCCCTGGGCCTGAAGGGCCAGCAGGGTGGCAGCAGTGGTGGCCAGATCCGGATCGCCAGCCATCAAAAAGGGCATCAGGGCGCAGCGGTTCTGGGCCTGGAGCGCCGCGAAACGCGCGCGGATGGGGCTGCTGGGGGCAAGGCTCATGGGGGGGAAGCCTATTCGTCAGACCGCCCCGGCTCGACGGGCAGCTGGCCCACTTCCTTCAGCAGCTGGGCCTGCTCTTGGGGGCTCAGGGCATCGAAGCGGGCTAGCAATTCCGCATCGGTCTGGGCGTCATAGGTGGCCCGATAGCGGCGGCGCTGCTCCATGTAGGTCATCTTCCCGGTCACCACCCGGAAGAGGTAGGAGCTGGTCCAGCCCACCACCACCACCATCAACAGGGCGGAGGCCGCAATGCCCGGGGTGAAGCCGTCCATCCCCGTGGCCTGAAACACCCAATAGCCTGCCCCGCCGAGGACAAGCACGCCCAGTCCCAGCAGAAGGGCCTGGCCGCGGGTCAACCGCCCACCTCACCCTGGCCGGCCATGCGGAAATTGAGGAAAGGGGCGAAGAGGATCAGCCCGGGGAAGAAGAGAAACACCAGGCCGTAGATGGCGGTGCGCTCGATCTTGCCCATCACGGTCCAGCGGGTTTTCAGCCACCAGAGCAGCACCAGGGGGATCACCACCAGATAAAGCCCCCCTATGGCGATGTAGGCCCCAAGCACCAGCAGGGTTTCGGTGGACAGCTGGCTCAAAAACCCCGGCAGGGCCACGGCAGGGATGCAACGCGGGCGAAATCTAAGATGGATGGGCGGGGGCATGGCGGAATCGGTAGACGCAGCGGACTTAAAATCCGCAGGTCTCAAGACTGTGGGGGTTCAAGTCCCCCTGCCCCCATCGCTTAAAAGGCTTGCGGTTACTGGTGGCAGCCTTCCGCCAGCTGGTCGTGCTTGGAGCCCACGTGCCCATGTACCGGTCCAGCAATGCCGCCACCACGGCTGGTGCCATCCTGAATTTCTCCAGCAATGCCAACAGGGCCAGCCGCACCCCTCCACCGACGGCACCAACCACTGGTGCGCTGGAGACTCGTCGCTAGCGCCGGCATTCCCGGCCCGAAAAGCACCAGCTTGCGGTAGACCACGGGACTGGCCATCAAACGAAGGATGATCGAAGAT
>JBJTUM010000026.1:0-9646 GCA_046080725.1 Cyanobium sp. | reverse complement strand
TGGGAGTGTGGAAAGGATGCAGCTTTCGTCGTTCCCAGGGGCTGGCAAGAGAAGCGACGAAGGGTCTATGGATCAAGTGTGTTGGTTTTTCTGACGTTCGAGGATCCCGAATAAAAAAGTCACCAGTCTCAAAAAGCAAGCAATCCGGTGGTCTTTTTGGACACAACGGGTGTATGATTCAAGTGAATACCAAAACTGTGCCTCTCCGCATCGGAGTAGCAATCAGCAGTTTTATTGGGTTTTGATCGTGTCTCTCGTTTTCCCAGCGTGTTTTAACAGGCAGATCATCCCTTGTCACCCCCTTTCCCTCGGGTGGCGGGCAGCTGGTCTGTTTGGGATGCTGGGTTTGCTGAGCGTTGGAGTGATAGCGCCTGTTGGTGCTGCCACTGAAAAGCTGCCCTCCATACAGTCTCGAGAGACAAGACTTGCCCTGCTGTCCCTTTTTGACCAAATCGGTGCGGGTCTTGGACCTCCCAACGACTCCACCCGTTCACGGCCCAATCGGCGGGGTCCCGATGTGGGCTACATCGCCGATGACCCCATCTGCATGTCCTGTGTGATGACGGTGCTGGGTCCTCCCGCGGTCTCTCCGGCTGAACCCCGCCGGCCAGCCGTTCCCCGGCTGGCCACTCCTTCTGTTCCTCTGGTTACTCCAGCTCCAAAGCCCTTACCCCAGTCCACGTCCAAACCGGTTCTACCCAAGCCTCCAGCACGCAAGCCTCCAGAGCCGAAGCCCTTAATTGTTCCCTCGCGCTCTGAGCTCCCTCAGGTCGTCCTCAAGCCCGAAGATCTGCCTGGAGATCCTCCACTTTTTTCAGGCCAGGCTCCTATTCAGACCCCTGGACCATTGCCAATCCTGGGGCTAGGGACAGCCTTTGGTTTTAGTCGTCGTCTGCGTCAACGGCTGAAGTGCGCCAGACCACAAGGGCTGCGCTGATGAGCATGGGACCTAACCCAGAGCACTTCCGCGACGGTATTGGTTCCATGCAGCTACGAACAGACCTACAAGGGTGACGGGAATCAGCCCGAGCACGATCCCACAGAGGAGGGGTTCGATCATTGAGAATCACCAAGGCGCGCGTGAATCATTCTTCCACGCATCGTTACCATCGAGGCGACCTTTTTCATTCTGTGACAGGCACTCCCCCCCTAGCAGCTGTTGCCTCCAGCCCCGCGATGCCATCGGGGCAGGAGCCACCGAAGGGCCGCCGTCTGCTCACCCTGCTGGCCCTGATGGCCGGAGTCGCCGTCCTGATCTTCAGCCTGGTTGTGTTGCTGCCCGGATTGCACAGTGATCCGTACACCCGTGCCACCCTCCAACTGACGGGTGATGCGGGCAACGGCGGCCGCCTGTTTCGCTTGAATTGCGCTGGTTGTCATGGTCTTGCCGCCCAGGGACTGGTAGGTCCCAATCTTCATGGTGTGGTTCAGCGGAAAAATAATCGCCAGCTCATTCAGCAGGTGGTCAGCGGCCGTACGCCCCCCATGCCCCGCTTCCAACCCGATCCCCAGACGATGGCGGATCTGTTGGCCTTCCTCCACAGCCTCCCTTGATCCCCCATCTGGTGCTCGTTGAGCCTGCCGGTGCCCGCAATGTGGGCAGCGTGGCACGCCTTTGCGCCAACTTCGGCATCGGGCAGCTTCGCTTGGTGGCTCCCCGTTGTGATCCACTTGGCGCTGAAGCCCGCCAGATGGCTGTGCATGGCGTCGCCCACCTTGAGGAGGCCCAGATCTATCCCGATTTAGCCGCCGCCCTCGCCGATTGTTCTCGGGTTGTGGCGGCAACGGGTCGGCTGGAGGGTCCGCCGCTGCCATTGCGATCGCCAGGAGATGCTCTTGCTTGGCTTCTGGAGCACCAGCCAAGCCAAGATCCTCACCAGGGGATGGCCCTTGTCTTTGGCAGGGAGGATCGGGGCCTCTCCAATGACGAACTCCTCCAGGCTGGTTACTTGCTCCACATCCCTGCCGCTGAGGTTTACCCCTCCCTCAACCTGTCCCATGCCGTGGCTGTAGCGCTCCACCACCTGTGGATGCTTCGCCAAGGGAAAAAAGAGGGGAATGAGGGCATCACCCAGCCTCTTGCGGCACGGGGCGCGATCGAAGGGGCCCTGGCCGATGCGGAAGCCCTGCTCCTGGAAGTGGGTTTTCTCCTGCCCCATACGGCCCACGCCCGTATGGCGAAGCTACGGGCCCTCCTCCAGAGAGCCCAGCTCACCGATAACGATCTCGCCTTGCTGCGGGGCATGGTGTGCCAGTTGCGTTGGGCCAGCCGCCGCGGTGTCGGGATGGGGCAGGGCCCTTAGGGTCGGGGGCAGCTTGATCCTCAGCGCACCCTCGTGACGAACGGTCGCCCGTCCCGCCCCTGTGGTTCCCCCACGAATGGGCCCCTGCTGCTGTTCGCCCGATTGATTGTTATTGGCGCTGGCCTAGGGGTGATTGCCGGAACCGGCCTGAAGCTTTTGGCACCCCGCCTGGCCCAGGGTGGCGTTGGCGTGCCCAGCCTGGATCCCTCCCCCAAGCTCCTGCCCGATGGCCATCGTCAACAAGGTCGCTTCGAGCCCAGGCGGGAACTCACCAATGTGAGTCAACGCTGGGCCAAACTTGCTGCCGCTCAGAAAGGGCTCAAGGCAGCGGGCTATCTGCTCGTTCTGGATGATGGCCGTTACGCCGAACTCAATCCGGATGAGCCCTTGCCTGCCGCTAGCTCGATCAAGACCCCAATCCTTCTTGTAGCGCTCGACCGCTACGACCACGGTCGCCTGCGCTGGGATGAACCCCTCCCCCTTACGAAAGAAACCCAGGGTGGTGGTGCTGGGTGGATGGCCAACAAACCCCTTGGAACGCGGTTCCCGTTTTATGAAGCGGCCACGGAGATGATTCGCATCAGCGACAACAGTGCCACAAACCTGCTCATCAAGCGCCTGGGGGGTAAGGAGGCCTTGAATACGAGCTTCCAGGATCTGGGCTTGAGCGCCACCATCCTGCGCAACTGGCTTCCCGATCTCGACGGCACGAACACCACCAGTGCCCGCGACCTCGCCCACACCATGGCCTTGGTGGACACAGGGGAGAAACTGGGCCCGCGCGCCCGCGATCTGTTCCGAGAAATCCTTGCGACTTCCAGTACAAACACACTCTTGCCGGCAGGACTCTTGAAGGGTTTCGGCAAGGAGAGCTCCTCACCCGATGACGAGCTTCTCCCCTTTGGCGTGACTGTGTATAACAAAACCGGTGATATCGGCATCGCCTACGCGGATGCCGGTTTGATTCAACTCCCCAATGGCCAAAGGGCAGTGGCCGCCTTTCTAGTCAAGGGACCGTTCAACGATCCCCGCTCCGCCGACCTGATCCGGGCCATGGCCGCCGAGGTGAGCCGTGCCCTTGTTGGCAAGCGCAAATGACCAGGCCAACCCCCATCTTCAAGGCAATCGCCTGTTGCCGCTGGGCCCTGGTGCTCGCAGGATGGAGTGCGGCTACCTGGTTGGGCCCGGCCTTCGGCCAGACTTCACCCCCCACACGCCTCCGACCCCAGGCCGTGGAGCCCCTCCCGGGTGGTCTAGATGCCACCCCAGTGCTCAATGACAACAATCCTGAGCTGATTGTGGCCCCGGGCATTCTGTTGTCCACGTTCCGAGGGGGAGGCCGTCTTGGCGGGATCTCACTGGCCGGACAAGGCGTCCACCTGGATGCGCCCCAGATCGGCACCTTTGAACTCTTTAGCCACCACGTCTATGCGGGAAAACCTGAAACGCTCTCTTCCACTCTTTGGCTGGCGGTGGTTGCCGCACCTCGAGGTGCCCAGCCAGTGCAGCTCCGCCTGCTCGGCGGTTCCACGGCCCTTTCCCAATCCGTGGATGGGAAGGATCCTCAGGCCCCCTTTCTCCCCCTCCCGCCCCTGATGCCCCAGGGCCTCACCCCGGTGTGGGCTGGCCCTGGAAGTCGTGTGGCCACCGAGCTTCTGTTGCGTCACCCCAGACCCCAGAAGGGCTGGCCCGAAAGTTGGACCCTCGCCCCAGGCACCCTTACCCCCTTGATGGTGCTTCCCCTTCCGGTGCGGGGGCTGGATCCCCTGCTCAATGGCCGCAATCTGCAACTGCGGTTCAGCAGCGATGGCCCTGTGGATCTGGCCACCCTGGCGGCCTTTGGCCCCCAGGAGGCTCCACCACCTCCGGCCCTCTGGGCTCAGATCCTGGCAGGTGGGTTGAGCCCGAAGGAACATGCCCCCACGCCTCGAGGAGCCCCTGGGCGCATGGTGTATTCCCGGGTTAGTGGGGTGCAGCGCGGATCCATCTGGACGGGGCGCCTCACCGATCCAGGTGCCTCCACCTTTTCGGCCTCCAGGGCACCCATCTCCTGGCCCATCAGTTCTCTGGAGCGGGGCACCCTTGGCACCGGTCAGGTGCAAACGGCTGAGCTCAGTGCCGCTTACTCCGGCACGGCCTGGGCTGCCCACGGCAACTACGGGGTGACCTACGCCCTCACCCTCCCTCTCCGCAACGACACCTCACGCCAACAGCGTTTGGCCCTGGCAATCGAATCGCCCCTCAAGAGCGATGGGCCTCAGGGGGGTCTGCGTTTTCGAGGGGTACCGGCGGTTGCCGAGGCGAGCCCTGGTACTCCGAGTTCCAATGGACCGGTGATGTTTCGGGGCACCGTCGAGGTGAGCGGGTTGGATGGGGTCCAGGGGCGCCCCTCTGGGAGGCAGGCCTTTCACCTGGTGCAACGGGCCGGACAGGAGGGGCCGCCCCTTGGCACGATCACCCTCGCTCCCGGTGCCGTACGCCAGATTCAAGTGCGCCTCATTTATCCGGCCGACGCCACTCCCCCCCAGGTGCTCAGCCTGTTGCCCGCTGATGGTCCGGGTCCATCAGCGAAGCCTGGGGCTGTGAAACAATCGCCCGTTCGGCCGTTCTCTCCTGATCCGTGAGTGTGAGCAGTAAACGCAGGGTGTTTCCCTTCACCCAGGTGGTGGGTCAAGAGGAGATGAAGCTCGGCCTGTTGCTGAACGTGATCGATCCGCGCATCGGCGGAGTGATGATCATGGGGGATCGGGGCACGGGAAAGAGCACCACGATTCGGGCCCTGGCCGATCTCCTTCCCGAGATTCCAGTGGTGGTGGGAGATCCCTATAACAGCTCGCCGACCGATCCCGATCTCCAGAGCGATGAGGTGCGGGAGAGGGCCCTCCAGGCTGAACCTCTTCCCACCGAACTGCGCCAGGTGCCCATGGTGGATCTTCCCCTGGGGGCAACGGAAGATCGCCTCTGCGGCACGATCGACATCGAGAAGGCCCTCAGCCAGGGTGTGCGGGCTTTTGAGCCCGGCCTGTTGGCCAAGGCCAATCGGGGTTTGCTGTATGTGGATGAGGTGAATCTGCTCGACGACCACCTGGTGGATGTGTTGCTGGATGCGGCCGCCTCCGGATGGAACACCGTGGAGCGGGAGGGCATCTCCGTGCGCCATCCGGCCCGCTTTGTGCTCATCGGGTCTGGGAACCCGGAAGAGGGGGAATTGCGCCCCCAGCTTCTCGATCGCTTCGGCATGAGCGTGGAGGTGCGCACGGTTCGGGATCCGGAGCTCCGGGTGCTGGTAGTGGATCAGCGCACGGCCTTTGATGCGGATCCCATGGCCTTCCTGACGGCCAGCGCCCAGGCCCAGCAAGCCCTGCAGGAGCGGGTAGTGGCAGCCCAGGAGCGGCTCCCAGGGGTCACGATCGACGACGACCTGCGCCTGCGCATCTCGGCCGTCTGCGGAGAGCTCGATGTGGATGGTCTGCGGGGTGACATCGTCACCAACCGGGCCGCCCGGGCCCTGGCGGCCTTTGAAGGGCGCGCTGCCGTGACCGATGAGGATGTGGCCCGGGTCGTGGCCTGTTGCCTGCGCCACCGCCTGCGCAAGGACCCATTGGAAGCCAGCGATTCCGGCGATCGGGTGGTGAAGGTGTTCTGCCAGGTGTTTGAACGCCCCCTGCCGAGCGGCGAGGCGGATCTTCGGGCTTTTGAGCTGGTGCTGGCGGGCTGAGCGACTTGGCTCAAAGCTGAAACCAACCCGTGAGGGCCACCGCCAAAGCATCGGCGGCGTCATCGGGGCGGGGCGGTTCCTCCAGATCCAGCTCCCGCATCACCGCAGCGAGGACGTCATCTTTCTCAGCATGCCCATGGCCCGCCAGGGCCAGCTTGATCTGCATCGGCGGATATTCCACCACCGGGATCTGGAAGCGGGCCAGGGTCATCATCAGCACCCCCCGGGCTTGCACCACGGAAATGGTGGTGCTGGAGCGGTAGAAGAAAAACTTCTCCACCGCCGCAAGCTCCGGTTGCCAGCGGCGCAGCAACACCCGCAGGTCGGCGGCGATTTCCACCAATCGCTGCCCCTCGCTGCGATCGGCATCGGTGCGGATCAAGCCGCTGTCGAGCATGCGCTGCTGGCCCCGGCTGGGCCGCCCGTTGGCGCCCCTTTCTACCTCGATCACCCCATAACCCACGCGGGCCAGGCCAGGATCAAGGCCAAGGATGCGCATCGGGGCCAGGACAACCGATCCAGCGTGCACCATGGAGAAGGTGCTGTCGATGACCACCCTGGCCGCAAGAATGCCCGATGGATGTCACCCCTTCTCCCCCCGAGATCCCACCGGCAGGGACGAAGGCCGAGCTGCGGCGCCATTTCCGCCAGCAGCGCTGTCAGGCCATGGCCCAGGTCCAACCCGCCCTTCTCACCGCCGCAGCCAGGGAGGTGCCCCGCCTCATGGCGCCGCCGCTCCGCCTCGGCCTCTACTGGCCCATCGGCCATGAGCCCGATCTGCGTCCCTTGCCTCAACACCTGCCCGTCCTATGGCGCCAGCACCTGGCCTTACCAGCCATTCGCGGCGACCGGCTTCTCTATCTGCCCTGGGAGCCCGGCGATTCCCTTGCCCCCGATGGAGTCGGCATTCCTGCCCCCCTGGGCGAGGCTGGCCTGGAGCCCTCGGCCCTGGGGTTGCTTCTTGTGCCAGCCCTGGCAGTCGACGCCGTCGGGCTGCGCTTGGGGTCCGGTGGGGGGTGGTACGACCGGCTCCGCTGGTACCCCGCCTGGCGGGCCGTACCCGCTCTGGCCGTGCTGCCCTCCTGCTGCCTGACCCCTGCACTGCCGCAGGATCCCTGGGATGTGCCCTTCACGGGCTGGTTGGATGAAGGAGGTCTTCACCAGGTTGCGGATCGTGTTGCAACCTCTTAACGCTGGGCTCGACCCCTCGCTCTTGCCTTGGGGATTTGCCAGGATTCGTAAAGTCCTACTGACTATCTTGGTCCTCCCCCCCTCCCAGCGCCTGGTGTTCGCCAATCCCTCCAGGAACGTTGGCTCTCAGGGCACGGTGGCTGCTCAAGTGCTCGCCGCGGAACTGGAAGGTCGCCAGGGCAACGGTGAAGCCCTCAGCCTGATGGTGAGCACGATTGCTTCGATGGTGCAGGCCGGCCGCAGCACCTCTAGCCGCTGGAATGCGGGTTGACACATCTGTCATCCTGACAGCTCTTTCCTCGCATGGCACCGATGGCCCACCAAGCCCTTCCCATGCCCCTACTCCTCGGTGGCTGCACCCTCGCTTTGTTGGTCACCCCTGCGGTTCATGCCCATGGGATTGAGAGTTCCCTGGAGCGGTTGGGCAGCTCTACTCTCAGCAGCCCCTATCAGCTGGAAAGCAAGTTTTCCACAGGTCTCCCCGCCAGCGATGCGTCTGTGCGCATGGTGAGCCCCACGGGCGAGGCCTCCGTCGAGCTGGGACACACCAATGGGAATGGCCAGCTCACTTTCACCTTGCCCTCCCAGGCCAAGGCCGACTGGGAAGTCCAGGTGGATGCGGGTCCCGGCCATCGCGACTACATCGAACTTCCAGGCACCGTCCCAGGCGTCCTCCACAGCCAAGCCCCTTTTCCACCCTCCCCTCGCTCGCACGGCCAGCTCCTTCGGTGCCCTCGCCCTGCTGGGTGCCATGGCCGGCCTCCTGCTCCACCGCCCCCGCCGATGAGCCATCCCGCCTCCGGCAGCGGCAGTGCGGCGCTCGATCAGATGGTGGAGCGCCTGAGCACCACCACGGATCCCAAACGCCGTTATGAATATGTGCTCTGGCTCGGAAAGAAGCTCCAGCCTTTCCCGGATGAGCTCCGTCAAGACGCCTATAAGGTGCGCGGGTGTGTCTCCCAGGTCTATGTGGTGGGGAAACTGCAGGAAGGGCGTCTCCACTGGCAGGGGGATTCCGATGCGGCCATCACCAAAGGGTTGCTTGCCCTCTTGATGCAGGGCATGGAGGGGCTGACGCCGGAGCAGGTCCTGGCTCTCGATCCTGGGGTCCTCGCTGCAACGGGTCTTCAGGCCAGCCTGACCCCCTCTAGGGCCAACGGATTCCTGAGCATTTTCCGCACCATGCAGTCCCAGGCCTGCCAGCTGGGCACAGCCTGAACGTCGAACTCAACAGGTGTGGCACCCATCGGCGAGGCCCAAGTTCTAGCTCT
Organism: Cyanobium sp.; assembly: GCA_046080725.1. Taxonomy (GTDB): domain Bacteria; phylum Cyanobacteriota; class Cyanobacteriia; order PCC-6307; family Cyanobiaceae; genus Cyanobium. The sequence continues at coordinate 1,163 of JBJTUM010000026.1, read as the reverse complement.
TTCTAGGATGGGTCGTTTGCGGGATTCGGGCCCATGGCCATCGGCGTTGGCTTACTTGGGCTAGGCACGGTGGGGTCTGGCGTGGCCGCCATCCTGGCCACTCCGGAAGGGCGCCATCCCCTCGTGTCTGATCTGGCCCTGCGGCGGGTGGCCGTGCGCGATCCTTCCAAGTCCCGCTCAGTGGAGTTGGATCCTGCCCTGCTTTGCGCCGATCCGATGGTGGTGGTCGACGATCCTGCCGTGGAGATCGTGGTGGAGGTGATGGGCGGTCTGGAGCCTGCCCGCTCCCTAATCCTCCGCGCCATCGCCGCTGGTAAACCCGTGGTCACCGCCAACAAGGCCGTGATCGCCCGCCATGGGGAGGAGATCGCCGCCGCCGCCGCCGAGGGCGGGGTCTACGTGCTGATCGAGGCGGCGGTGGGGGGTGGCATCCCGATCATCGAGCCCCTCAAGCAGTCGCTCGGCGGTAACCGCATCCAGCGGGTGAGCGGGATCATCAATGGCACCACCAACTACATCCTCAGCCGCATGGCTGATGAGGGGGCCGCCTATGGCGCCGTGCTGGCGGATGCCCAGCGGCTGGGATATGCCGAATCCGATCCGGCCGCGGATGTGGAAGGCCATGATGCCGCCGACAAGATCGCGATCCTCGCCTCGTTGGCGTTCGGTGGTCCGGTCGAGCGCTCTGCGATCGCCACGCAGGGTATCGATCGTCTGGAGGCCCGCGACGTCGCCTACGCGGCCGAGTTGGGGTATGTGGTGAAGCTGTTGGCGGTGGCGGAGTGGATGGAAGGCCTGGAGGGGGCCAATGCCTCCTCCGATGTCCTGCCTCTGGATGTGCGGGTGCATCCCACCCTCTTGCCCCGTCACCACCCTTTGGCGGGGGTCCATGGGGTCAACAACGCCATCCTTGTGGAGGGCGATCCGGTGGGGCAGGTGATGTTCTTTGGCCCAGGCGCGGGGGCCGGACCAACGGCCTCCGCTGTTGTGGCCGACATCCTCAACATCGCTGGCATTCGCCAGGTGGGCGGGATGGACACCGGTCTGGACCCCCTTCTGGCGGCAGGAAGCTGGCGCCGATGCGCCCTGGTGGATGGGCGTTTCAGCCGCCACCGCAATTATGTGCGCCTGCGCAGCAAGGATGAGGCGGGGGTGATCGGCAA
>JBJTUM010000025.1:0-52564 GCA_046080725.1 Cyanobium sp. | reverse complement strand
AAGGGCACCAGGCTGCTGCTTGCCCAGCCGTTTCTGAGTGCTACTGCCCGTGCCCTGGGGCACAGGGGAGGCCAGTTGATCGAGAGCCCCTATCCCTTCGGCGTGGAGGGGAGTCGCCTCTGGATGGAAACGGCCGCCGCTGCCTTTGGTATCGATGCGGCGGCGGTGGCCGCGGTGCTCGATCCCCTTGTGGAGCGTGGCCGCCGAGCCATCGAGCCTCATCGGAGGGTGCTGGAGGGCAAGCGGCTCTTCTTGATGCCTGATTCCCAGATGGAAATCCCCCTGGCCCGGTTCTTATCGCGTGAATGCGGCATGGAGCTGGTGGAGGTGGGGGTGCCCTACCTGGATCGCCAGCTGATGGCCGCTGAGCAGGCCCTACTGCCGGAGGGCACCCGGCTTAGCGAAGGGCAGGATGTGGAGCGTCAGCTCGAGCGGGTGCGGGCCGAGCGGCCCGATCTGGTGGTGTGCGGCCTGGGCCTGGCTAATCCCCTAGAGGCCGAGGGTCTGGCCACCAAATGGTCAATTGAGTTGGTGTTCAGCCCTATCCACGGCTGCGACCAGGCCGGTGAGCTGGCCGAACTCTTCGCCCGTCCCCTACGCCGCCGCGGCGTTCTCACTTTCGCCTGATCCAATGGAACTCACCCTCTGGACCTATGAAGGCCCCCCTCACGTGGGTGCCATGCGCATCGCCGCTTCCATGGAGGGCGTGCACTACGTGCTCCACGCCCCCCAGGGCGACACCTATGCCGATCTGCTGTTCACCATGATCGAGCGGCGCGATAAGCGCCCCCCCGTCACCTACACCACCTTTCAGGCCAGGGATCTGGGGGGCGATACCGCCGAGCTGGTGAAGCGCACCATCGTTCAGGCCGTGGAACGCTTTCAACCGGAAGCGTTGCTGGTGGGCGAAAGCTGCACCGCCGAGCTGATTCAGGATCAGCCAGGGGCTCTGGCCGCCGGCATGGATCTGGGGGGCATTCCGATGGTGAGCCTGGAGCTGCCCGCCTATTCCAAGAAGGAAAACTGGGGGGCGGCGGAAACCTTCTATCAACTCGTGCGGGGTCTGCTGAAGGAACAGGTGCCGCCGCTTGGCAGCCCGAAGATCGCGCCCACCCGCTGGAGGGAGGAGGGTCGCCGGCCCCGGGTGAATCTGCTGGGCCCGAGTCTGCTGGGCTTCCGCTGCCGTGACGACGTGCAGGAGATCACCCGCCTGCTTGGCGAGCACGGCATCGATGTGGTCGTGGTGGCCCCTCTGGGTGCCAGGCCCGCTGATCTGCTCCGCATCCCCACCGCCGATGCCAACGTTTGTCTGTATCCGGAGGTGGCGGCCCCGGTGTGCAGCTGGCTGGAGCGCAGCTTCGGAATGGCCACGGTGAAAACGGTGCCCATCGGGATTGGAGCCACGACGGCGTTTCTGGCGGAGATCACGGCCTTGCTCGGGGTGGAGCCGCAGGAGGGTGCCGCGGCAGAGTCCGAGCAGCGCTCGCGCCTCCCCTGGTATGCCCGCTCCGTGGATTCCACCTATCTCACTGGCAAGCGAGTGTTCATCTTTGGCGATGCCACCCATGCCATTGCGGCTGCCCGCATCGCCAGTCAGGAGCTGGGCTTCGAGGTGGTGGGCCTGGGCACCTACAGCCGGGAGCTGGCCCGGGAGGTGCGGGCTGCTGCTAAGGAGCTGGGCCTGGAGGCCCTCATCAGCGACGACTATCTGGTGGTGGAGAAAGCCATGGCGGACGAGGTTCCGGAGTTGGTGCTCGGCACCCAGATGGAACGCCACAGCGCCAAGCGGTTGGGCATTCCCTGTGCCGTGATCAGCACCCCCCTCCATGTGCAGGATGTGCCCGCCCGCTATTCCCCCCAGATGGGGTGGGAAGGAGCGAACGTGATCTTCGATGCCTGGGTTCACCCCCTGATGATGGGCTTGGAGGAACACCTGATCGGCATGTTCCGCCACGACTTCGAGTTCGTGGACGGCCACCGCAGCCACCTTGGGGATGGGGCGCCTTCGGTGAGCCCTGGTGCCGATCCAGCCCACGAGCCTTCCCCTGCAGGATCGGTTGGCGCGGTTTCCAGCGGCATGGCAGCGACGGAACCTTCGAGAGCGGTTGCGCTGGCTGAAGCTCCGCCCGCCGCAAGCGATCTGGTGTGGACCACCGATGGCGAAGCGGAGCTGCACAAGATTCCCTTTTTCGTGAGAGGTAAGGTGCGCCGCAACACCGAAGCCTTCGCCAGGGAGAGGGGTCTGAGGGCCATCACGGCCGAGACGCTCTATGACGCGAAGGCTCACTTCAGCCGTTGAAGCCTTCGCCCTCTCTGTGGGCAGCGGTCAGGCTTGTTTCTAGGTTGGAAGGAGTTCGTCCTGTCTTGCCCCATGGTCATCCGCACCCGCCTCGTTGAGCTCTCAACAGTGGAGGCCGTGGCCTACCGCCAGAAACTGCGGGGTGGTCAGGTGGGTGTGGTGATCCTCCGGCAGGACACGCCACAGCCGGGCCTTGCTCTCCTCAACCGCCAGAGCGGTTCAGCTGATCCCGCTCACAACACCTCCGGCGACCTCTATCCCAAGGAGGCCTTCGAGGAAGCCATCGAGCTCACTGCTGGTTTGCCGTACTCCAGCCGCGGCCCTGTCCGCTCTCCAGCTGCGGTGAGTCAGGCTCTGGGGGCAGATGCTCCCGTGGCTGCAGAATTGGGGGAAGACGCCTCCCCCGAGGCGGTGGCCACGGTGAAAAGCGCGGATTATGCCGCCATCGTGAAGGCCTAGACCAACAAAAAGGGGGAGCTCTCCTATGAGCTGCTCAACAAGGCCCTCATCCAGGCAGCCCGTTCCAACCCGTTCGTGGCCACCATGGTCAGCAATCGTTCCTCCCTTGAGGAGATCCGCGACCATGTTGTGAAAGCTAACTTTGAGGCCGTAACAGGCAATCGCTCCCTGAGTCAGGCAGAAGTGCAGCGGATTGTCGACTTGCTGGATGAAGTGAGCACCCACTCGGTGTTGCGGGAGTTTAATGAAGCCCTGCGTAAGATGTTGGGCGGGACCTAACTCTAAAAAAATTAGGGCTTGAATTTCAATAGTGAGCGCTTCCTAAGAAACTCCTCAAAGCCATCGCTGAGCAACCGACTGCCAGCTTGGGTTAGGTGGCTGTAATCTGTGAACATTCTAGTTCCGTCAACATAATTCGTGCACGTCAGTTGATCTGGCTTGCATAAATATGGCAGGGGGTCGAAAACGTGGAGGTTGGGATGACGCTTTTCTAACTCATTCAATCTAGTCACGATCGGGCTAATCTCGTCTAACACTTGCTCTCTTGGTTTGCTGAGGAAACATTTGGGGGAAAGAGAGTTTCTGTACCACTGGAGTGTGCAATTTTGGCTTGTGAATCCATCCCATCCGCCGATGAGCTGAAAATCAGGGGTCGGGGAAGTAATCACCACGGTGGCCCCCCGTTTGCCAACTTCCCTCACAAGTTGATCTAGATCCCGCCACCAGGATTCCCATCTGCTCAGGCCTTTTGTCAGCCCTGGGTCCTTTCGTTGTTCCTCCGTGCGGAACTGCTGCAGGCTATAGGTGATCAACAACAACACATCCCCTTTCTTCAACTCAGCGAGTGTGAGATCAATCAGCCGTTGTTGATTCATGGCGTCCTTTCTCCTCGAGGCGAGTGATCCTTCCCATCGGTTCTCAATCAAGGGAACGGACTGACCCCCTGCATAGGCCCTTCGAGCCCAGAGACCCTGCCGGCTTGGGATACGGCTCAGCCAATCATCAAGATGACCCGTATGGCTATCGCCCATCACGAAAAATCTCTGATTGATGCCACCATTTTTGCTTTGAGTGATGCATGTCTGTGCTGCTTTGACGGGGTCCGGTCCTTCTCCCATCCACCAAAGGCAGTCGGCTGGAATCAAGGGTTTGGATTCATTTAGATTTCCCTGCAGCTGTTCCAGCTTGCTCTCGCCAGTGAAGAGAGGACGACCTCCTGGCCAGGTCATGAGCAGCAGAGGGACCATTGCGCTGACTCCAACCACACCCAATCCAAAACTGAATGGTTTTCTGTGGCCGTTGAGCCAGGAAGCATGGCGCACTGGGCATTCCACAAAGCGATAGGACAGGTAGGCAAGTCCCGCCATTGCCCCAAGCTGGAGAGGTATGGTCCAGGGGTGAATGCCGATCGTCCATCGGCTGAGCGATAGGACAGGCCAGTGCCAGAGGTAGAGGGAATAGGACAGCAGCCCGATCCATCTCAACTTGGACAAGGACAGCAGTCGATAAGTGGTGGTTGATCCCTTCAAACAAGCGAGCAGTAGGCCTGTGAGGAAAACAACTGCGATGGTTGTCTTCACGCGAAAACCCGTGAACAGCAGTGCTGTCAGCAAGCCCATCACCAAGCCGGCTGGAATGCGTTGACACCATTGCAGGACGATAGGCTGTCGCAGAGCGACAAAAACAATAGATCCCAGGCCAATCTCCCAGAAGCGAGTTGGCATGGAAAAGTAGGCAAATGGCTGGTTTGAACTGCTGAACTTGATGAAGGCAAAAAGGGAAAGAATGCAAAGAGACAAAAGGATTCCCATGAATGTTGCCTTTGCGTATCGACGAAACTGCGTGATACCACTTAGCCATACCAACAAAGGAAAAACAAAATAAAATTGTTCCTCTACACCTAAGGACCATGTGTGCGTAAATGGGTTTAGATCGGTCGATGCCGCAAAATATGACGTAGAGTTCTGATAAAGGGAAATATTTGAAACACCAAACAGCGCGGCTATGCCTGTCTGGAGTGTTTTGCTAGGAGCGGGATCGAAAAAACAGGCGAGCGGTGTTGCTATTAGCACCATTATTGCGAGGGCTGGTAAAATTCTCTTGATTCGCCGGGCGTAGAAATCAAGAAAAAAACCAGCAGCATTTTTGGATGGGTGATTCAGCAACGATCCTGTAATGACATAGCCTGAGATCACAAAGAAAATGTCAACACCCAAATAGCCTGATGGCAGTAGCCTTTTGTCAAAGTGATTTAATACTACTGCTAATACGGCAAATGCTCTTAGCCCATCAATCTCTGGCCTGTAGACAGTTGCACTACTGCGTGATTCGATAGAGGTCATCAGTTCACATCCATTTGCTCTTTTGTGCTTGGAAGCTCTTATAAAATGGAGATGTTATAATCCCTTGCAACCTTCCCGCAAGTCTTTCGGGAGAAGAGGTGCCAATTTGCCATCTCCGCAGCCTGCCCGGAAGCTTTTCTGAAGAAACACCAGCCTGAGCCTTGGAATCTGAGTCGCCGGCTTGCGAAACCCCATTGTTTCGCTTTGCCCGATTGCCCTACAACAGGCACCTCGGCTGTCCTTGGATAGGAGGAAGTGCCCTCGGCCTTTTTTTGGTTCCTATGACCACCACCCTTCAGTTCCCCGCCGCCGCTGGCAGCCGCCCCGAGGGGGCAAGCCATCGGGAAGATGGGGAAGGTAGCCTCCAGGTGCATCAAGATCCCAGCATGCGCATTGAAGAGGGCGCCCTGGTGATAGCTGTTTATGGCAAGGGCGGCATCGGCAAATCCACCACGTCCTCCAATCTCTCCGCCGCCTTCTCCAAGCTGGGCAAGCGTGTGCTTCAGATCGGCTGTGACCCCAAGCACGATTCCACCTTCACCCTCACCAAACAAATGTTGCCCACGGTGATCGACATCCTGGAAACCGTGGATTTTCACAGCGAGGAGCTACGGCCAGAAGATTTTATGTTCGAGGGGTTCAACGGCGTTCAGTGCATTGAGGCCGGTGGGCCTCCGGCAGGTACGGGCTGCGGTGGCTATGTCACAGGGCAGACGGTGAAGCTGCTCAAAGAACACCATCTGCTGGAAGACACTGACGTGGTGATCTTTGATGTGTTGGGCGATGTGGTTTGCGGTGGCTTTGCCGCACCTCTCCAGCACGCTCACTACTGCTTGATCGTGACGGCCAATGATTTCGATTCGATCTTTGCGATGAATCGGATCATTGCAGCCATCCAGGCCAAAGCCAAGAACTACAAAGTGCGTCTGGGTGGTGTGGTGGCCAACCGAAGTCAGGATACGGATCAGATTGACAAGTTCAATGATCGGGTGGGCATGAAAACCATGGCCCATTTCCGCGATGTGGATGCCATTCGCCGCTCTCGCCTCAAGAAATGCACCATCTTTGAGATGGAACCCAGCCCAGAAGTGGAAGCGGTGCAGCAAGAATACTTAAACCTAGCCCGTACCATGCTGGAAAATGTTCAGCCCCTTGAAGCAGAATCGCTGAAGGACCGTGAGATTTTCGATCTTTTGGGATTTGATTAGTGTGGGAGGGATCAATCATCAGAGCCGGAATTCGGGCCGCTTGTTCTGATCGATGCTGCGATTCAGCAGTTCCCCGAGGGTGAGGCCGATCGGCAGACCTCCTGCAAAAGCACTGCCTTTCACTTGGCGGTATAACTTGTTTTCAACCAAAAGGTATTGCATATCTGAGAGCGGCACAGATCCCTCTTTCTCCACAATCTCTGAAGCGTTCCGCAACATATAGGCCACGAAGTTCCGGAGGGAAGCTTTCGCGGCCATCTGCCGGGAATTTACATAGAGGAACATGGGTCGCGAAAGGGGCTGATAGGTTTCATTCTGCACGGTTTTCACTGAGGGCAGAACCTTTCCCTTGGGCCCTACAATGGCCAGTGGACGGAGCTTATTAGCATTGGCTTTGTAGTAAGCAAAGCCGAAATATCCCATTCCAAGCTTTGTGTTCGCTACACCTTTGACCAGGACGTTGTCGTCCTCGCTATTGGTGGTGTCGCTGCGACTATTCCCTTGCTCGCCTGTGATGGCTTTGGTGAAGTAGTCAAAGGTGCCGGAGTCCCTGCCAGGGCTAAAGAGCTTGATGGGTTGGGCAGGCCAGCTTGAACGCACTTGGTTCCAGCGCACCACCTTATTCTGCGCCGAGCGGGACCACAACGTCTTGAGCTCAGGTACCGAGATCTCCTGGGCCCACGTATTGCCGGGATGCACCACCACAGTGATGGCATCGAAGCCGATGGGTAACTCATAGAACGTCACCCCCGCGGCCTTGCAGGCGGCGAGTTCTTTGCTGCTGATCGGCCGAGAGGCGTTACTGATGGAGGTCTTGCCGCTACAGAACTCGCGGAAACCTGCGCTTGTGCCGTTTTCCACCACTGGGCTGAACCGAACGGCTTTGCCCTGGGCGGTTCCTTGGAAGCCCTTGATCGCTAGTTCTGTGATCGGTCCCACCGTGCTGGAACCGCTGATGGCAATGGATTCCCCTAGAGGTTGGGCCCATGGCCCGGTGTTTGTGATGCTCCAGAGCACACAACCCATTCCCGCCACGACGCGACTCACCGATGCGATGAGCAAACCGGGACGACCCATCAAATCCTCCTTGCCCCACTCATCCTGATGTGCACAGGGAAAGGGAGAGTTAACCGTGGTTTAAATCCCGTCCTGCGATCGGCCGGCGTGATGGAAGGTTCACACCTCCCGGCGGTTGAAGGTGTCGCAGCTGTTGATATCGCCGGTTTTCAGCCCGGTGGCAAACCATCGTTGCCGCTGCTGCGACGTCCCGTGGGTGAAGGAGTCCGGACGTACCCGGCCGCTGCTCTGCCTTTGCAGGGCGTCGTCACCAATGCGCGCGGCGGCGTTCATGGCCTCCTCGATATCGCCTTCTTCCAGCGTGCGACGTTGTTTGGCTGTGGAGTGAGCCCACACGCCAGCAAGGCAATCGGCTTGGAGTTCCAGTCGCACGGAGAGCTGGTTGGCTTGCGCAGCGGGCAGGCGTTGCTTCATCTGGGTCACCTTCTGCTCAATGCCGAGCTGGTCTTGCACGTGGTGACCCACTTCGTGGGCGATCACATAGGCCTGGGCGAAGTCGCCCGGAGCCCCCAGTTGTTGCCTCAGCTGGCGATAGAAATTGAGGTCGATGTAAACCTTCTGGTCCCGCGGACAATAGAAGGGCCCCATAGCCCCGGAAGCCTGACCGCAGGCCGAGGCCACAACCCCATCAAAGATCACCAGGGGGGGCGGGCGGTATTGGCGTCCAACCTCCCGAAACTCCTTCTCCCAGGTGTCTTCCGTGTCGGCCAGCACCACCGACACGAAATCAGCCAACTGGTTTTCTTGGGCCGTTGGTTGCCGGGGCCTGCTGGCCGTGGGCCCTCCCATCCCACCACCTGTTCCCATCTGTTGGAGCACCACCATGGGATCTCCCCCCAGTAGGCCCACAACAACGGCAAGGAGGAGGCCCCCCAAGCCAATCCCCCCTGCCGCCATGGCTGGACCAGGCCTGCCCCGCCGATCGTCCACATTTTCGCTTCGACGACCGTCGCTCCAACGCATGCTGTACTCCTGTTTAGATTTCCGCGGCGGCCCGTTCAACCAACCGCCTTGCTACGGCCTGAACGCCCGTGTGCTGATAAGTGTCGGTGAAGGCATCCAGGAAGATGGCCAACTGCTGGAATCCCCCTTGCCAGGGTCCGAGGGTAGTCTCCAAGGCCCGGACGGCACGCTGGCTTGTCAGCCCTAGCTGACTTGAAAATCCGCCCGCCCAATCCAGCCAGGTGTCAACCCCACGACGCAGGAAGTTGAGATGGACCTCATCTCCCCTTCCGGGAATCATGGCGGCCATCCCCGCATAGGCCGGCAACTGGCGCAGCTCCTGGTGCCCCACCCTGCCCAGCAGGCCATCCATGCGCTCCAGGGCCTGATCTCCAAGGGGAAGCAGGGCGTCAAAGCAAACAAGCGCAGCCATCCGTACCTTTGCTTCCCCCGCATATTCATTCAGGGAGGCCCGGAAATCGGAAAAGCTGTTGCCAGGCAGACCGTTCACCTGGGTGAAGGCCAGCATCTCTGAAGCCACCTTCAGGCTCCGATCCGCAGCCTGCAAGGTGTCCGTAGGAGGGGTGAGATTGGCCAGCCGCTTCACCAGCGGGAGCCCCCCCGTGACATTGGCCAACACCCGCAACCCCCCTGCCGCCTTCTGCGACCTGTTGACGGCGTCGTAAAGGCTCATGGCCCGGGTGTAGCCCTCATGCCGGGCACGACTCAGCTGATCAGCACGCGCCCTCACCTGTTGCATCAGCTCCGGATCAGTGGTGCCCAGCACTTCACTGATCAGTTCTTCTGCGCTGGTCACATTGCGCCATCCCCCTGGAACAAGGGTGCTGATTCCCCGCAGGGAAAGAACGGTGAGATTGCGGCGAGGCAGGCGCTCGAGGCGCTCAAGAACGGTGGCGCTCATGCGGCGGGCTCCAGGACAGGTGACTTGGCAGGGGCGGTCCGCTGGGGCAGCGGCAGTTTCAGGGGTGTGCCCTTTCCAGAAGGAAGGGAACGGGGGCCTTGTGGAGCCTCAGGAGCAAGGGGTGCAGGGGCTAAGGCAGCCAGGGCGTTGAGATCAAAGGCATTCAGGAGATCGTGGCGATCGTCCGCTGTGAGTCCTGCCCCCTGCCCGATCACCTTCACCTGAAAACGATCGGCCACCAGCAGAGCACTGGCCTGGGTACCCTGGTCGACCAAGGGCCAGCTTTGCAGTTCAAGCTTGGCGCCGTTGAACTTGGCTCGGGTGCTGGGTGAGGTCAACACATCAGAGATGGAGAGCAACGCTTTGGTGGTCTCTCCATCCTTCAGTCGGGCCTGACTGAAGCCTCGCTTCTCTTGGGTGAACACCAGCTGCTCACCAGCGTGAAGCTTGGGAAAGAGGGGGTTGAAGGCGGGACCGTTGACCACCAGTCGGGTGGAGACATTGCCCACTGTGCCGCCGGGAAGCCAGGAACGGAAGGGAAGAAACAGGAACGCGCCGATGAGCAGGCCAGCAACAAGCAGCAGACCGAGCACCCAGCGCAGGGTGCGGGACATGAAGGGGAGCGTGCAGCTGTAGATGTGTTAGCAAAGCTGGAAACGTTTGCCGCGGTTCGCCGCAATTTGCCCCGTTTTTCCCTTGCTGAACCAGGGTCAGAGACCGACCAGTGTCAGGGAAAGATCCCAGAGCCTGGAGGCGGTGGTTGGGTTGCTGGCCTTGTCCGACAACTCCTGGGAAAACGGAAGGCCATCCTTGCGTTGCCTGTTGCCCCAGCTCCAATGAACCCCGGAGACGGCGAAGGCTGGATCGGTGACCACATCCGCGACCCGCTGGCCGGCGAGGGCTTGGCTCACATAGCCCCCGGTGATGGATTTCTGAAACCAGGGAAAGATCGTCTGGAAGGCCTTCGGGGTATGGCGGAACAGGGGCGTGTCGGCTACACAGCCGGGATAGAGCGACGTGAAGAGGATGCCCGTGCGCCCATGCTCTCGACGATGGAGTTCCTGGGTGGTGATCATGTTGCAGAGCTTGCTGTCCTTGTAGGCCTTTCCCGGCTTGAAAGCCCGGCCATCCGCCATGCTGATGGGGGCTTGGAATCCTCCCTCAAACCCGGCCAGATCTCCCAGATCGGCGGGGGCTGGGATAGGGATCTTTCCCCCCAACTCCTTGGAATTCGCCGTCACGGTTCCGAGCACCACCAGCCGGGGGGAGGGATGGGTTGAGCGCTCCAGGTCGGGCAGCAGCAGCTGAATCAAGAGAAAGTGACCGAGATGGTTGGTGGCCATTGAAAGTTCATAGCCCTGGGGAGAGCGCATGGGCTCCTTTAACCGGGGCAAGTACACGGCGGCATTAATCACCAGGGCATCCAGTGGCAGCCCGGAAGCGTGGAAGCCCTCCACCAGTTTGCGCACACTCTCAAGATCCCCCAAATCAACCTGGAGATGGGTTACCGAGGGATCTGCTATAGCGAGTGCTTTCTGGGCGCGACGTGCCTTGAGGGGGTCCCGGCAGGCCATCGCCACATGCCAACCCCGATCGGTGAGGGCCTTGGTTGCAAACAGACCCACACCAGAGGAAGCTCCGGTGATCAGAACAGTGCCAGAGGCGGGGCCAGAAGCACTGCCAGCGCCTTGGGTGCTGCTCATGGACTAGGAGAAACAACGACAGTCAACTCCAATTTACGGGCCAGACTGAAGGTGTTCAGGGCCTCTGAGTACGGGGAGCAATGGCGATGGCAGGTTGAGCTGGAAGGGGATCGGTGGATTGCCAAACAACCCGTAGGCGGTTTGGCGCAATCCATTGGCTCTGTTCTCGGATCAGTTGTTGTTCCCCTTCCACCATGAACAGCTGATCAAAACGGTCCTGGGCCTTCAAGAGTTGGGCCTGTTCAATCTCAAGAACCGCGCTGAGCTCCCCTTGGCGGTCCATCCTTTCCTGATAGGCGCCGGCAAGACGGCACAGACTCACCCCAGCAACCACCACCAGTCCCAACTTCACCGTCAGTCCGATCAGACTGCAAACAAGCTCTCGCCGCTCTTCGTTGAGAGACAAAGTCTCCGCCCCAGAGGAGACCACCATTTGAACGGGCAGGGAGCCAGAGGTTCGGTGGAGGCTTCTTGCTTTTTCCATACCTGCTTCGCTAACCGAACCTCTCAACGGACTCTTTGGACGCCTTTTGGAGCGAACAGGTGGTCTGACAGGAATGGGAGCGCTGGCCTGCAGGGGGGAGGGCACAGAAAATCTTTAAAGTAGGATCTGCTTATAACGTGCCCGGGGCACGTTGCCAAGTCCTCGGGTGAAAGGCAGGCGCCTCAAGCCTTGAAGAGACTGAAGCTCAGGCGAACAGCCAGGACGCCTGCATGGGCAGCCACTACCAGGGCGATAAGGATTTCCGTCTGGGTCAGCATGATGAAGCAAATGGGGCTGACTCATTCTTCGTCCTCAGCCAGCTACGGTCCATCTTTGATGCTGGCCCTGTCACAGCTCTTGATGGCCCACCCCCCTGCGCTTGTTTCGCTCAGCCGTCAGCAGATTCAAGGTCTCGACCTCTCTTCCCTTCGCCAGTGGATGCTCCTGCCGGTGGCGGAGCTGCTGTCCCTTGCCGGGTCGCTGAACCTGAAGTTCGACTGGCCCACCGCAGCCGATGATCCGAGGGAGCTCTCGGAGATTCCTGAGGTCCGTCTATGGAGCCTGCGCGCGGATGCGGAGTTCCCGTGGCTCCCCTTTCTCCTTGAGCGGACGGGTGGCACCTTGGCGAGGCATGTTGCGATGCTGTTGCCCCATCGGTTTAGCCGCAACGAGGGGCTTCAGTTCGCACCTGACAGCCTGGAGCTCTGGATCAGCCATCGGCTGTTTCAGCTGGATGCGCTCTCACGCCCTGGAGGGATGGACTGTCGAAAGGGCCTGGGCCAGATGGCAGCAGTGCTGGGCTACGAGCTGGACCCTAGCTTCTGGGTCTTCGCCCCTCGCCCTTGATCTGGATGGCATCCCCCTGCCTGCGCAGACTTCCTTCCTGCTCGCTCCCGGGGTCCTTTCAGATGGCCATCGACGCCTGGTTGCTAGAGCGCGTGATCGATGGCGATCGCGATGGACCGTTGCTTCGGTTCTATCGATGGAGCTCACCCACCTTGTCCTTGGGCCGACACCAGCACCAGATTCCCCCCCACTGGCTGCACCTTGCCGGTGAGGGAAGACTGGCGCTGGTGCGTCGTCCCTCTGGCGGCGCTGCCGTTCTCCATGGGGGTGATCTCACCTATTCCTTGATCTGGCCGAATCCTCCCCGCCGTCGACGCGAGGCTTACCACCTCAGCTGCCTCTGGCTCCAGGAGGCTTTCGCTGCCATGCAGTTGCCCCTGGTGTTTGGCGATTCCCCCTGCCAGCCCTACCAGGCGAACTGCTTCGCCACCAGTACCGTTGCCGATCTGGTTCATTCCTGTGGAAGGAAGCGCATCGGCAGTGCCCAGAGGTGGAGCGGCCATGCCTTGCTGCAACACGGAAGCATTGCCATCAGGCCGGATGGAGCGCTCTGGGAGACTGTCTTCGGTAGTCCACCGCCTTGGCTGCCGGAGTTGCCACTCTCAGAAGACGATCTTGAAGATCTCCTTCTGCGATGCGCCTCCCGCTGGTGGACTCTGGTTGCCCCTCAAGCTCAAGAATACGAGAGCGAACGTGCTTTGGTCTTGAACGTGCCTCTTGAGGAGTGGGAATGGACCGCTGTCGAGGCCAACCGCAAGGCTTACGAGGTGCTGGGCTTGGCAGGAAACCCTTCCGCCGACTCCGCCATGGCCCTGGCCACTGGTTCAAGGGCCAACCCCAATGGATAGGCGTTTTGCTGCCTTGCCCTGGTCAGAAGGGACTCGGGAAGTCGTACCCCCAGGCGCGCCAGCACGGCCTCTCCCAGATCGGGGCGTTCCACTGTGCCGCTTGGCAATCCCGATGACCCTAAAACCAGGAGTCTGGGATGGTCGTTGAGAGCGAGCACGGCCTGCCAGAGGGGGGCATCCTCGCGAATTGCCTGAAGGCTGCTGAGGGGTTGCATGTGGTCAGCAACCCGGTCGGTGTCCCAGCGTTGGATTGGAAGGTCCTGCAGGGGTTTCTCGTCGATCACCCCCTTCCAGCGGCCTTGATCGCACACCAATAACCAATCGGGCGTGCCTTCACCGCTCGTTGGGATGCCAGGGGGCGGGGTCGAGGAGGGAGCAGGCGTGAGCCTGATCTGACTGACTTTCCGCAAGGTGTCCGTGGCTTCCAACACCCTGAAGCGACGCTTCGCCACATCCTGAACGCGCAGATCGCCAAGGATGCGCTCCAGGAGCAGGAGCTGCTGCTGGCTCCGGGACGCCCCCAACCCCAGCCATCCGAGCAACAACAGCCAGAGTCCGAATCCCACCCCCTTGAACAGGAGCATGACGCCGAGCCCCAGGGCCACCAGCGAAAGAAAGCGACCGAAACCATTGGCCACCTCCACTCCTCGCCTCTGACTTCCAGTGACTTGCCAGACAAGGGCTTTGAGAATGCGACCTCCATCCAGGGGCAGCCCCGGGAGCAAATTGAAAAGCGCGAGAACCAGATTGAGCTCGCCAAGCCGCTGGGCCATCTCTCCCATGGCGGGGGAGAGATGGGTGGCTGCGTGCTGTCCGAGAAGCAACACCGCTCCGATCAGCAAACTGACGGCAGGACCAGCCGCCGCCATCAGAAATTCCCCTCGAGCGGTCTTGCACTCGGATTCGGTGTTGGCCACACCACCAAGGAAAAAGAGGGTGATGCTTCGCACCTTCACGCCGTGACGCATGGCGACGAAGGAATGGCCAAACTCATGCAGCACCACCGAGAGGAACAACAGCAGGGCCGACGCCAGGGACAGGGGCCAGAGCAGCGTTGCGTCCAGCCTTGGACCCAGGGAATCCCGGTAATCCCTCGCGAAGACAAAGGTCAGCAACACCAGGACAAAAAACCAGGTGGGATGAAGTCGCAGGGAAATGCCGCGGATTCGCAAGAGTTCCCAGCCTTGCCCCACAGTCTGATCCGCGTACATGAATGACCTGAATCTTAGAAAGGTCTTCGACACCTGTTGTCCGCCAGTGCCTGATCCCCTCTTCGCCCAAGAGAACAACAAACCAAGGGGGATCCGGCTGAAGATCTGTGGATTGAGGGATCCCTTACAGGCAGGGGCCATCTCTGCGATGGGCGTTGATGCCATTGGTGTGGTGGCCGTTCCTGGATCTCCCCGGTTCCTGCCGGTGAAGCAGCGTCCTGGGCTGTTTGCTGCCGCGCAACGGTACCAACCTGGGTGTGTGGGGGTGCTGGTGGTCGCTGATCCTGCCGACCAGGACTTTCCTGATCTCGAGGCTGGAAACGGCCATCAAGTGGTGCAGCTTCATGGAAGAGAGTCGCCCCATCGGTGCGGTGAGCTGAGGAGAACCCTGGGGCCTGAGGTGGGGCTCTGGAAGGCCCTCCGTATTCGCTCGCAAGAAGACCTACCTCTCTGGGAGGCCTATGCAGATGTGGTGGACGCCCTGCTGCTGGATGCTTGGGTGCCAAATCAGTTGGGTGGAACGGGTCGCTCGATCCCCCTGGAGTGGCTGGGAGCGTTTGCGCCCACCCTTCCCTGGTGGCTGGCGGGTGGCATTAGCCCCGAAACTGCTGAAAGCGTGCTCAAAAAGGTGGAACCCTTCGGCCTGGATGCCTCCAGTGGGGTGGAGGATCAGCCAGGTGTGAAAAACCTCGAGCGTGTGAGGCATCTTGTTCAAGCGCTCACGAATGCGGAGATCGGGCGGATTGCGAACCCTGCTGAAGGGTAGTTACAACAAGGATTCTTGCTGTTTCACCAGCTCGCAGAATTCCTGCTTGAGAGAGGGATCATGACGAAAATCACCCCTCACCACGGAATTCATCATGCTGGTTTGGGGCTCCTTTACCCCTCGCCACTTCATGCAGTAGTGCTGCGCCTTCACCAGAATCGCCAGTCCTTTGGGTTCACAGAGTCGCTCGATTTCGTCGGCGAGAATGATCACGGCTTCCTCTTGAATGTGGGGCCGGGAAAAAACCCAATCCGCTACACGGGAGAATTTAGAGAGGCCGATCACCCGTTCTCCAGGCTTGATGCCAATCCAGCAATTACCAAGGATCGGGACAAGGTGATGTGAGCAAGCTGAGCGTATGGTAATCGGACCGACTGTGTAAATCTCGTCAAGATTTTTAACGTTAGGAAAACTTGCAATCTTGGGTTGTTCCTGATAGCGCCCTTTGAACACCTCGTGCAGATACATGCGTGCGACGCGCTCTGCTGTTCCCTCGGTGTTGTGATCATTCTCAATGTCGATCACAAGGCTGCGCAAGAGATCACGCATTTTCCCCGTCACCTCACTTTCCAGCTCTTCCAGTTCTCCCTCCTTAAGAAACGGGGAAATGTTGTCATTGGCAAAATACGGTGCTTGAGCCTTCTCAATCCGCTGGCGGATCCGCTCGCTGATGGGAAGCGGTTGTGCGTCGCTAGCAGGAATGGATCTGGAGCTAAAGCGTGGGGGAAGGGTGGAGGTCATGGGGAGGGGTCAGAAAGCACCGACAGCTGGCATGAGAGTGAGATCCTCCACCACCTGGTGATGGGGCTGTTCGGCGAGGAAAAGCAGGGTTCGGGCCACCTGATCGGCTGAAAGCATCGCACGGCGATCGAGGGTGCTCTGGTGGTTTCACTATCCCAATAGGGTGTGTTCACCGAACCTTGGGTGAGTGTGCTCACCAGGTTGGCGACAAAGAGCATCTTTTCTGCCAGGCAACGACGGAAGCCTGTAAGCAATGCTTCGTGAGGCATCCGTGATCATGGGGACGCTCAAGGGGCTTCAAAAATCATCTGTACACTATCTGGCCGGTTGGTGTTCCGGGGTAGAACTCTCAAGAAACCGGCCCATTCGGCGGAATTTTGCATAGCGTTGATTCAGCAGTTCATCTTCACCTAGGGCCTGGAGCCCCTTCAGCTCTGTAAGCAGGGTGGCTTTCAGGGTCTCTGCTGCCTGAAGTGGAGCCCAGTGGTTGCCACCCGATGGCTCAGGCAGAACCGAATCCACCACTTCCAGCCGCTGCAGATCGCTGGCAGTGATGCGCAGAGCTTCTGCGGCCTCTGGCGCTTTGGCCGCATCCCTCCAGAGGATCGACGCGCAGGCTTCAGGACTGGCCACGGTATAGACGCTGTGCTCAAACATGAGGAGGCGGTCGGCAACGCCGATGCCTAGGGCCCCTCCTGAGCCCCCCTCCCCGATCACCGTGGCCAAGATGGGAACCCGCAGCCGAAACATGTCTCGGAGGTTGACGGCGATGGCCTCCCCCTGCCCCTGCTCTTCAGCGAGAACTCCTGCGTAGGCCCCAGGGGTGTCGATGAAGCTCAGGATGGGCAGACGAAATCTATCGGCGTGTTCCATGAGGCGCATGGCCTTCCTGTAACCGCCTGGGGAGGCCATACCAAAGTTGCGGGCCACATTCTCCTTTGTGTCTCGACCCTTCTGGTGGCCCAAAAGGAGCACGGCCTGGTCGCCGATCTGGCCAATCCCCCCCACCAGAGCCCGATCGTCACTGCCACATCGATCGCCATGGAGCTCGTACCAGGAATCGGTGATGACCTGGATGAAATCCAGGGTGCTTGGTCGTTGCGGATGGCGCGCAACCTGAATTTTTTGTGCAGGAGTTAGGGAACGGAAAATTTCCTCCCGCCTTCGGCTGGCCAGAGTTTCCAGCTGGAGCAGTTGCTGGCTCACATCCACTTCCGAATCGCGGGCGAGCTGGCGGATCTGATCGATCTGTTCCTCCAGTTCGATCAATGGTTTTTCAAAATCCAGGAGGGCACGTCTGGCCATGGAGCGAATAGGGGCTTAGGGGGCGGCGAAGGTTTAGGCGATCGCGAGGGAGGGGGCGAGCTGGTGTTTCAGTCCAAGGGGGGTAAATCCATGACGGCGGGAAGCATCGCCGATTCGCTCCATTTTCTCAATTGTGATGTTATTGCGACCCCAACTGAAATTTGTATGAAGCTCTTCAAAATCGAGGAGCATGGCCTCGGCGAAGCAAGCAAACATCTGTCGTTTGGGATTAAACATATCTGCTCCACTCATCATTTGCCAGGTTATATCTTGCCAGAATTCAACGATGCCCCCCTTGAGCACGGTGATTGCTTCATCGGCCACCTTGCTGTCCAGGTTCTTGGGATATCCCCCGTCCACCATTAAGCAGGGGCGTCGAAATGCGGTGTTTTCCAAGGAGAGGGTTTGGGGAAGGCTGGCTACCCACACCACGACGTCTGCCTCCATCATGGCCCCTTCCAGAGCTGTAATACGACCGGATCCCAGGGATGCCTGAAGATCCAGCAGGGGTTGTTGCTGGCGGGCCACCAACAGCACTTCGCCCACACCCGTCCGCTGGAGGAGCCAGCGGCACACCGCGCTTCCGATGTCCCCGGTGGCTCCAATCACAGCAACTTTGGCCTGGGAAAGATCGATCCCCACCTCTGGGGCTGTGGTTTCCACCTGGCGGCAGATCACCCAAGCGGTATGGGTGTTGCCCGTCGTGAACCTTTGCCAATCCAGGGTTGTGCTGCGAATCTGCTGTTGTTGCAGCAGATTGAAATTTTCAAAAATGATGGATGTAAAGCCACCTAAAGCACTGATGTTGATCCCGATCTTTTGGGCCAGCTCCATCGCATTCAATACCTTCCGACGAGCTGTTTTAAACCGACTCAACATCTCCGGAACAAAGACGGAATCGATGTAGGCGCCTTCAATCGTCTTCCCCGCCGGACTGGTCACCTCAAAACGCTCCACCAGTTGGGGAGGAGCGCTGCACCACATCTCAAGATCTCCATCGGCGTAGTCCGGATACCCAAGGGAAAGGGCAAGGGCCTTGGCGGCATCAAGACTGGTGGAATGACCGATGAGGCCAAACATGGGCGAAGAGGAAGGGTGTGGCAAGCAACTGCCGGCGACACATCCTGCCATGACGAACCGTGACGCCGTTGGGTTATCCCACTAGAGCTGCCGCGGCCATCCGGGCAATTTCACGGGAATGGAAGCCAATCTGCGTGAGTGCTTCTTGATAGGCAATCAGGAAATCCTCGATCAAGTCCTCCTTGGCCATCCCTAGTTCGGCAGCATCAGCCGCCACACCATCCAGCATCCTTCGCACATGGGGGAGGTTTTCGCGATTGGCCTGCTCAAGCTCCTCCCTGCTGCTTTCAAAGTTTGCTTTTAGCCATTCCTGCCCGTAGTTCAAATGGGTGTATTCATCCTTAACGACGCCTTCGGTGATCTTTCTGGCAAAGGGGTCGGCGACAGGGATGTAGATGTGATAAGCCGAGATTGCGAAAGCTTCGATGAGTAAAGCTTGAATCAGAAGACATGTCACCACTTTGTCTTGTGCGAGTGCCGATTGAAAATTCTCGCGCAATGGGGTGAAAAACTTCTGCGCAAAGGGCATATCAGCTGCGACCCCAAGGTTGTTGCCGCAGGCTATGAAGCCCTTCATGTGCTTCAACTCCATCCGGGCTAAAACGGCGAGCTCTTCAGCCTGCTCGGGGAGGAGAGTGCCAAGAGCGATGTAATTATCATGGGCTTCCTGCTCACCTTCAATGACAATGGCATTAATGCGACTGTAGGCATCTTTATAGGTGTCACTTTTAAAGTCCGGCAGGGTTTCGGTCTCCAGACTCGTCATGGCTAGAAAGGAAGGGAAGGTTGAGTTTAAACACGAGAGTTTCCTCTTGGCGGCCAGTCACTGCTGAGCAGGGACTGCAGCCGCCGCTGCCAGCCGCTCACCAGTGTGGTGAAGAGCTGTTCGCCGAGCTCGGCTGTTGCTCCTGAGGGATCCCCGATCACCCCAGATCGACTGAGCTCCTCTGTGAGCCATGCCGTTGGCGCCTTGCCTTCCCAGCTCCAACCATCAGGCGGTGGATTGGGGGGCTGCAGACCATCCACCTGCCGTTCTGACCCCACCAGTTCCGGTGCGAGATGCAACATGAGGCTGGTCTCGGCAAGGCCCGCATGTAATCCACCGCTTCGCTCGGGTTCCGGGATGAGAGAGCCCAGCGATTCAGGTCCTCGCCAGAGAAAGCAGGGCAGCACAGCTAGGGAGGGGTGATTGGCCCGCAGTTGACGGGCGGCCACATCCAGCAGGCCGATCTGTCCACCGTGGGCATTCATCATTACCAGGCGATGGAATCCCCACCTCGCTAGGTCGGCTCCTACACGTTCCACAAGGTTGATGAGATCTTCAGCTCGCAGGCTGAAGGTGCCTGGAAAGGCCTTGTGCTCCGGGGCAAAGCCGATCTGCTGCACAGGGAGACGCCAGATGGGCAAATTGGCAGGCAACGACTGCATCAGCGCCTCCACCAGCCGATCGGCGAAGAGGGCATCGGTGGCCAGCGGCAGGTGGGGACCATGCTGTTCGAGGGACCCCATGGGCCAGAGAATGGTGCTTCCCTTTCTTTGAGCTGCCGCTTGAACGGCTGGCCAGGGCAAGCGTTCCAAGCTTTTTTCCATGGCTGATCAGGGCTCCGTAGAGTGGGAAGTCTGTCAACCCATCTGGTGATGGCCGGACCCGGCAAGCCCCATTCGCTGCAGCCTCGGCGGCCCGATCCCCGCAATCCTGGTGGGGGTGTGACCCCGCCGCGCCGCCCACCCCAGGTGGTGATGTTGAAAAAGGAAGAACCCAAAGAAGGATCAGCCCCACCCCTGACTCAGGATCTAAGGTCTGGCTCAGCCTCTGACGCCATAGCGCCGCTGGCCTCACCCAAGCCTCCTGCTCTCAGTTCAGAACAGATGCGGTCCGAGGAGGACCGTTTCTCCATGGCAGAGCTGGAGGGCATGACCATGGCTGATCTACTGGGCCCTTCTCCGACGCCTTCTCGAAGAGGAGGCCATCCACAGGAAACCCCGTCCGTGGCCCGGGCAGAGCGTCGTCAAGAGCGAAGCGTTGACGATTTTGATTTTGACGAGGAAGCCTTCCTTGCCGCCCTCGACGACAACGAACCCATTGGTGCCACTGGCGATCTGGTGAAGGGGACGGTGATCGGCGCGGAGAGTGATGGGGTTTATGTGGATATTGGTGGCAAGGCCCCTGGCTTCATGCCAAAGAACGAGTGCGGTTTGGGTGTGATCACCAGCATCAAGGAGCGCTTCCCAAAAGGGTTGCCTGTTGAGGTTTTGGTCACTCGCGAGCAGAACGCTGAAGGAATGGTGACGGTGAGTGTGCGGGCGTTGGAGTTGCGCAAGAGCTGGGACAAGGTGCTTCTTCTGGAGAAGGAGAGTTCGGTGGTGCAGGTCAAGGTGAATGGCTTCAACCGTGGGGGTGTGACCTGCGATCTGGAGGGACTGCGGGGCTTCATTCCCCGATCCCAGCTCTGCGAGGGCGATCAACACGAAGCGTTGGTTGGCAAAACTCTCGGGGTGGCCTTTCTGGAGGTCAATCCCGAAACCCGCAAGCTAGTTCTGTCGGAAAAGAAGGCGGCCACAGCTCTCCGCTTTCGTGAGCTGGAGGTTGGTCAGCTGGTGGAAGGTCAGATTAGTGCGATCAAGCCCTATGGGTTCTTTGTTGATCTTGGTGGGGTCAGTGGTCTTCTGCACCATTCCTCGATTACCGGGGCAGTCCTGCGCGACCTTCGCGAGGTTTTTCAGCAGGGTGAGCGGATCATGGCACTCATCACGGCCGTGGACGGGCAGCGCGGACGGATTGCCCTCAACACCCAGTTGCTGGAAAATCAACCGGGGGAATTGCTCATCGCCAAGGAACAGCTGATGGGAGAGGCTGCAGAACGGGCCTCTCGTGCCCTTTCCCTCCTCAAGCAGAGGGAGCAGAAGGCCTCCGAGCAAGATCCCTCCATCTCGCCCCAGCAGGAAACTCCGTCTGCCGCCATGTCCCAAGGAGTGCGTTCTGATCTTCCATGATCGTGAGTTCCCCTGCCCCTGCAGGTCTTCGCGGAGCCGACTGGGAGGTTGATTTTTACTCGCGCCCCGTGCTTGAGGCTGATGGACGCAAGCGCTGGGAGCTCTTGATCTCCTCAACCCCCGAGGTCTCCTCCTCCAGTGCTCCCCCCCTTACCACGTCGCCCTTTCGCTTCGTAAAACGCTGTTCAGCCGATACGGTTAACTCGCAGTGGCTGCGTGAGGCGTTGGCAGAAGCCCTGGAGTTGGCTCAAACCGAAGGACATCTCTCACCCGGCCGCCTTCGCTGCTGGAGGGGTTCCATGCGGGCAATGGTGGAAAGGGCTGCGGCACCACTGGGTTTGGAGGTGTTGCCAAGCCGGCGCTGTTTCGCACTGATGGAGTGGCTGGGGCAACGGGAACGGAAGATCTACCCGGCCGAGGAGGGCTACATGGCCGGCCCCCTGGCTCCCCCTCCCCAACCTCAGCGCCCCGTACCCCTGGCCTGGCCTGAGGTGGCCAGGGGGGACACCTGGAGTTGGGCCATGCTTCCCATGGAGGCCCTCGCCGACGCTGCAGATTGGAGCATCGGTTTTGGGGCCTTGCTTCCTCTTCCCCCAGACCTCGATCCCCAGGGAGCGGTGCCGGGAATTCGCCTCTTCAGCCGTCAGCGTGCCCTCGCCATCGCCGGCTGGCTCTCGGGTTTGGAACCCGTGAGGCTTGAGCTGGATGAAGGGCAGTTGGTACTGGAGGCTGGGCTGGATGATCGTTGGCGGTTGGCCAGGCTGGCAGAGCTGGAAGCTTCTGCCATCGGTGAGGTTTTTGCTCAGGCCCGCCAAGATGCAGGTGGTCTTCAGTTTCTTGCCGTGCAGACCACTGACGGGGATAGCCACTTCGAAGGCTTCTGGATGCTTCGGGATCTGCCGGATGGCTGAGCAATCTCTCCCGCCGTTTGACCGACCGGACGCTCTCTTTAACACCCTTGCCGGCTGGACCTGGGTGGGGACCTATGGGGGCTGGTATCTGCAGTGTGATCTGCTCCAGGGATTTGAGCATGGATTCTTTACCCGCCAGTGGGATGGGCGTGAACCCGATGAGCTGGCGGGGTATCTGAGTGCAGGCATCAGCGTGCATCGCCCCCGACAGATTCACAGCGCCAAGGTGCTTCCAGCCCACGTCGCCTGTTCTGTCCCTTGGCCCGAAGCTGATGGATTAATCAGCAGTGAGGGAGGCCAGAGCCTCTGGGTCTGTGGAGCGGATTGCACGCCGGCCTTGCTGGCCGATCCCCGCAGCGGCAGGGTTGCCGCCTGCCATACCGGATGGAGGGGGGTGGCTGGGCGGATCCTCCCCCAAGCTCTTGCCCTGCTGGATCAGGCGGGCACCCTACGCAGCGAGGTGATCGTGGCCTTGGGGCCAGCAGTCAGCGGTGAGGCTTACCAGGTGGAGAGGGAGGTGAGCCAGCAGGTGGCCGACGCGCTCTTTGCATCTGGCACGAGCCATCCTGGCGGCGCTGGGGCCCTTGAAGAGCTCCTGGTATGTGGCGCGCTTCATGCTGACACACTTGCAGGGCGTGATCGTTTGGATATTCGTGCGGCAACCAGACGTCAGTTGGAAAACGAGGGCATTCCCCCCTCCAACATCAGCGTGTGCCCCCTGTGCACGGTGGGCAATCCCCTGCTTTTTCACTCTTGGCGTCGCGATCAGGTGAAGGCTGTTCAGTGGAGTGGGATCGTCTCCGAATCCTGATACAGGCTGCCCCCCCGTTGATTGAGAAATGGGAACAACCTGAATGCAGAGACCTCAAGAGGTCTTGGAGTCGATTGACAACGGATATCTTGCCCAAGCAGTAAGAAAGTCTCCAGCAAGGTCTTTGCTTGAAAAGCCGCATTGACCACTTGCAAAGAGCCCCATTATGTTGTGATAATGTAGTTGTCGCATTTTTAACAACCATGCTCACAGGGGCAGACCTCCTTGCCAAAGTCAAGGAGTTGGGTGATGCCAATAAGTCCGACCTTGTTCGAGCTTGCGGATATGTTTCCACCAAGAAGGACGGAACCGAGCGTTTGAACTTCACCGCTTTCTATGAAGCTCTTCTCAATGCCAAAGGCATGGACATTGGTTCCTCTGCTAAGGCTGGCAAGGCGGGCCGTAAGCTCAGCTTCAACACCAAAGTCCAATTCAATGGCAACCTGATGGTGGGCAAGGCCTACACAGCTTTGTTGGATCTCAAGCCTGGTGATGAATTTGAGATCAAGCTTGGTCGCAAGCAAATCCGACTGGTTCCCTTGGGGAGTGAGGAAGAAGAGGGTTGATGGCTAGCGCCAAAGCTTCCGCCACTTTTAGGCCATCAATTGCTGCGGACAAGATTCCCCCGGCGTAGCCAGCTCCTTCGCCGGCTGGATACAGGCCTGGTGTGTTGGTGCTTTCGAAGGTTTTGCTATCCCGTGTGAGCCTGATCGGGGAGGAGGTTCGCGTTTCCACCCCTGTCAGCAGGGCATCTCTGAGAAGGAATCCAGGAATTTTTGTGGCAAACCTTGGTAAGGCTTCTTTGATGGCAGCTAATACGAAATCCGGAAGGCACCCGTTGAGTGAGCCAAGGCGAACCCCTGGCCGATAGGAACCCTGCACTCCTCTCACCAGGGTGCTACAGGCTGAGGCGCTGGGTTGATTGGCCAAAAAGTCGGCCAAACGCTGGCCTGGTGCCTCATAGGTTTTGCCACCCGACTCGAACGCTTGTTGCTCCCAGTGCCGTTGAAAGGCCACGCCGGCAAGGGGGTCTCCAGGCCAACGGGCCCATGGATTCAGATCCTCGCTTGTGATGTTCACCACCAGCCCACTATTGGCGTTGCGTTCCCGCCGGGAATGCTGGCTCATGCCATTCGTTACCACACATCCTTCCTCGGATGTGGCACCTACCACCCAGCCGCCAGGGCACATGCAAAAGCTATAAACATCCCGCCCCGTTTGCGTGTGATGCACCAGCTTGTATTCAGCTGGTCCAAGACGAGGATGGCCCGCCTGCTCACCCCAGCGCGCCCGATCGATGAGGGCCTGAGGATGCTCAATCCGCAGGCCCACCGCGAAGGGTTTGCGGGCCATCGCGACCCCCTGTTGCTCCAAACGGTGAAAAGTGTCGCGCGCACTGTGCCCTAAAGCGAGCACCACATGGCGTGCCTGCAGGCTCTCGCCATGGGCCAGGCGTACACCCTCCACCTGCCTGCTGCCATCATTTGCCAAGATCAGCTCCTCTACCTTGGCTCCAAATCGCACTTCACCACCAAGGGATTGGATCTTTTGCCGCAGCCCCCGCACCACTGTGGCCAGCCGGAAGGTGCCGATATGGGGATGGTGCTTGGTGAGGATGTCTGGATTCGCCCCTGCAGCCACAAGCTCCTCCAGCACCTTGCGCACGTAGATCGCTGGTTCACTGATCTGGCTATAAAGCTTGCCATCCGAAAACGTGCCTGCTCCGCCCTCGCCAAACTGTGCATTGGATTCGGGGTTGAAACCCTGCGTTCCTCTCCAGAAACCAAAGGTGTCTTTCGTTCGCTGCTTCACCGGTTGTCCTCGCTCTAGGAGCAGGGGAGAAAAGCCCATCTCGGCGAGCAGCAGAGCGGCGAAATACCCGCAAGGGCCAGCCCCGACCACCAAGGGGCGAGGGCCCATCGTTTGCCAATCCTTTCCCCGTAGAGGGTTCACCACCAAGGTGTAACGCTCATCAGGGGTCGGCCGGAGCTGGGTGTTGTTGGCGAATCGGTGCAGCAGTTGATGCTTCTGCTTGTGATCTAGCGCCAGTTCCAGATCGATGGCGTACACCAACTGGATGGCCCCTTTCTTGCGGGCGTCAACGCTCTGTTTCACCAGCCGATGGCAAAGCAGTGCGGAGTTTGGAAGATGAAGCTTGGCGCAGATTGCTTCCTCTAATTCGGCCTGAGTGTGGTCCAGTGGCAGCCGGAGGCCGTTTAGACGCCAACGTTCCATCAGATCCTGGTTATCGGCCAATCTCAGGAACACCGCGCCGGAGTGTCCTGCGGGTCAAAACGGCCATGGCAATGCGAAAGGCTTCCTCCAGGCGCTGCAAGGTTTCATTGGGTCCCCCTGTTTCTGGGGTATGGACGCTGATCAGAAGGCGGAATGCTTCTCGCACATCCGCTTCTTCCGCTTCGGTGTCGAGTCCGAGGGCCGCAAAGGCACCCAGCTCTCGCAAGGAGGGCACATCTGCCACACACGGAGGTGCCTGTTCCGCTGCCATCAGGCGGCTCTGCAGGTAGGTCATCTGTACGTTGGTGAGAGGCTCGGCCATGGACCGTTTTTGTTGTAGCCATTCCAGGGCTGATAAGGCACTGAGGTTGAGGGGAAAACGGGTGCGATCCGGTAAGCCCACCAGCATGGGCTCAACTTGTAGATAATTTCTGGCCTCCGCCAGAGCGAAGTTGCGCCGGCGGCCGATTTGGACCCGCGCCGTGCACCCATCAGCGGCTTCGAGCAGGGCGTAAAGGGGCGTTCGGCCAACGATCACTTCCAGCAGGATGTCCCCGGAGCCCACAGTGATCTCGAGAAGCGTGCGATGACGAAGGCTGCCGACAGCCACCCCATTCACCAGGAGTGCAAGGGGTCCCTGGCCAGGCACCTTGTCGATCCGTGACACCCGGAGTCCGGAAGGCATGGATCGAAACGGAAGAAGTCTTTAGGTCTTCACCATAGGGTGCGAAGCGGCTAGTTGTTCCAGCTCCTCCTCAATCTCCGCAATCCGAAGACGAGTCGACAAGAGGGCATCCGGATTCAGGCTGATCGAATCGATCCCTAGGCCCACAAGGAAACGAGCGAATTCCGGGTAGTCGCTGGGAGCCTGGCCACAGATCCCGATCTTGCATCCGCACCGGTGCGCTGTTTCGATCGCCATCTGAATCAAGGTTTTCACAGCCGGGTGGCGTTCATCAAAGAGATCGGCGATCAGTGCTGAATCCCGATCAAGCCCAAGGGTGAGTTGGGTGAGGTCGTTAGAGCCGATGGAAAAGCCATCGAATCGCTGGGCAAAGGCCTCAGCGGCCACCACATTGCTCGGCAATTCGCACATCACGTACACCTGGAGGCCCGCCTCCCCTCTGACCAAGCCCTGTTTGGCCATTTCCGCCAGCACCCGATCAGCCTCTTCCGGGGTTCGGCAGAAGGGCACCATCGGGATCACATTCACCAACCCCATCTGCTCCCGCACCCGGCGTAGCGCCATGCATTCCAGGGCAAAGGCCCCCCTGAATTCCGGCGACACATAACGGGAAGCCCCCCGCCAGCCAAGCATTGGATTCTCTTCTTTCGGCTCAAATGCAGCTCCACCGAGAAGACGGGCATACTCGTTGCTCTTGAAGTCGGAAAAGCGGAGAATCACCGGTTTCGGGTAGAAGGCGGCTGCGATGCGTGCCATTCCCTGACTCAAGCCGTCAACGTAGTAATCCACTGGCTTTTCATAGTTGCGGGTGAGTTTTTCAATCTCCTCTCTCTCCTGCGGATTGGCGATCCGCTCTGGGTTCAGCAGGGCGAGGGGATGCACCCTGATCTGATTGGCAATCACAAACTCCAGCCGTGCCAGGCCAACGCCATCGCAGGGCAGTGCAGCGAGTTGAAACACCTCCTCTGGATTCCCCACATTCATGAACACCTGTGTGCGGGTGGCTGGGAGATCATCCAGTCGCTCCTCCTTCACCTCAAAGTCGAGCAATCCGCGATACACCTTCCCCTGATCGCCTTCCGAGCAACTCACCGTGATCGCCTCCCCATCCTTGATGCGGGTGGTCCCATCTCCGGTGCCCACGATGGCGGTGATGCCCATTTCCCGCGCAATAATGGCCGCATGACAGGTGCGGCCTCCTTGATCGGTCACGACCCCTTTGGCTTTTTTGAGGATGGGTTCCCAGTCCGGATCGGTGCGGCGGGTCACCAGCAGATCACCGCTTTGAAACTGGCCGATATTTGAGGGATCCTGAATCACCCGAGCGAAGCCGCTGCTGATGGCGGCACCGATGGCCCGCCCCGTGACGATGGGTTGGGCTTTTTCCATGGAGAGCAGGTGCCAACTGCGAAGCACCGCCCCCTCCCGCCGAGATTCCACCGTTTCCGGGCGTGCCTGAAGGATAAACAGCTCTCCGCTGAGTCCGTCCTTGGCCCACTCCAGGTCCATAGGCGTGGCACGGCCCCGTTGGTGGCTGTAGTGCAGCTCTATCAAACAGGCCCAACGGGCCAGGGTGAGGGCGTCTCCATCGCTAAGGGCAAAGCGCTGTTGATCGGCGTCCGGCACTGGTTCATTGTGCAGAGGCTTGCCATGCCCTTGTGGATCGTTTCCCTGCACCAAGCGGAGGGCTTTGCTCCCGAGGCGGCGGCTGATGATCGGGGCAAATCCCTGTGCCAGGGTGGGTTTGTGAATCAGCCATTCATCCGGGTTGACCGTTCCTTGCACCACGTTTTCTCCAAGCCCATAGGCGGCTGTGAGAAGCACCACATCCCGAAATCCTGTTTCCGTATCCAGCGTGAACATCACACCCGCTGCCCCCAGATCAGAGCGCACCATCTCTTGCACCCCGATCGATAGGGCGACGTCCTGATGCCGAAAGCCCTGATGCTGGCGATAGGAGATGGCCCGATCGTTGAACAAGGAGGCATAACACTGCTGAATAGCCTTAAGCAGCGCACTTTCACCTTCGATATGGAGAAAGGTGTCCTGCTGGCCTGCAAAGCTGGCTTCTGGTAAATCTTCTGCGGTGGCGCTAGAGCGCACCGCCACCGCTGGTGGCGCCCCCCGCTTCATCCCCATGGCGCCATAGGCCTCCACAATCGCTTCCACGAGCGTGGGCGGGAGAGTGGCGGAGAGAATCATTTGCCGGCAGGCCTGTCCGGCGCACTGAAGGGCCTGTAGATCAGTAGTGTCCAGCGCAGCTAGAGTCTGACCCAAAGCAGGCCTCAACCCATTGGACTTCAGAAAGAGGCGATAGGCCGCTGCTGTGGTGGCAAATCCACTGGGAACGCGTACGCCTTCGGATTGCAGAGAGCCGATCATCTCTCCGAGGGAGGCATTTTTTCCCCCCACCTCAGCAATCGCTGCCAGCCCAACCTGTTCGAAGGGAACGACGAGCCGCAGACCTGCCGCTGTCTCTGGCACCCTCCCTCCCCCAGTAACTAGACATACTTTGACGCCCATGCCCTGGACTGA
Organism: Cyanobium sp.; assembly: GCA_046080725.1. Taxonomy (GTDB): domain Bacteria; phylum Cyanobacteriota; class Cyanobacteriia; order PCC-6307; family Cyanobiaceae; genus Cyanobium. The sequence continues at coordinate 24,160 of JBJTUM010000025.1, read as the reverse complement.
GCATCTCAGTTCACCACCTGAAGGGTGAGGATGTCGCTAGGGATTGTTCTCCCCGTCCCGGGGTGGGGTAGGGGCTCCAGTGGGCAACCATTGGGCCAGCGCTCCAGCCCCCAGTAACACGGCACCTAGGGTCAGGGCCAATCCCTTGTTTTGCGCTGCGGGGCCTTCCATCCAGGCCGCTGCGCTGAGGAAAGCTCCTCCCAGAAGCAGGCTTGGCACCAAAACGATCCCCTTGGCTGTGCGGTTCAGACTCATTATTCAGCTGGATGGGAGGCCATCAAGACAGGGAATGGAGCTCGCTAGACCTTGGGCCACCATGGCCTCTCCAAGATCTTCGCCTGTTTTGAGCACGCGCACCTGCGCAACCAGCATGCCGTCATGCTCGCCGATCGGTCGCAGGTTGACCTTTGTGCCCCGGGGACCATGCCTTCGCAACCAGTCCAGAGACTCCTTCTGACGGGAATCAGACACCACGATACAGGCCAACTGGATGCCATAACTCCTGTTCTGATCGCCAATTTGCAACAAGGTGGCGCTGCGAACACTGAGGATTTCAGCGGCCATGGCGGGCACCACTGGAAAGCACACAACCCCTGTCCACAGCAGCAGCATCAGCAGCAGTTGGGGAACCATCCCGAAGACAGGCAACGGGGGGGAAAGGAGCGTTGGTTTCAGAGTTTGGCTCCGCAGCTTGGGCAGTAGAGATGGGCGCTGGCCGTGGTTTCTCCACAGGAGGCGCATTGCCGCACGATGTCGATGGCCAGCTCGGGATGGGAGGGCAGACCCACCATCTGGGCATTGCTGGCGCCTGGGGGCACCATCGGGTAACAGTTTTCGCCTCGTCGCACCGTCACATCGATGAATGCGGGCCCAGGATGGGCAAGGGCTTCCTTGAGTTGGGGGATCAGATTGGCGCGATCGGTGATCTGGATGCCCCGAACCCCGAACGACTCAGCCAAACCAACGAAATCAGGCATCCCCACAGTCATTTCGGAAGCGGAATAGCGCTCGTCATAGAAGCTTTCCTGCCACTGCCGCACCATCCCCTGCCAGCCGTTGTTGAGAACCACCACTTTCACTGGCAAGTCGTATTGGCTGAGAGTGCCCAGCTCCTGGATATTCATCAGGATGCTCGCATCCCCTGCCACACAAACCACCTGAGCCTCTGGTTTAGCCACCTGAACCCCCATGGCCGCTGGCATCCCGTAGCCCATGGTGCCTAGGCCGGCACTGCTAATCCAGTGCCTGGGGCCCGTGGGGAGAAACTGGGCAGCCCACATCTGGTGCTGACCCACATCCGTGGTGATGTAAGCCTCGGGAGCGAGTTCCCGGAGGGCCACCACCACCTCCTGAGGGGCAATCTCCCCCTCGGGATTTGGCACCACTAAGGGATAGTGGTGCTTCCAGAGGGCGATGCGGGAGAGCCATCCTTCCGTGCGGCCCCTGCTCTCCTCGCCCACGCTGAGGGCGAGAAGACCCGAGAGGGCAGTCTTGACATCGGAAATGATGGGAACCTCAGGCACGCGGTTCTTGCCAACTTCCGCAGCATCGATATCAATGTGAATCACCTGGGCTCGGGTGGCAAAACTGTCCAGGCGGCCTGTGACCCGATCATCAAAACGTGCCCCCACGGCGATCAGTAGATCGCACTCAGTAACGGCAAAATTCGCATAGGCAGTGCCATGCATGCCCAGCATCCCCAAGGCGAGGGGATCCCGTTCATCGAAAGCACCCTTTCCCATCAGCGTTGTGGTGACGGGAATCTGGAACCGCTCAGCGAGCTGGTGAACCTCCTCGTGGGCTCCGCTGCTCACAGCGCCACCTCCTACGTAGAGAAGGGGGCGATGGGCCTGGCGGATCAAGGCCAGGGCGTCTTCCAGGCGTTCATGGCTTGGGTGGGGTGTGCTTTGAAAGCCCGCTGGAATAGCTGTTCCAGGCTGAACGGGACTGTAATCAAATTCCTCTGCTCCCACATCCTTTGGGACGTCGATCAACACAGGACCGGGACGGCCTGAGGAAGCGATCAAAAAGGCCTCAGCCACAATGCGACCGATCTGGGCCGGATCCCGTACCACCCACGAATGCTTCACGATCGGCAGCGTGATCCCGAAGATATCGATTTCCTGAAAGGCATCGGTGCCAATGGCCGCCCTGGGCACTTGGCCTGTCACCACCACCATGGGCACAGAATCCATGTAAGCGGTGGCAATCCCGGTGACCAGGTTGGTAGCTCCAGGGCCAGAAGTGCCAAAGCACACCCCCACTTGGCCGGTGGCTCGCGCATAGGCGTCGGCGGCGTGGGCGCCCCCTTGTTCATGCCTAACGAGGATGTGGTTGAGCCAGCCCCGTTCTTCAGCCTTATGGAGTTCGTGATAGATCGGCAGGATGGCCCCACCTGGATAGCCAAAAATGTGGCGTACCCCATGCCGACGCAGGGAATCCATCAAGGCATATCCCCCGCTCACCCGCTTTGGAGCCCTGTCTTCCACCTGGGTGGAGATCGGGTGGATTGCTGCTTCGTTGGACGGGGTGGGTGTGAGAGTCACAGCGGACAAGCAGGGTGCGGAACGATCAGACGGCGCGAATGTGTGCGTCGTTATCAGATCTGACCAACATTAAAAGCTCCGCGCCCGGTTGGCTGCTGCCGGCGACGGTAAAGCTGGCCAGGCCTGGCCGGCTCAGAGCAGCCCGATGGCATGGAGGGGGCCTCTGCCGCTGAGCAGTTCGATCAGAAAGGCTGAGAATCCCAGCATGGCCAAGCGGCCGTTCCACACTTCGGAACTGTTGTTCCACCCCCAAGCCCATTTGTCCTGGGGATAGAGCTTCACTTTTTTGGGAAGTTGGGCGGCCTGATCCAAGTTCACTTCAGGGCCCTCTAACGCGTCAGCCACCAGATCTGCCAAACCGGAGATGAAGGTGGGGTCAGTGTTGGGAGCAGGCACACGAAGAAAATTGGCGATGCCCGCTTCATGGGCGATCTCCGCGTATTCCAGGTCGATTTCCTCAAGGGTCTCGATGTGCTCGCTCACAAAACTGATCGGAACCACCACCAGATCCTTCACCCCCTCCGTGCCAAGCTGCCGCAGGGCATCGTCGGTGTATGGCTTCAGCCACTCCACCGGACCCACCCGGCTCTGGTAGGCCAAAGTGCAGGGGTTGGGGTGGCCGAGGCTTCGCTGCAGCTCCTCCATGATCAGACGTGTGCAGGCTTCCATTTCCCGCTGGTAGGGATCGCCCGCCTCCTCCACATAGCTTTTCGGGACACCGTGGGCACTGAAGAACACGTGGGCCCTGGAGGGATCCTCGGCCTCCTGGATTTTCTTGTTGATCAATCCCACCATGGCTTGGATGTATCCAGGATGGTTGTACCAGCTTCGAATGCAGCGGATGGGGAGTTGGCCAAACTGGGGATCGCTTTGACGGAGTCGTTGGAGTTCGCGAAAGCTGGAGCCGCTGGTGCTGATGGAAAACTGAGGGTAGAGAGGGAGCACGACGACCTCATCCATTGCATCGGCCTTCATGTCAGCCACAGCCGACTCAGTGAAGGGGTGCCAGTAGCGCATAGCCACGTAGGTGGTGGCATCGATCGCCCGCTGACGCAGGAGGCTCTGCAGGTCGCGGGCTTGATGTTCAGTGATGCGCCGCAGCGGAGAGCCCCCGCCGATGGCACGGTAGGCATCCTGGGATTTGCTGCTGCGAAGCGTGCTCACCAGCCAAGCCAAAGGCCGCTGCAGGGCCGGGATGGGAAGCCGGATGATCTCTGGATCTGAAAAGAGGTTGTAGAGAAAGGGAGCGACATCCTGAATCCGTTCAGGGCCACCGAGGTTGAGCAGCAACACGCCGACCTTTGCCATGCCCTGCCAACAGAAACAGCCTCGCGAGCGTAATGCCAGCCCGTGGGTCGATGGGGTTCAGCGCTGGCGATTGAAGGCCTTCCACGGTAACTTCCAGGTTCTGGGCCACTTTCCACAGGTGGGCCAAGGCTGTGTCCACCGCCATTCCTAGTGAACCCTGCTTGTCTGAAGGACGCCGTGAAGCTGGCCAACCAGGGGCTGGCGGAGTCGGGAACCTCCTGGCGCCTGGAACTTCGAGGGCAGCGTCTTGGACTCCGTGGCCCCCTGCCTCCCCGTACCGAAGGCAGGCAGTCCAAGCTCTCCATCCAGCGCCTGAGCCTGGGATTGCAGGCGAGCGAGGCCGCCGTTCAGCAGGCCCTGGTTCACCTCCATCAGATCCAGCTCCAGTTGGAGCAAGGCACCTTTCGCTGGCAGGACTGGCAGCGGCCTCCCTCTTCCGCCGCCAAATCCCAACTTGGCCAGGAGGCGGGGCAAGGGGGGGGGGGCTCTTCTGCTGAGCGTTCCTGTGCTCTCTTCGAAGCTCTGGAGTCTTTTCAACAGTCCTTCCATCAAGAACCCCGTCGTCGCCGTTCACCCTCTGGAGCCCGCAGCACCTGGCGGTCGGCTTATCAGCCCTATCTCCGCCGCCTCCTGGCGATCGGTGAGCAAGCTGGTCAAGATCTGGATGCTGAGCTGCTCACATCGGTGCTCGAAAGCTATCCGGTGGCTAGCCGCAGCCGACAGCAATGCGCCTTGGTGTTAGGGGCTCTGGCCAAGCATCTGGCCCTACCGCTCCCCTCGGATTGGCAGGAGCTTGGAAAGGGCTATGGGCTCCACATCGCCCGGTTTCGCCCCTTGCCGAGTGATGCGCAGATTCTTGAGGTGTTTGAGCAAATCCCCAATCCCCAGTGGCGTCTGGTGTACGGGCTGATGGCCACCTATGGCCTGCGCAACCATGAAGTTTTCTTCTCGGATGTGTCCGCTTTGGGTCCTAGTGGCGACAGGGTTTTGCGTGTGCTGCCCACCAGCAAGACAGGAGAACATCAGGTTTGGCCCTTCCAGCCGGAGTGGGTCGAGCAGTTTGATCTGGAGCGATTGGCCAGGGAGCGGCATGCCCTTCCTGTCATCAGCACGGATCTGCGGGTCACCTCCCTGCGCACGGTGGGCCAGCGGGTGTCCGAACAATTTCGGCGTTACCACCTGCCTCTTACCCCCTACGACCTTCGGCATGCCTGGGCCGTTCGCACGATCCACATCGGCCTACCCGATACGGTGGCAGCGCGCATGATGGGCCACTCCGTGGGGATCCACAACCGCACCTATCACCACTGGATCACGCGAAGGGATCAGCAACAGGCCGTGGATGCGGCTCTTGCCCGTCGATTGGCGAGCTAGGGGCCAGGCTGAGAGATTCGCTTAGTGGAAGGACACTCCATGAAGGACAACTCGATGAAGGACGGTCAGTCTCTGGATGAGGTGGCTGCTGACCTGGGCCAGGGAGGCATGGCGTCCCCCGAAACGGATCGAGAGGCCTACCAACGGCGGATGGAGCGCAGGCGCCAGGTGCAGCAGATGCGCCTGGAAACCCGCCAGTTGGAGAAGGGTCTGGTGCTGGTGTTCACGGGGGAAGGCAAAGGAAAAACCACCGCAGCCCTGGGATTGGTGCTGCGCATGCTCGGCCATGGGGAGCGGGTCGCGGTTATCCAGTTCATCAAGGGAGGATGGCAGCCGGGTGAGGTGGCTGCGCTTGGGCGCTTTGGGGAGGATTTGCACTTCCACGCTCTCGGGGAGGGCTTCACCTGGGAAACCCAGGATCGGGAACGGGATCGCAGGGCCGTGGCTCTGGCCTGGGAGCAGGCCAGAACCTATCTGCTCAATCCCCAATGGAAGCTTGTTGTTCTTGATGAGGTGAATGTGGCGCTGAAACTCGGCTACCTTCCCTTTGAGGAGCTGATTGCCGGGCTGCGGGCACGCCCCCCTCTCACCCATGTGGCCCTGACAGGACGGGGAGCGCCACAGGCCCTAATCGAATCCGCCGATTTGGTGACCGAGATGCGGATGGTGCGCCATCCCTTTCGGGAGCAAGGGGTGCGGGCTCAGGCTGGAATCGAATATTGAAGGGGCGCCCCCCCTTTTCTTGGTGGGCTGGAGGCTGGGGTCTTGCTACTGTTCGGCGGGTTTGGCCGGCCGGATCACAGGAATGACAGCCTATCGGCGTGTGTTGCTCAAGCTCAGCGGTGAAGCGCTGATGGGAGGTCAGGGCTACGGCATTGATCCAGCCATCGTGCAATCGATCGCTTCTGATGTAGCAGATGTGGTGTCCGCCGGCACCCAGTTGGCCATTGTGGTAGGTGGCGGAAACATCTTTCGGGGGTTGAAGGGGTCCGCCGCGGGGATGGATCGTGCCACGGCGGATTATGTCGGCATGCTTGCCACGGTGATGAATTCCATCACGTTGCAGGACGGGCTTGAGAGGGTCGGGGTGCCTACGCGTGTTCAAAGTGCGATCTCGATGCAGGAGGTGGCCGAGCCCTACATCCGCCGCAGGGCTATTCGCCATCTGGAGAAAGGGCGTGTGGTGATTTTCGCCGCTGGTTGCGGGAACCCCTTCTTCACTACGGATACAACGGCAGCCCTTCGTGCGGCTGAGATCAATGCTGATGTGGTATTCAAGGCTACCAAGGTAGACGGTGTTTACAACAAAGATCCGGCCCTCTATCCAGACGCCACGCGCTACGACACACTCACCTTCATGGATGTGCTGAGCGGTGAACTTGAAGTGATGGATGGAACGGCTATTGCCCTCTGTAAAGACAACTCGATCCCAATTGTTGTCTTTGATCTCTTTGGCCGCGGCAACATCAGCCGAGCCGTGGGGGGAGAGCCAATTGGCACTCGAATTGTTTCCACGCTTCAGCCCCAGTTGTGATCTTTCTTTCTATCTAAGCTCTTATGGATCTTGAAGCCAGCATGCGTAAGTCGCTGGAGGCAACCCAGCGAAATTTCAACACCATTCGCACCGGTCGCGCCAATCCATCCCTGCTCGACAAGATCATTGTTGAGTATTACGGTGCTGAAACTCCCTTAAAATCTCTGGCGACCCTCTCCACTCCCGATTCCCAAACCATTCAGATTCAACCTTTTGACGCAGGATCGGTGTCTCTGATTGAGAAAGCCATCGCCATGAGCGATCTAGGCTTAACGCCAAATAATGATGGTAAGATCATTCGTATCAATATCCCTCCGTTGACAGAGGATCGACGCAAAGATCTTTGTAAGATTGCTGCAAAGTATTCTGAGGAGGGTAAAGTTGCTCTTAGGAATTTGCGTCGAGATGCCATTGACCGTATCAAAAAGCAGGAAAAAGACGGCGATCTCTCTGAAGATCAGTCCAGAGATCAGCAGGATAAAGTGCAAAAAGTAACAGATCGTTTTATTGTTGAACTTGAGAAGCAACTTTCCGAGAAAGAGGCTGAGATTCTCAAGGTTTAGTGTGGGATTTGTTGCATGATCGCCCATCGGGTCGCACCCGTCGACACCCTAGTCATTGGGGCTGGACCTGCTGGATCGGCAGCGGCTTTCCATCTGGCTGCGCGAGGCCGGAGTGTGGTGGTGCTCGAGCGGGAATCCTCGGGGCGGAGCAAGCCCTGCGGGGGGGGCATGGCGGCTTCCGTGCAGCGATGGTTTCCGTTCGATCTCTCTCCCGCAGTAGATCAGGTCATCAGAGATGTCCGTTTCACATGGACCCTGGAGGATCCTGTGCAGGCCAGTCTTCCCGGAGATGCCCCTTTTTGGATCGTGCGAAGGTCCGTGCTGGATGCCTTCCTGGCCGAGCAGGCGGCTAAGGCAGGCGCCGCGTTCTGCTTTGCCACGGCGGCCGTCTCCGTGGAGCGCAAAGGTGGTCTCTGGCAGGTCTGGGACCAACAGGGAGAGCCATGGCCGGCACGCAGTGTGCTCATTGCCGATGGATCCTCATCCGCCCTGGCCAGCCGCCTCGGGTTGGGCCCCCCCCGTCCCCGCTATGCCTCCACCCTTTCGGTGGAAGTGGAGTGCCCCATTCGGGAGCAAGGGGTGGCCTATTTTGATTTTGGATCGGTGCCCCAGGGCTTTTGCTGGGCATTCCCCCGCCACCACGGCTACAGCATCGGCCTAGGCACCTTTATCGGTCAGGCGGATGTGGATGGGGAGGCGGTGCTCCAACGGCTGCTCCCCTCCTTGGGCCTTCCCCCGGAAGCGGGCCTACGACAACCCTCCCGCCTCAGAATTTGGGATGGACATCATCCCCTTGATGGGGATGGACTCTTGGTGGCCGGAGATGCGGCCTCCCTGTGCGATCCCTTTCTGGCGGAGGGTCTGCGGCCTTCCTTGATGAGTGGCTGTCGGGCAGCCGAAGCCCTTGACGCCTGGCTTGGGGGCGACCCTCAAGGGCTGATGGCCTACACGGCCGTGATGCGCAGAGACTGGGGGGACTCCATGGCCTGGGGGAAGAGGATCGCCCAGGTGTTTTACCGCTTACCTCGTGTGGGCTACCAGATCGGTCTTAAACGACCCACCGCTCCTCAGCGCATTGCCCAAATCTTGTCGGGAGAGATGGGCTACGGCGACATCGCCCAGAGGGTGATCAAGCGCTTGCTGTTTCAGCGCGGATAGGGACGATCACACCCTTTCAAGTCCCGTAAGCGTTGATCAATGGATCCCAGGAGTTCGATGGCAAACATCGGTGATTCCTGCACAGCAAAGAGGAATTTTTCCTTGTTCATTACCAACAGCTTGCAATCTGTCCGTGCTGTCGCATTTCCAAATCTTCGATGTTCAGGGGTTACCAAGGCTCCGGCCCCAAACACATCGCCAGCCTCAATGCTCTCGTGGCCACTCTCCCCATTCCATGAGAGGTCTACCGTGCCTTCCAGCACTCCAAACATGCAATCTCCGGATTCTCCAGCCTTGAACACCAAGCTACCTGCGGAAACATGGATCACCTCTCCAGAGCTGGCAAGAGCCCGCATGGTGTCGAGTGCGTTCATTTCGTACAACAATAATGCAATTGAATCTAGAGCAGACAAACAAAGGAACGGTTAACAACGGCCTTCTGAACCTGGTGCTTTGCTCGCCTAGCGCCGCACCGAGAGAGCTGCACCCAGCCCCCCACGCACATCCTCAGGGGCTAGGCGTCCATCTTGGTCAGTGTCAAGGGCATCAAAAACCGCATCGCTGCCCAGCCACTCTTCCCGCGTGATGCAGCCATCCCCGTCGAGATCATTAAGGAGAAAGATTTCGTGCACCGCATGGGTGAAAGCGGCTTTTCCTTCTAGGCTTGCCAGGCGGTGGGCCAGCTGCACTTCCAGGGTTTCAATGGCTTTGGAAAAGCCTCGGATACCCTCATCCAGCTTTTCAGTGGCCATCTGATCTGCCTCCATCAGATCGTCGAACAGGGGTTTGTCCACATGGATCTTTTGTTCGCTACTCCCTGGGGCATTGGCGACCAGCTTGCGCTCTAAAATCCCATCTTTAGAACGGAGTTGCTCCATGAGTGCAGGAGAGATGGTGAGTAAATCGCAACCAGCAAGCTCAATGATCTCGTCGATGTTTCTGAAACTTGCCCCCATCACCTCTGTTTTGTAGCCATATGTCTTGTAGTAGTTGAATATCCTCGTCACAGACATCACTCCAGGATCTTCAGGTCCGGGATAGCTTTCGCGCCCGCTGGAAGCCTTATACCAATCCAGAATGCGACCAACAAAGGGGGAAATTAAGGTTACCCCTGCCTCGGCGCAGGCAACGGCCTGGGAAAAGCCAAACAAAAGGGTGAGGTTGCAATGGATTCCCTCCTGTTCGAGCTTTTCGGCAGCACGAATGCCCTCCCAAGTGGAGGCAATTTTGATGAGAACACGCTCTCTGTTGACACCAGCCTGTTCATAAAGCCCAATCAGTTTGCGCGCCTTTTCAATCGTTGCTTCGGTGTTGTAACTCAGCCTGGCATCGACCTCGGTGGACACTCGCCCAGGCACGATGCGCAGGATTTCCTTGCCGAAGGTCACGCTGATCTCGTCCAGGGCTTCAGCGACCACATCCTCCACCGGAGCACTTTCTCCCATCACAGCCCTGGACTCGCTCAGGGAACGATCGATGAGATTCTGGTACGTGGGGATCTGGGCAGCGGCAAGAATCAGGGATGGATTGGTGGTGGCGTCCCGGGGAGTGAACTGGCGGATGGCCTCAATGTCGCCCGTATCAGCCACCACTACGGTCATGGTGGCCAGTTGTTCGAGCAGGTTGGTCATGCGATTCAGCGGCCTGAAACCTTCTTTTCACGCTAACGGTGTTATCAGAGAGAGCCCAGCTGCGATGGGTTGCCTTGTGGGAATCCATACAAGCCAGTGGACCTAATCTCAGGGCTGGCCCCGAACACGTTGAGGCTTGGGGTTGATTTTTTCAGGCCGTGAGGGGGGGATCTTCTCAAGCACGAGGAGGGCTTCTACGATCTGACGTGCCACAGGAAGCGCCACCGTGGATCCATAGGCGTTGCCTCCCTGGGGTTCATCCATCACTACAAGCACGACGTAGCGAGGGTTTTCCACCGGAAGGATGGCCACGAAACTCGTAATCCTTGCTCCAGGAATGTAAACACCGTTTTCAGCCTTCTGGGCTGTCCCCGTTTTCCCACCGATTCGGTAGCCGGGGATCTTGATTCCCTTGCCAGTGCCTTTGTCCACAACGGTTTCCATCCAATTCACCACCTGTTGGGTGACCTTGGGATCCAGAAGCTGCACACCCCTTTGGGTTGGCAGGGAGGCAAGACCGTCACCGGATCGCAGGCCACGGGTGATGTGAGGGCTGACCAATCGCCCACCGTTAGCCAGCATCCCTTGCAGTTGGAGGAGCTTCAAGGGGGTGAGGGAGAATCCCTGGCCGAAGGAGGCTGTGGCCGGCTCAATGGCTCCCGAAATGAATTCCTTGCGTGATTTCAGCTGGCCCGCCACGGCGCCTGGCAAGTCGGTATCTGGCACATCGTTGATGCCGATGGTGTGCAGCCACTTCCAAAAGGTTTCACGCTTCAGATGGCGCATGGCATCCACCATCCCCACGTTGCTGGAGACCTGCAGAACCGTAGGAAAATCGATGATTCCATTTGCCCTCCGGTCAGCGTTGAAAATGGGCCAGCCGCCAATGATGAGTTGGCCGCTGTCAATCACGGTGCCCATCGGGTCGATGGCCTTTTCCTGTAGGGCAATGGCCAGATTGATGGGTTTGAAGGTGGACCCGGGTTCGTACAAATCCTGGACCGACCATTCGCGGAAGACTGCTGGGTTGAAATCCCAATAACGGTTGGGGTCATAGGTGGGAGTGGAGGCCAGGGCCAGCAACTCGCCCGTGTGGGCATCCATGACCAATGCCGCCCCCCGTTTAGCATTCCATTTCTTCATCTGTTTGCCAACGGCCTGCTGGGCCACCTGTTGCAGGCGGGAATCGAGAGTGAGTTGGAGCCTGAGGTCGTCACCGTAGAGAGATCCAGCCTGCAGGCCATCGGGGAGAGGGGTACCGTCGCCCCCTCGGCGCATGCTGAAGCTGCTCTCTTGGCGCTTGAGATCCTGATCCCGACTTTGTTCCAACCCAGCCTGGGGAACACGATCCAAATTCAAAAAACCAACCACATTGGAGAACAGGCTGCCCTGGGGGTAAATCCTTTGGGGATAGGCTTCAAGATCGAGTCCGCTGATTTGAAGCCGCCTTACTTTTTCTGCGGTCTCTGGATCAAGGTTGGTAGCCAGCTTCACACCGCTTTTCCTCGTGCCAATGCGGCGAAGGAGATCGGTTTGAGGCCGAGCCAAAACCTCAGAGAGTTTGGCAGTTACCTCCTTGGGGTTGCGTCGGTTGTCAGCGTCATCTCCAAAAAAGCTGAAATACTTCGGGTGGGCCCATAGGGTGAAGCGCTCCTCATCAATCGCTACCATCCGGCCCGCTCTGTCAACGATGGTGCGCCGCTTACCAAGTGGCTTGATGTCCTGGGTTTGGATCTCTCGAGCTTTCTCTTGAAGGGCTTTCCCTTGTACAACCTGCAACCAGACGAGACGAAGGGCCAGACCTCCGAGTGCCAGGCAAAGCAGGCTGTAGACCCACAACAATCGTTTGGAGGGAGGTTTTAAAGGGATAACGTTGCGCTCATGCCCACTTGGCCGTCCATTTCCCTCTCCCAACCTGCGTTCGGATGTCAAAGGTCGGCCGTTGGGGGGATGGCGGGTGCTGGATCGCTCCATCAATAACCAGCTGGTAAGGAAGGGCGAATTTTGCCGGACCACGAACTGCTGATGGCGAACCCCGCCATCACAGGCAAGGTTGTTTTGTTCTCCCCCGGCTGCTTGGGAGCAGGGAGATGGATCAGATTTTCACTGCTGGTTGGGAGTAATTGGCCAGGTCGGCCCATGGTCCGGATGTGATGTTGCTCAAGTACAGCGGAGGATTCGTGCAGTCGGTGCTCGAGCACCTTGATGGTCTCCAGCTCAGCAAAATTCCTAGACCACTGATTTTGCCAGTGGAGCGTTAAAGCGCTCAGACCTACCAAGGAAAAACCCAAGCCCATGAGCGCCCCAGTGGACACCCTGTGAAGACTGGCGAGGAGAGGGGACTGACGCTCCACTTTGCGGCCGCTGAGGGAACCCTGGATCAGCTGAACCGACCGTTCCACAAGGGGTGCTGATTTGGGCTGATGCCCTCGTGCTGTCCGACGACCCGTGGTGCGCTGCGCCCGTTTGGATGTGCTGGCTGGAGAGCTGTAAAGGTTGGAGGAGGAAGGCGTGGCAACCAAGGGGATGGTCCCAATATTGAGCAAGTGAACCACCCCAATGCCTCTTGTGCAAGGCCAGGGCTACCGGGCCAGCAGAAGGAGATTGAGAAAAGTCAGGCTGTTCCAAAGCGCATGCAGACAAACGGAAGCTCCCAGCCGTCCGCTCTGCCAACGCAGTAGACCCAGCCCAACCCCAAGAACCGAAAGAGGGACGAGCTCCCCAAGGCTGAGATGGGCCAGGGCAAAGAGAATGGCACTGATCCCAACGGCTGCGATCCCACCGATGTGGCGTCCGAGCACGGGAAGGAGAACGCCACGGAACAAGGTTTCCTCAAACAGCGGTGCGAGGACCACGGCAGTGAGGGCGAACGCCAGCAAGGCGAATCCGTTGGAACTGGCCAGCACCATCTCCAGCAGCGGATTGCTACCCCCAGGATCGTTCCAGACCTGTTGCAGCAACCAGGTGGCGAGGGCCACGAGGGGGATCACCATCAGAAATCCTCTCAAGGCCGGACGCACAACAGCTGAAATGGGTTGCCAGCCCCACTGGAGCCAGCCTCCTTTGGGAGGGTTGGGCTGCTGCGCCAGGAACAGGGCCAGAATCCCTAGTGGGGCCAGCATCAGGGTCACATAAGACCCAAGCACCTCTATCCCCTGGCGGGTATCTCCAGGCAGCGTCCAATGGTTTAGGAGACGCAGCAGAACTCCCTGGGTAAGGGCAGGGAGGAGAACCTCGCCAAGGAGTACAAACCCCCCAGCGATCACTAGGGTGACATCGACCAAGGAGAGGGGCGGGGCCACAAGGGGTGGGGGGCTTGGAAGCCGGCCCCGTTGCAGCAGCCACAGCTGCCGTGCCAGAAGGATTGAACCTGCCCCAATGAGGAAGGCCGGAAAGACTGTAAGGGCTAGAAAGCGCCCGATCAACCAGGGAGCCAGCCGTTGGGCAGGGCAGGCACTGGCGGGGCCCCCAAGCTGCTCACACCCCAGCTGGGCGATCAAGCTTTCCTCGCCCCACGGGGCCAGGAGGGAATGCTGCTGCGATGGGGGCACGTTTGGGGGCCCTTGTAGAGCCAGCAGCAGGGGGCGGCGGGACGGATCCACCTGGGAGGCCAGGTCGGCGAGAGCTGCGTCCTTTGTGGTTGATTCCTGATCCGCCTGACTCCACTTCAGCAAGGTGAGTTCCAAGCGCCGGTTCGCCGGCGGCGGGCTTGAGGGATCCTTGCTCTGCTTCTCCAGCACCTCCACCAGGGTTCCCCGAGGGTTCTCACCCACCAGGAGAGGACGGAGGGAGGGAGGCAGGGCTTCTGCTGTCAGAACTGTCAGCTCTAACTGACGCACGTCAAGCGCACTAACAACCGATGGACGGGACAAACTTTCTTCCAGTCCACTGATCCAGATCAGTCCGCTCAGACTGAGCGCCAAGAGGGCTAGCAGCCCCTTCCAGCTCCCCATGCCCTCCCAAGGGGATAGACGCCTGGGGCTGGAATCAGCATGGGTTGGCTCGGGAGAGGCCTGACCTGCCACGAAGTCCTGGTCGGGAGGGATCCATGGATTCTGGTCCCATACAGTTGCCCTTGACCGACCCTGCTAGCTGTGCCCCTTCGCCTTGTGCTTGTGCGTCATGGGTTGAGCACCTTCAACTTGGAGCACCGCATACAAGGTCGGGATGATCTCTCGGCACTGGCCCCTGAGGGGATCTCCCAAGCCCACTGCGCTGGAGTGGCTCTGAGAGATGTGGCGTTCACCCACGCCTACAGCTCCCCGCTCAGCCGTGCCAAGGACACGGCGCAAGCCCTTCTTGGGGCCACAGGGTCTTCAATTCCGATCCAGCTGGATGGAGATCTGCGGGAAGTGGATCTGGGCCCATGGAGCGGTCTGCGCCGCCAGGAGGTGAAAGCGCGCTTCCCTGAGCAGGCCCGCACCTGGCAGCAAACTCCCCACACTTTGGAACTGGAGCGGGCAAACGGCAGTCGATTCTTCCCTCTAGTGGATCTGATGGGGCAGGCCGGCAGATTTGTCGACCGTCTGCACGCCAGCCACCAGCATGCCCTGGCTGGTGGCCAGAGCGAGAGTGTGTTGGTGGTGGGACATAACGCCATTCTTCGCGCCCTGATCCTCCAGCTTCTTGGTCTTGATGCCACCGGATTCCGCCGGTTGCGCATGGACAATGCCTCGATCTCGGTGTTCAACCTCAGCCAGGCGGAGGGCGAGCCTGTTGCTGTTCAGGTGGAGTCGTTGAACAATTCCATCCACTTGGGGGAAGGGCTACCCCCAAGCAAGGGGCCCCGTCTGCTGTTGGTTCGGCATGGGGAAACGGACTGGAATCGTCAAGGCCGCTTCCAGGGGCAGATCGATATTCCCCTGAATTCGCAGGGACAAAATCAGGCCAGGGCCGCCAGTGTTTTTCTTTCCACCGTGTCGATTCAACGGGCCTACAGCAGCACGATGGCCCGACCTCGGCAGACGGCGGAACTGATCTTGGCCTGCCATCCAGGTGTTCCCCTCACCACCACACCAGGGCTCGTGGAGATTGGCCATGGTCGCTGGGAAGGGTGCCTGGAGGAGGAGATCGCTGAAGCCTGGCCCGAGCTCCTTGCCGACTGGAAACGGGCGCCTCACACAGTCACCATGCCTGATGGGGAAACCTTGCGGCAGGTTTGGGACCGGTCCGTGGCCACCTGGAATTCCATCGTAGGTGGGCTCTGCTCGGAAGAAACCGCCCTTGTGGTGGCTCATG
The DNA here is from genome assembly GCA_046080725.1 of Cyanobium sp. GTDB lineage: Bacteria > Cyanobacteriota > Cyanobacteriia > PCC-6307 > Cyanobiaceae > Cyanobium. The sequence goes on along the minus strand of JBJTUM010000025.1, from coordinate 8,808 downwards.
ACGCTGTGAACAAGACCATCCTTTGCGCCCTGCTGGGACTTTCCCCTGCAGATATCTGGATGGTGAAACAGGGGAATGGGGGGGTGAGCGTGGTGGATTACCCGCAAGGTCTTAGTGGTGCTCCCGTGGTGAGCTGCCTGAATCTCACCGGCCACTTGGGCGGGGTGCTGGATCGCACCGCCGCAGGTGCTCTCTGAGGCCTTGCCCATGGCTTCCCTTCTGTTGTTGCGTCAGGTTCAGGTGCTTGAGGGGCCAGGGCAGCCCGTCCGCCGCCGGGATGTGTGGTTTCAAGGCTCGAATCTGCTCGGGTGGGAGCTCTCCTCTCCCCCGGCCGATCAGGGCCAGGAGATGAAGGATTTCGATGGTCGCCATCTTTGGCTAGCCCCTCCCCTGGTTGACCCCCACAGTGTTTTGGAGGACCCCTGGCTGGGTCGCTCCGAAACCCTGGAGAGTCTGGCCCGGGCTGCAGCTGCTGGGGGTTATGGCACCGTGGCCCTTCTTCCTTGGGCCAAACCCTGGCGTGATCGTCCGGAACGGTTGCAGCTGGCCTGGGAGGCTCCTTTGCGCCTGCTCCTCTGGGGCAGTTTCAGCCTGGAGGGGGCCGATGAAACGCTGGCCCTCCACAGGGAACAGCTTGTGGCAGGTGCCCTGGGCCTTGCGGGTTCCGACCATCTACCTTCCCTAGCTTTGTTGGAGAAGGGGCTGCGACTGGCGGAGATGGGCCATCACCCCGTGCTTTTGGCCCCACGGGATCTTGCCTTGGGGCAAGACGGTTTTGTGCGCGAGAGGGTGGAATCCCTCAGGGCTGGATGGCCTATTGATCCAGTGCTCAGCGAAGTCCTTCCTTTGCAGACCTTGCTCAGTCTGGCCACGGCCCATCCAAGTTTGGGCTTGCGGCTGATGAATCTCTCCACCAGCGAGGCTGTGGGTTTGCTGGAAGCCCACGCGGCCCCGCCTCCTGCCAGCGTCAGCTGGTGGCATCTGCTGGCCGATAGTGGCAGCTTGCATCCAGCGGATGAGGGCTGGCGCGTGGTGCCCTCCTTGGGAGCCCCGGCAGATCGAGCGGCCCTGCTTTACGCCCTCAGACGAGGGCTCCTGAGTGCAGTTGCTGTGCATCACCTGCCCCTGGATCCAGAAGAGCAGATGCTGTCCTTGGATCAACGTAAAGCTGGTCTTGCAGGCCATGGTATTGCCCTTCCCATGCTCTGGCAGGAGCTGGTGGTTCGGCAGGGCTGGGCGGCGGAAGAGCTCTGGCAGGCCCTGTGCTGGGGGCCCTGTCAATTCCTCGACCTTCCACCGGAGCGTCTCTCCCCCCCCACGGATCGCTGGATTCTCTGGGATCCTTCCCACCCGTGGCCGGGAGCGGCCCATGAGCGGGGCTCCCTGGCCGCCAATATCCCCAACTTGGGGGGCAATGGGTTGATGGGGCGTGTCATGGCCTCGGGGCTGCAACACCAGACCGATTGGGCCCTTGCAGAGATCCAGAGCTGTTGAAAGGGAAAAACCGCCAAAAGGCCCGGCCGATGATCTCGCTTTCGGGTAGGAAGGGACCTCCTGGCCAAAAGCGGGCGTCCCAGCTGTTGGCCCGATTGTCCCCAAGCACCAGAACCGTTTTGGGCGGAACCACCACGTCAAGGGTCGGACAGGGTCCGATCCCCCTGGCATCGACCGGGCAGGTGTTGGTCACATAGGGCTCGGAAAGCTTTTTGTTGTTGAGTAGGACCTGTCCTTTGGGGTTCACCACGACCCTGTCTCCGGGTATGGCGATGACCCGCTTGATGTAGGCATCACAGGCGGGTTCCTGCAGCCCCAGCATCGGGCCGATCAAGGGAATATTGACGAGCAGGCAGCCCAAGGGCCCTGGCCGGTGCTGTGCCGACAGCACACGGTCAAAGTGATGGGGGGCGTGAAACACCACGATCTCCCCTCGCTGGGGGGGACGGTTGCGGTAGGAGAGCTTTTCCACCAGAAGGCGATCTTGCAACTGCAACCCCGGCAGCATCGAACCGGAGGGGATGTAACGAGCCTCCACGAGGAATTGGCGGATCCCAAGGGCGACGGTCAGGGTCAGCAGAATGCTTCGCCAGAAGGCCCAGGGATCGTCCTCCGAATCGGAGGGTGAGGGTCTGCCACCTTGTGGCGTCATGGTTGTTTCCAGGCGCGGCTGCTCTTGTTTGTGGCTGCTCAAAATGAGTCATGGCTCAATGGATGGTCTTCTCCCCCTCGGCGCTCCGCGGAATGGCTGACCAGCAGGCAGATTAGTCGCACATCCGCGAGCGCAGCCATGGCGCGCCCCCGCTGGCACGAGACATTGTCTCGCCCTAGCAACAGTTTTTGGAAGGGCTGGGATCAATTTGTCGCTCTGTGGGCTGTGCTGAACCTTGCCTGGGTGGTTGTTGATCTCACTTATGTCCCCCTGCGTCCGTTCTGGCTCCAACGCACCCTCAATCCCATTCCATCGTTGCCCTTTGCGGTGTCTCTTCCTCTGGTACCCGACATCACGCCTTGGATGGATCGGTTGAAGGGCATTGAGCCCCACCGTGAAACCCAGACCTTCATCCAAGAATTTGAGAAAACAGATGGGTTGATGCAGCGCTATCGGCAGGGTTCGCCCCTGTCTGACCAACAAAAAAAGAGCCTGAGACATCTGGTGGCTCTAAGCCACCAGATGATCGATACGGATCCTTTTCAGTCGACGGCCGGATCCGGCACCTTGGAAAAAATTAAGAATCGCCTCCGCTGGCGAGCAGACCTTGATTCCTCCAAAGAGTCCGTGAGCTTGCTCCTGAGTGATCAATGGTTCAAAACCCATTCGTGGGAGGCCGAGCGGAGGTTTTGGAAGAATGATGTATTGCCCCTGGTGGCCCGTAATTACTGGCGATCAATTGATCAAAATGGTCAGCCAACAGACCATTTCTGGCGCACCGACCTGTTGCTGTTTCAGAGTGTTTTCCTGCTGGATATTCTGCTTCAGACGATTCGATTACGCCGCAAATTGCCTGGATTGAGCTGGCGCGATGCCTTTCTCAGGCGTTGGATTGATCTGCCGTTATTTATGCCCTTCTGGCGGTGGTTGCGGCTATTTCCCGTGCTGGAACGACTGCAAAAAGCGGGTTGGATCAATCTCGAGCCCCTGAGGGCTGTGGTCAGCCGGGGGGTGGTGGCTTTATTGGCCCTAGAGCTTTTTGAAGTTCTTGCCCTGCAGATCATGGACGGGCTGCAACAGCAGGTGCGCTCCAAGCGTTGGCCGACACGGTTGCGGGCCCTCCGCAGTCATCAGACGGTGATGAGCCAGGAGGAAAGGGAGCTGGTGGAGTTGGTTCGCCTTTGGGCGCCCCTGCTTTTGGTGAAGGTGGCTCCTCGTCTGGCACCGGAGTTACAAGGCGTGTTGGGACATGCGTTGCAGACGAGTCTGCAGCGCACCCTCATGCCGCTCCCTCTGCGGCAACTGCAACCCCTCCTGGGGGTGGAACAGGGGTTCAGCCGGCAACTGGCTCAGGGCATGGTGGAAAGCCTGCTGGATCTGTCTCGCGGAGCGGGGTCCCAGCTGGGGCGAAGGGATGACGAGCAACTCAGGCTGCTCCAACACGTTATCGACCGTTTTTGGGAGGAACTGGCCCTTGCCCTGGAGGAGGGGCCTGCCCTGGAACGCTCTCAGGAGTTGGTTTGCACCGCCATTGAACGGGTCAAACGGACGTACATCAGCCAGATCAGCCGTTCGGGCATTGCCGGCCTGATCGATGAGCTCGATCAGCTGATGAATCGAGAAGGGGAGGAGGAGCTCAATCCTCCCTCTGCCCTACTCGATTCACTTCCACCAGAGGGTTGATCAACCGCGGTTGATCAAGGCCTTGATGGCACCCACTAAACTATTTGATCCCTGCCCCACCCCTCCATCTGGGCGTGTGCGCACGGTGACGTCTCCGTTCACAGTGGTGCGGCAGCTCAGTCTGTAACTGGCTGGGCGGTCAGCCAAGTAAACCTCTTCGACATCCGAGCGCGGGGACAGGTTGCGGGCACCATCGAGGACTTCCATCACGCAGGTGCCGCACTGGCCCAGCCCACCGCAATTGTTGAGGTTGTTGAGGCCGGTGTAGGGGTTGATGCCCGCATCTAGGGCGGCTTTGCGCAAATTGGCGCCCTCGATGCACCCCACTTGCTGGCCTTCGCGTTCGAAACGGATGGTGGGCACGATGGGTTGGGGGTGGAGGCGCAGCCCAACTTAGGGCACCTCGGGTCGCGATTTCACTCGACTGGTCGTAAGAAAGATTGGAAGTGGCCCCCTTACGATGGGCCAAAGTCGGGGTGATCTCAAATTCATGAGCCTCTCCGGTTACGACAGCCTGATTGCGAGCTTGATCCCTGGCTATACGAGCCTGGCCAGACTCTCTGTGTCCCTTATCGCGGCTTCTCCTTTGGCCCAGGCCCGTGGCTCGTCCGTGTTGGTGGCTGGCTGTGGCTCGGGAGCAGAGCTGCTCGCAGCATGGCAACTCCGCCCGGACTGGCAGCTCACGGCACTCGATCCCTCCCAGGACATGTTGGCGATGGCCCGGGACAAGCTGCAGGCTCAACCAGGAGATCCAGAGACGACAGCCCCGATTCAATGGGTGAAAGGCACCGTGGAGGATCTTTCCGGAGAGCCTGTTTTTGATGGGGCCATAGCCGTTCTTGTACTCCAGGGTCTCCCGGACGACGGAAGCAAAAGACGATTTCTGAGTTCCCTCTCCCAAAGTCTGCGCCCTGGAGCCCAAATGGTGCTGGTGGATCAGATGCAACCGGAACGCAGCAGCATCGAACAGCAGCTCATCTCGGCTCGCCAACTGTTTCAACGCTCTGAGCGGATCCCCCCTCTGATCGATGCCTCCAAAATTCTCGGAGAGGTTCATCCCCTGAGCCTGTCTCGACTGACGGGGCTTCTGGAGGTAACGGGATTCAGCGATCCCTGCCCCGTCTTTCGGGCCCTGGATTATGAGGGTTTTCTGGTCCAGCGGTTGCCCTGACTCGTCAGGCAGCTGGCCTGGCCTTGTTGTTTTGCTCCCGGAGCGGTTGAAGTTCGTCTGTGATGAGATCGAGCGCATCGAGCCTCTGCCGGATGGCGACCAATTCGTTGAGGATCGAGCCCAAAAGTTGTTGAGTGGCTGTCGAGGGCGCATTGAGCACCTCGACGGTAACTTCTTTGATCCGAAGCACGTCCCGGGCAAATCTGGCTACTTCATTGGCATGGAACATCAGCGGTTGTTTGATGTCACTACGAAACTCGGGATTGAGTTTTCGGGGGTTGAAAGGTGGATTGATATTGCGGGGATCTGTATTTGTATACCGATACACCGATGCTCTTGAACGATTTAAAGCTTTCTGAACATCATCAATTCCGATTAAGGAGGAATTCGAAGTTTCGGTTTCGCCAGATGGGGAGAGGGCAGCAATCTCATCATCAACCTGCTCGCCTGAAAGGCCGAGAGCGTTCGTGGGATCAGAGTTGCTGGCAGCAAACATAATAACTTTCCTTTGATCTTTTAAGAATGTTTAAGCGAGAATAGCAGAGCTTTCCAGGCCCGCCACAACGATGGGACACACATTCAGACGCCCACTCCTGGCTGAGTGATAGGTTCCTTCTTAGTGAGTCATGAACCCATGCGCGTCTCCCGCCTCCTGCTGGTGACGCTGCGTGATGACCCTGCAGAAGCTGAGATCGTCTCCCACAAGCTGCTGTTAAGAGCAGGCTTCATCAGGCGTGTTGCGCCAGGGATTTACGCCTACCTGCCCCTGATGTGGCGTGTGTTGCAAAAAATTTCTGCCCTTGTCCGCGATGAAATGGACAGCATTGGTGCCTTGGAAACGCTGCTGCCCCAACTGCAACCTGCGGAGCTTTGGCAGCGCAGTGGGAGATGGGCCGGTTATACCGCTGGGGAGGGGATCATGTTTCACCTGCACGACCGCCAGGGCCGGGAACTGGGCCTGGGCCCTACCCACGAAGAGGTGGTCACCGCGCTGGCCGCCGATCTGCTCCGGTCCTATCGCCAACTGCCCGTTTGCCTTTACCAAGTGCAAAGTAAGTTCCGGGATGAGATTCGGCCCCGATTTGGCTTGATGCGGGGCAGGGAATTCATCATGAAAGATGCTTATTCGTTCCACGCTGATGAGGAGTCCCTCAGACAGACCTATTGCTTAATGGATGGGGCCTATCGACGCGTGTTTCAGCGCTGTGGCTTGCGCACCGTGGCCGTTGAAGCCGATAGCGGTGCCATCGGCGGCTCCGCAAGCCAGGAATTCATGGTGACGGCAGAGGCGGGGGAGGATTTGATTCTGGCCAGTCCTGATGGGGCGTATGCCGCCAACCTGGAGCGCGCGGTTTCCTTACCCCCAGAACCCATTCCCCTCTGCATCGAATCTTGTCGCGAGCTTTCCACGCCTGATCAGGTCACCATCGCAGACCTTTGCCAGGCCAATGGTTTCCATCCCTCTCAGATCGTGAAGGTGCTGTTGCTGGTTGCGCGTTTTGCTGAGGGGGCCCCCCATCCAGTGCTCGTCAGTCTTCGGGGCGATCAGCAATTGAATGTGGTGAAGCTCAGCAATGCCCTCCAGAAAAGGATCAAGAGCCAAGGCTCTCTGCTTGAAGTTGTGGCCATGGAGCCAGCCCACCTGGTGGAGGAGGGTTTGTCTCCGCTGCCCTTCGGATTCTTGGGTCCCCATCTGGATCACGCAGCCTTTGCGGGGGCAAAAACCTGGAGCTCCACCCTCCTGGGCTTTGCCGACCCCACCGCCGCTGAGCTGCCTGTCTTTGTCTGCGGTTCGAACCGCAGGGATTGGCATTTAGTGGGTGCCGCCTGGGGAGATCTCACCCCCATTCCTTTGATCGTGGATCTGAGAGAGGCCCAACGGGGCGACCGTTGCGTCCATGATCCTTCCCAACTCCTTGACACCGCCAGGGGAATTGAAGTGGGACATATTTTTCAGCTAGGTCAAAAGTATTCTCGGGTCATGGGGGCCACCTTTACCTCTGAGGAGGGGGAGGAGCGGCCGCTGTGGATGGGTTGCTACGGCATTGGCGTCTCCAGGCTGGCTCAGGCGGCCGTTGAGCAACTTCATGACGAAAAGGGGCTGTGCTGGCCGGTGTCCATCGCTCCCTTTGAGGTGATTGTGATCATCGCCAGCAGCCAGGACTCCACCCAGGTCGCTGTAGCGGAAAGCGTGTATAAAGCGCTTGGGGAGCAGGGGCTGGAGGTCTTGTTGGATGACCGCCAGGAACGGGCAGGGGTGAAGTTTAAGGACGCCGATCTCCTGGGGATTCCTTATCGGGTCGTTGTCGGACGGGGAGCGGCTTCTGGGACTGTTGAAGTGGTCACGCGCCGCTCGGGAGAGGCAGTGGAGATAGCAGTGGGCGAGGCTTGCTCCTGGCTCTCCAAACGGGTTTGCGTGGAGCGGGCAGGGGGGGAACCGTAGGATCGCCCCCATTCCCCTTCCTCACCATGGCTGCAGTTTTGCGCTCTTTTTCCAACTTGGCCCGCTGGGCCGCCCAAGCGCTTGCGGCCCGTCTGTCCAGGCTCCAGCCATTGGTTCTGTCCCTGGTGCTGATGCTGTGCCTGAGCCTGTCAGCCTGTAGTGGTGGGGGCTTGCTCAGCGGCAACTACGTAGAAGACACGGCCGCCGTGACCCAATCCCTTCTCAGCACCATCGCTCTTCCGGCCGACGATCCAGGCGCTTCGGAGTCCATTACCCACGCTCGCGCCCTGATTAACGACTACATGGCCCGTTATCGCCCGCGCCCGTCAGTTAATGGCCTCTCGTCCTTCACCACGATGCAGACGGCCCTTAATTCCCTAGCGAGCCATTACAACGCCTATTCCAATCGTCCTCTTCCTGACACCCTTCGCAACAGGGTCCGCAAGGAGCTGGAGCAGGCTGCCGCATCGGCGAGCAAGGGGGCTTGATGGAACCGCTTCCGTTGCTTGTGAAGATCAATCAGAAGATTTTGACTAAGTACCCATCCGTCTGAGATAATTGTTGTTTGTGCTCGAAGGCGGCTTCAGGCCGCGGTGTCCTTGGCCAACGTTGTCATTATCGGTGCACAGTGGGGTGATGAAGGTAAGGGGAAAATTACAGATCTGCTGAGCAGATCCGCTGACGTTGTGGTTCGCTATCAAGGAGGCGTGAATGCGGGCCACACGATTGTGGTGGGCAATCGAGTCTTAAAGCTCCACCTGATTCCCTCCGGCATCCTGTATCCAGACACCATCTGTCTGATTGGCTCTGGAACGGTGGTCGATCCCCGCGTGATGCTGGGGGAGCTCGACATGCTGATGGCCTGTGGCATCAGTCCCTCCGGCCTCAAACTGGCTTCCACAGCTCACGTCACCATGCCTTACCACCGCCTGTTGGATCAGGCCCTGGAGCTGAGACGGGGAGAGCGAAGGATCGGCACCACCGGTCGGGGGATTGGTCCTACCTATGCGGACAAGTCGGAGCGCAACGGCATCCGGGTGATTGATCTTCTAAATGTGGAGCGCCTCCGTGACCGGTTGCTGGGACCCTTGGCCGAGAAGAACGATCTCCTTGTTGGGGTTTACGGCCTGGAGCCCTTGGATCCTGAGGCGGTGATTGAGGAATATGCGGCCTATGGGCAGAGGTTGGCCCCCTTCGTTGTGGATTGCACCCGCGTGATCCATCAGGCCGCCAGGGAGCGAAAAAACATTTTGTTTGAGGGTGCCCAGGGCACCTTGCTGGATCTCGATCACGGCACTTATCCCTATGTCACCTCCTCTAATCCCGTTGCCGGTGGCGCCTGCATCGGCGCCGGCGTCGGCCCCA
>JBJTUM010000024.1:0-16541 GCA_046080725.1 Cyanobium sp. | reverse complement strand
TGCGCCCCAAAGCAGAGGGTAGGTGTGAAAGGCCTGGCCGAGAATCTCATCCTTGCTCCAGAGCCCCGCCAGAGGAGGGATTCCGGCAATGGCGATGCAGCCGATGAGAAAGGTGATGGCCGTGATGGGCATGTATTTTCTCAGGCCTCCCATCAGGCGCATGTCCTGGGCCAGCACGGGATCATGACCCACTACCTCCTCCATGGCATGGACCACGGAGCCGGAACCGAGAATTAGCATGGCCTTGAAGAAGGCATGGGTGACCAGGTGGAACATTCCTGCTACATGCGCCCCACAGCCCATTGCCAACATCATGTACCCCAGCTGGGAGACGGTACTGTAGGCCAACCCTTTCTTGAGATCCTGTTGGATGAGCGCAATGGAGGCGCCCAGAAAAAGCGTGATGGTGCCGATCACCGCAATGACCATCTGCACCATGGGGTAAGGGGCATACACCGGCTGAAGCCGTTCCACAAGAAACACCCCTGCGGCCACCATGGTGGCCGAATGAATCAGGGCGGAGATGGGTGTGGGTCCTTCCATCGCATCCGGAAGCCACACATGAAGTGGAAATTGGGCCGATTTGGCCATGGGCCCCATGAACACCAGCAGGCATAGGAGCACGGCGACGGCCGTAGTGATCCGCCCTTCTGCTACAGCCTCATAAAGACGAATGCCGATGGTTTCAAACCCGAAACTGCCTGTGGCCCAGAACAGACCCAGGATTCCCAGCAGCAATCCGAAGTCGCCAACACGATTGACCACGAAAGCTTTCTGGGCCGCGTTGGCTGCCCCGTCCCGGTCGTACCAGAAGCCCACCAGCAGATAGGAACACATGCCGACCAGCTCCCAGAACACGTAGATCTCAAGCAGATTGGGACTGATCACAAGACCCAGCATCGAGCTGCTGAAGAGGGCCAGGTAGGTGAAAAACCGGACATAGCCCTTGTCATGGGCCATGTATCCGTCGGAATACACCATCACCAGCAGGGCAATGGTGGTGACTAGGCAGAGCATCACCGCTCCCAGGGGATCGACCCTGTAGCCCATCTGTAGGTTGAAAGTTCCCGCACTGGCCCAATCGAAAAGCACCTCCCGCGGTGCTGCACCGGCCAGTTGCTCTGCAAGTACGGCGAAACTGAGCACAGCGGCCGTCCCGACGCAGGTGACGAGAAACCACGCCACCGGCTTGCGCAGCCGGTTCACGGTGCGGTTGAAACTCAACAACCCAAGGCCCGTGATGCAGGCACCCAGCAGGGGCAACAGGGGTATCAACCAGGCCAGGTCAGCAGCAGGCATCCCCTTCGATCAAGCGTCTGTCGAGTGTAGTCAGGCCGTGCGGGGGACTCAGCTATCCCTGTCACTTCACCCAAGCAAGTGGGCCAAGCCCGTGCGGGAAAATGCCGTCGCGGCCGATCCACTCCAGCGGTGGGCCCCCCAGAGCACCCCAACCGCCACGGCGATGCCCACCTGAGAGGGCCTGATGAATTCCTGCAGCTCCAACTGCTGCCGTCCATCCGCTACCGCTTTGAAGGGAAGAACGGAGGTGCTCGCCTTCCATTCCTCAAAGGCAGGACCAAAACGCTTGCGGAGCCTGTGGTCGCCGTGCCAAATCGCAAAGGCATGGTGGGCAATCAGTGCAGCACAGGTGACCACCATGAAACTGGTGCCGATCCAGAGCAGATGGGTGGCGCACCAGAGCACCTGGCCCACGGCCTGCGGGTGGCGGCTGATGCGCATGATGCCCTTGGAGTAGAGCCGCACCTCGGGCTTCAGTACCGCGGGAATCTCAAGCAGGTTGTAGGTGGCGGGATAGAGGAAAAAGAAGCTCAGGGCCGTGCCAGCCCACACCAAAGGGATCATCCAGGGTTGGTCCTGCAGGCACCAGAAGCGGATGCCGTCGTAGCGGTGGCTGAGAAAATAGGCGATGACAAGGCCGGCGGAAGGAATGCTGATCGCTGCAAACAGCAGGCGCCAGACCCGCTCGCCGATCTGTGTTGCCGCCCAGGGCCGCAGGGCCGCTCCTCCGCTGTGCAACAGGGCGAAACCAAGGAGGAGGAGGGCCATCACCCAACTGCTGTGGTGGGCAGAGCTGACCATCACTGTTCGCCGCGTAACGCAAGTCGTATGGGATCAGTCTGCCAACCGGCAACCCCCCTACAGTTGTCTCCGACTTGCCGGTTCAGCCATCGGCCAACCCGAGGACCCTTCCGCGGACCCCACCGAGGACCACCAGAGCCCATGGCAGATCTGCCTTTCACCCTTGATCAGCTCCGCATCCTTCGGGCGATTGCCAGTGAAGGCAGCTTCAAGAAAGCTGCCAACAACCTCTATGTGACCCAGCCAGCCGTCAGTCTGCAGATTCAGAACTTGGAGAAGCAGCTCGATGTGGCTCTGTTTGATCGAGGGGGGCGCAAAGCCCAGCTCACCGAGGCGGGCCATCTGCTGCTCAGCTATTGCGACCGCATCCTCAGCCAGTGTCAGGAGGCCTGCCGGGCCTTGGATGACCTTCACAATCTCAAGGGCGGAACTCTGGTTGTTGGCGCCAGCCAAACCACAGGTACCTATCTAATGCCAAGGATGATAGGCCTTTTCCGTCAGAAGTATCCCGAGGTGTCTGTGCAGCTTCAGGTGCACAGCACCCGACGTACGGCCTGGGGTGTGGCCAATGGCCAGGTGGATCTGGCCATCATCGGCGGGGAGTTGCCCCCGGATCTCAACGATTTGCTCCAGGTGGTGGCCTATGCCAATGATGAACTTGCCCTGGTGCTGCCTCCGAAACATCCTCTGGCCCGACTGCCCGAACTCACGAAAGAGGATCTTTACCGCCTGGGGTTTGTTTGCCTCGATGCCCAATCCACCACCCGCAAAATGGTGGACCAACTTCTTTCCCGCTCCAAACTGGATGTGGGACGCATGAAGATTGAAATGGAGTTGAATTCCTTTGAAGCCATCAAGAATGCGGTGCAATCTGGCCTTGGAGCTGCTTTCCTACCTGTGGTTTCCATCGAAAGGGAACTGGCCTCTGGCAGTCTGCACAGGCCCCAGGTTGCCGATCTGCAGGTGCGTAGGCAGCTCAAGTTGATCAGCCACCCCGCACGCTATTGCTCAAGGGCCGCGGAAGCTTTCCGCAAGGAGGTTCTGCCGGTCTTCGCAAGCCCTGAAAGTCCTTTGCGGCAACCAGCTCAGACCAAGGCCGCGGAGGCTCTCACCCCGGTGGTGCCTACCTGAGTTAATGGCTCAGAATTGATCCCCCTCTGGAGTCACGCCAACGGAATCATCTGCCGCTCCGGCCACTCCCGGCACCTGGAACTTGTTCCCACTGACATCTGTTTGGTAAACGCAACGAACAATTGGTTTGTCGCGGATGGAGCCGATGTACGCAAAGGTGTTCATACGTTGTTTACATTCCCGCATCTGCTCTGCCGTCACTGCGCCCTGCTTCTGGAGCACGGCCCAATTTTCCCTGCGAATGACGCAACCGGGCTGCAGTGTGGGCTGGGTCACAAAACTGCTGCTGGGGTTCATCGTTGTGTAGAGCTCGATATCCATCACAAAGGCGCTTGCACCCCACTGTTTACAGAATTCTGGGTCGGGCACGGCCATGTCCAATTGCTGACTGCTGGCGATGTTTCCTTGATTGCCCTGTGTGGTGCTGGTCACCGCGCTCCCGATGCCGATGCCGACGACAAGGACCCCCGCCAGCAGGGCTGCCGTGGCCACATTGAAGCCGCCACCGCCAGGACTTCCTCCCCCGCCACTTCCAGGGCCCCGCCCCCCGCCTCGGTCGTCCAGCCCTGGATCGTTGCGATAGCGAGACTCCCTGTCGGAACGCCCGTAGGACTGATTGCGGCCATTCCAATTGTTTGTGTTGTCCCTTACCGTGCGTTCCGGGCGCCGATCCTCAGAGAAGTCGCCCCAGTTGTCTGGTCGAGAGCGGGTCACAGGGCCTCGGGGCTGCGGGGCAGGCCCATTGAATAGTTCATTACCCGGCAATCCGGGTTGTAACGGAGCTCACCGGCTTGCAGGAGCTGGCGCAAACATCCCTCCAGCTCCGATCCAATGCGCCGCAAGGTGTAGTCGTTGAGATCCTCCCCTGCATGGGCGACCACCAGCTCACGGAAGCGATCCTGCACTTTGCGAACCACTCCCACATCCCATAGAAATTCCTCGTCTGGGTCCAAGTCGAGGGTGAGTTGGCTGGCATCGGGCACCAGATCACCCCCTTCCACCCTTGCCGTGAACAGCCGCACGTGCCGGGTGGTGGACTTCAGAAGCGTGTCCATGTCTGGGATGAACAGGGCATTGAGGGAGTCTCTCAACTCTAGGGAGAAGGCAGGCCCTTTAGGGGAGCTCGTCGACGCTTTGGTGCTGCAGACCGATAAGGTTGCCCTAAGTGTTTGGGACCGCCATGCGCGTTGCCATTGCAGGGGCAGGGTTGGCTGGTTTGTCCTGCGCAAAATATCTGTGCGATGCCGGACACATCCCCGTGGTCTACGAGGCGCGGGATGTGCTTGGGGGCAAGGTGGCGGCTTGGCAGGACAGCGATGGCGATTGGTACGAAACAGGATTACATATCTTTTTTGGGGCCTATCGCAACATGCGTCAGCTGTTTGCGGAATTGGATATCGAGGATCGCTTGCAGTGGAAAAGCCATAGCATGATTTTCAACCAACAGGAAGTTCCCGGCACCTATAGCCGCTTCGACTTCCCCGATCTTCCGGCACCCATCAATGGAGTGGCTGCGATCCTTTCAAACAACGACATGCTCACCTGGCCGGAGAAGATTGCCTTTGGCTTAGGCCTTGTGCCCGCTATGCTTCGCGGGCAAAATTATGTGGAAGCTTGCGACCGGTATTCATGGAGCGAATGGCTGAGAATTCACAATATTCCTGAACGGGTCAATGATGAAGTGTTCTTGGCCATGAGCAAGGCGCTGAATTTCATAGGCCCCGATGAGATTTCCAGCACGGTTGTGCTCACAGCCTTGAATCGCTTTCTTCAAGAGCGGGATGGCTCCCGCATGGCGTTTTTGGATGGAAACCCCCCCCAACGCCTCTGTGAACCCTTGGTGGAATACATCCGTGCCAGAGGCGGGGAAGTGATCATGAAGCGAGCCCTCCGTGCCATCGAGCTCCATCAGGATGGCTCCGTGGCTGCCTTCCGAATGGGAGGGTCCGGAGAGGGCGAAGCTCAGGTTAAGGCCGATGTCTACGTGAGCGCCCTGCCTGTGGATCCATTGAAGCTGCTCTTGCCTGATCCTTGGAAGCAGATGCCCTATTTCTCTAAGTTGACTGGCCTCAACGGTGTTCCGGTGATCAACATTCACCTTTGGTTTGATCGCAAGCTTACCGAGATCGACCATTTGCTGTTCAGTCGCAGCGACCTGCTCAGTGTCTATGCGGACATGAGCAATACATGCAAGGAATACGCTGATCCCGATCGTTCGATGTTGGAGCTGGTTTTTGCCCCAGCCAAGGAGTGGATCGGCAAATCGGATGCGGACATCGTCGCGGCCACCATGGAGGAGCTGAAGCGGCTGTTCCCCCAGCACTTTGCTACCGACCAGCCCGCCCAACTTCGTAAGTCGATTGTTGTGAAAACGCCGTTATCTGTGTATAAAACCGTCCCAGGCTGCCAGGAGCTGAGACCGGACCAGAAATCCCCCATCTCCAATTTCTTTATGGCCGGAGATTACACCATGCAACGGTATTTGGCATCCATGGAAGGGGCTGTGCTCAGCGGCAAGCTATGTGCTCAGGCGATTTCGGAACCGGCCACCTCTAGGGCCCCATCCCCAGACATTGCTGGCGCCGCCGCGGGGAGGTGATTGTGGTGGGCACCACTCCTTCTCTGGGCTCCCTGGTCACCTTGGATGAGGCCTACGAGCTTTGTCGCCAAGAAACTGCCCAGTGGGCCAAAACCTTTTACCTCGGCACCCTGTTGATGCCACCGGCCAAGCGTCGGGCGATCTGGGCCATCTATGTGTGGTGTCGGCGCACCGACGAGCTGATGGACAGCCCCCAGGCACAGGCCTTGCCCCCAGAGACCCTACTGGCCCGTCTCGATGCCTGGGAAAATCGGACTCTAGCCCTTTTTGACGGCCACAGCGCAGATGATCTGGACCGGGTGATGGTGGACACCATGGAGCGATTTCCCCAGCCGAAACAGGCTTATCTCGACATGATCGAAGGACAGAGGATGGATGTCAGAAAGCAACGCTATGCGAGCTTTGCAGAGCTAGAGCTTTATTGCTACCGGGTGGCGGGTACGGTTGGTCTGATGAGTCAGGCAGTGATGGGTCTGGATCCTGCCTACACCTCTGCGCCCTGGAGTGAGCGCCCCGATCCCACCCAAGCGGCCATTGCCCTCGGGATTGCCAATCAGCTTACCAACATCCTTCGCGATGTGGGAGAAGATCGGGCCCGTGGTCGGATCTACCTCCCGGAAGATGAGATGAAGCGCTTTGGCTATGCCGAATCTGATCTTATGGCCGGACGGCTGAATGACAACTGGCGTGCGCTCATGACGTTTCAATTGGCCCGGGCCCGAGAATGGTTTGCCCGTTCAGAGGAGGGCGTGCGCTGGTTGTCAGCTGATGCACGCTGGCCAGTGTGGGCCTCCCTGCGGCTCTATCGGGGCATCCTCGATGTCATCGAACGACAGGATTTTGATGTCTTTAATCGCCGGGCCTTTGTGCCCACGGCCGGCAAGCTCCTCGATCTTCCTCTCTCCTACGTCTTGGCTCAGGTGCACTAACTCGCCTCCAGCCACTCCAGAAGAATGGGATTCACTTTCTCAGGGCCCTCGTCGTGGGGACAGTGCCCGAGTCCCTCCACCACTTTCAGCTCACGAATGCTGCTGAACTCCCGCGCCCACCTCTGAGCTTCCTGGGTGGATTCCCAGGGATCCCGGCTGCCCCAGATCATCCGCACGTTCACCGGCAGTTTCGCCAGGAGATCGGGAGCCAGCACGTCAGAGAAGAGGTTCACGAAGCCGCGAAAACTCTCGGGCGCTCCCGAATCTGTCGATGGTTGATAGAGCAGATCTACCAGCTCTTCGTCTACATTGGCCCCCGTTGGATAGGCAACCGCCAGGACCCGGCGAATGTAAGGAGGGCGAGCTAAAAATTGAAACAGCGTCGTGGTCAGCCACCGCTGTCGAACCATTCGTTTTAACAGCGGTCGGGTGAGCTGCTGCAGCAAGGGAAGCTCCGCGACCCGTTTCTCATCGAGCGTCCTCTGGGCGCAGTCGATGAGGATCACCTGCTGGGGAGGATGACCCCGTTCGCTCATTAGCTTGGCGGTGGCTAGGGCGACAACCCCGCCTATGGAGTTACCCACCAGGTGAACCTTCCTCTCCGGAAATCCCATGCAGACGTGTTCCGCAACAAAATCGGCGACAAGCTCAGCCCAGAGAGAGAAGCAGTAGCGCACCGACCCAGGTCGTGGAATCTCTCCCTGTAATCGGGAAGGTGGTTTTGCACTGGAGCCAAACCCCAGCAGGTCGATGGCAAAAACTTCCGTTGCCTCCGCCAGCACGGGGATGTTGTGCCGCCAATGGCGAGCATTGGCGCCGAAACCGTGAATCAGAACGACTGCGCTGGGGTTTTCGGGGGAGCCCTTCTGAACCCAGCCGATGCGATGGCCCCTCCATTCCCATAGGTGGGGGGTGGAGGGAGCCATCGGTTTCTGTCTAGACCCCAACCGTCTGGTTGGCCAAAAGGTTCTTCAGCTTGGCCAGTTCTCCCGCCCAGCGAGGATCGGGAGCATTGGTCTCCACCTCGTCGGCGTGCACCACCTTGTCGGCTGCTTTGCGGACTGGGCTGGGGCTGCTTCCACCGATCCGACGATCCTCCCTGGGCTGCGACGAGCTCCGGGTGTCGCGGCGCTCGGACACTTCGATGCGAAGTGCTTGCCCGCCAAAGTCGCGCCCATTGAGTTGGGCAATGAGGGTTTCCGCCAAGTTGGGATCCTCCACATTGGCGAAGCCAAAACCCCTGCAGGCTCCAGTGTCACGGTCGTTCACCGGCTTAAAGCGGATGCCTTCTCCCACACCACTGAGCAGAGCCTCAAGCTCCTTGACATCAAAAACGCTCGGCAGATTGCCGACATAAAGACGAACGCTCATGGAAAGTGTGGCAGAAGAGAAAAAGACTGCGCCTGGCGATGATGGACGCCGTTGCACCATGCAGTTAATCATGGCGAGGGACCCCTTGGGTTTTGAGCCAAGTTCGGGCTGCAGTCAGGGTCTGCTCATCGGAGGCATATCGAGGGAGGCGGCCGAAAGCCCTCTCCGTAGAGAGGTGGGCGAGCAGCTTCCCCAGGAGCGGACTAGCTGACAACTGCAGCTGAACTTGAAGTTTTCGCCCATCGAGGGGTGACTTGGGATGGAACAGGGGATCCCCTGGATCGCGCCACCGCTTGAGTGCCGCTTCAGCCTGTGGAGGCACCAGCTCCATGAGGAGGGCGGGCAGGTCCTCACCCAACTGCCGGTGCAACTCCAGTTGTTCGGCCTCTGGCAGGCCGCCGAGGCCCTGGTCTTTGAGAAGGTCCAGGGCCGCCAACCGCTCGCGCCAGCGCCGCAGGTGGCGGCAGCGGCGTTGCAGTTTCTGACTGGCATGCAAAGCCTCCAGGCTGGATGCATCCAGCAGGGCCGCCAGCCTGGCCAATGGAAGCGCCCTGGCTGTTTCTACATCCGTGAACCCCCGCGCCCTGGCCTGGGCGGGAGAGAGATGGGCGAGGGAAAGGGGCCGGGAGGAGCCTTCTGAGCGGGGTGTCCAAGCCTCGATCAGGCCGCTCTGAATCAGCAGCTCGATCCCCTTGTTCCCCTCCACACAGCTCACGAGGCGTTGCAACTCGGCGAGAACGCGCTCCCCGGCGACTGCGGCCAGCTTGAGCCGGTGGCGCAGGATCCATCCCCAGGTCTGGTCTGCGATCGCAAAGTCTAGCTCGGTGGCCAGCCGCAGGCCCCTGAGCAGCCTGAGGGGATCATCCAGCAGATTTGCCT
Source organism: Cyanobium sp. (assembly GCA_046080725.1). Taxonomy (GTDB): domain Bacteria; phylum Cyanobacteriota; class Cyanobacteriia; order PCC-6307; family Cyanobiaceae; genus Cyanobium. The sequence goes on along the minus strand of JBJTUM010000024.1, from coordinate 7,532 downwards.
CGGAAAGGGCTCGCATCTGGTGCTGCTTGATGTCCTCCAGCCCCTGGAGGGGGTCGATCAGAGCCAACGTCTCTTGGCCAATGGGAAGACGAAGGGCGATGGCATTGACGGTGTAATCCCGTCGCTTCAAGTCCGCCTCTAAGGAGTCCCCCTCCTGTTTGGCGAAGTCCAGGGTCCAGCCCTTCAGCACCAGCCGGCCGATGGACCGTTCCCGATCCAGATCCACCGCCGTTCCACCCATCTCCCGGGACAACTGATGAGCCAGGGCCAGCCCATCACCCGGAACGACCAGATCCAGATCTGGTCGTTCTCCCAGGCGCCCGAGCAAGCCATCACGCACCGCCCCCCCCACCAGGGCGGTGCCGGGGGGGAGGAGGTGGAAGGGCAAGGGCCATGTTCTGACAGCCAGAACCGCCCACAGCGATTGGTGGGGCATGGAGTCACACGCCAAAATGAGAGAGCCCGTGGGATCAGGCGGCATGTGTATCTGCGTGGATTGCCATTGGGTGGATCGCTGCCAGGCCTACCACGCGGTGGAGCGCCAGCATGGCGTTCCACATCTCAATCACCAGCCATCCTTTCGTCCAGTGCGGCCCAACGTGCATATTCAGATTCGTGAGCTGCCCGGCGGCTCTGCGGGGATGGAGTGGGATGTCAGGGCTTGTGAGAGTTTCTCCGCCGATCCAGGCCACTGGAAACGCCTTCGGCCCGATCAGGCCATCCCCGCATGAAAGGATCGGTGGACCCCGGCCCCAGGGGCTGGTTGCTGGCTCTCCACAGCTCAAGCGAAAGTCTTGGCGTGGCCGTGCAGCCGCTTGGGCAGCAAGATGTCATCCCTCGGATGGAAGCCTTTCCCCTGGGGAGGAGCTTGGCCAATGAATTGTTGCCCTGTGTGGAGACATTGCTGCCCGCTCGAGAGTGGCCCCATCTGGCTCGGTTGGCCGTGGCCACCGGGCCTGGTGGGTTCACAGGAACCCGCCTCACCGTGGCGATGGCGCGCACCCTCTGCCAGCAGCTGTCGTTGCCCCTCGATGGGATCAGCAGTTTTCACCTTATGGCCCGGCGCCTGCTCGTAGAGCAACCCTCCCGCGAACCACTGATCCTGTGGCAGGAGCTCCCTCGCCATGGGGTGGTGGCGGGCCTATATCGCCTGGAGGCCAGCAGCCCTGGGGGAGTTGCCGAGCTGGATCCTCCCCGGCTGTATCGCCAGGAGGGTGATGTGTTTCAGGTGCTGGGAAGACATGGTCGTTATCCTGCACAACCCCTCATTCCCGCTGATGCAGGGGAATTGCTGGCCATCAGCCAGGCTGTTGCAGGGCTGGGCAGGCCCGCCCCCTGGGCTTCCGTGGTGCCCCTCTACCCCACCAGCCCAGTGGAGCTCCTGTGAGGCCAACCCATCGGAGCAGGAGGCAGCTTCGGCGCAGATCCCCGCGCATGCCCCTGCTCGCTCTCGGTTTGGCTGGACTTTCCCTGATGTGGCTGTCCCGCGGCTGGTGGTGGCCCATGCCGCCGCCTCCGCAGATGATCCTCGTGCTTGGAGGAGATCCAGCTCGGGAACAGGTGGCCGCCCAACTGGCTCGTGCAGACGGCCTGCCTGTGGTCGTAAGTGGCGGCACAAATCCGGAATATGCCACTTGGTTGTTTCGCGAGCGGGAGGGCCTCCCGGCTGGCCAGGTGACCCTCGACTATCGCGCCCGAGACACACTCACCAATTTCACCTCTTTGGTGGATGACCTTCGCCAGGCCCGGATTCGTCATGCCCTGCTGGTGACCAGCCGTGACCATATGCAGCGGGCTTTGCTGGTGGGCAGGATCGTGGCGGGCAGCAGGGGCATTCACCTGACCCCCGTGTCGGTGCCCTGTGGCAAGGCCTGCGTGACGGAAACACAGAAAAAAATCTGGGGGGATGGGCTCCGAGCCGCTGTCTGGGTGATCAGCGGCCGGGATCTGAGGATCTGGGGGAAAACAGAGCTGGCGGGGTGGTTGCGGCGATTAGGGGAGTTGTGATCAGCCCTTGATCCAGCATCCGGTTGATCTGCCCTTGGCAGGCCTCCGTGACCGCATCCAGATCGGCCCGACGGGTGGAAGCCGGAGGGGGGATGGGTGTGCCGATGCGCACATGCACGGGCACCAGCTTGAATCGCCCCCCCGGTCCAAGTGCCAGTTGGCTGTTGATGATAGCCACCGGGAGAAGGGGACGGCCCGTGCGGGCCGCAGGAGAGCCGCACCGGGTAGAGGCCTGGAGACCCTTCCATCGGCCTGGCGGGTGCCATCCAGAAACACTCCTGTGGCCCAGCCCTCCTCCAGCCTGCGGCAGGCGGTGCGTAGGGCTTCCCGATCACCACCCCCCCGGGCCACGGGGTAGGCCCCGCAGGCCCGGATCAGCGGCCCAAGCAGGGGCACGCGGAACAATTCCTCCTTGGCCATGAAGGCCACCGGCCGGCCCACGGCAGAACTCAGGAGCGGGGGATCGAGATGGGAGCCATGGTTGGCGACGACTACCAGCCCCCCCTGGGGTGGCACGCTGACCCTCCCTTCGGTTCGACCTCGCAGGAGGAATCGAAAGATGGGCCAAACCAGCAGCCACCGCATCAGGTGGTAAGGGAGGGTGGGATTGGCAGCATGCAGCAGGGGTTGTTTCACAACTGCAGATCGGCGGCACTCCCCACTTGGGCGGTCTCCACACCGGGGCAGCTGCGTTTGATCAGTCCGCTGAGCACGTTTCCTGGGCCAATCTCCACGGCCGTCACGATGCCCTCCTGCTCTAGGCGCCCCATGGTTTCCCGCCAGCGCACCCCACTGGTCATCTGCCGCTTCAGTCGGCTCTTCAGCACGTCCGGGTCGCGATCGGGGGTGGGATCACTGTTGCTCACCACGGGCACGATGGCCTCACGGAAGGAAACACGCTCAAGCTCTTCAGCGAAGCAGGCGGCTGCCTCGGCCATGAACGGGGAGTGGAAAGCTCCGGAGACGGCCAGAGGAATGGCCCGCTTGCAGCGGAGGACCCCGCTCACAGCGGCCACGGCCTCCGGTGTGCCCGAGAGCACCACCTGGGCTTCGCTGTTGTCGTTGGCCACCACCACACCTTCCGTGGCAGCCACCAGCTCTTGCAATTGCTGGGGGTCGAAGCCGATGACGGCGGTCATCGCTCCGCCCCCGGCCGCCGCCATCAGCTCGCTGCGGCATTGCATCAGAGCCAGGCCCGTGTCTGCGTCAAATACTCCTGCGGCATAGAGGGCCACCAGTTCCCCCAGGCTGTGGCCCGCCACCAGGTCCGGTCGGCGCCCTTGGGCCTGCAGGGCATCCACCAGCAGACTTTCCACCACAAACAGGGCGGGCTGGGTGTTGCGGGTGTCATTGAGGCTGTGCAGGCCCTCCCCCGCCTCGCTGGCCGAACAGATGGCCAGGAGATCCCGCCCGAGTCTTTCGGAGGCGAGAGCGAAGCGTTCCGCAGCTCCGGGGAGGCTGAGCACGGATTCGGCCATGCCTGATTTCTGTGATCCTTGCCCCGGAAACACCCAGGCCACTGCCATGAACGAAAATGAGCTGTTGGGCTTGGAGATTACGTGGAGACCGCTGGCCCGCTCCAGCGCACCACCGCCGCGCCCCAGCTCAGGCCGGCTCCGAAACCGCTGGTGGCGAGCAGATGACCCGGCTGCACCTGTCCCTCCCGCACCGCTTCATCCAGCATCAGGGGGATGGTGGCGGCTGAAGTGTTCCCGTACCACTCCAGGTTGCTGAGCACCCGGTTTGCAGGCACGGAAAAGCGTTCGGCCACGGCATCAAGAATCCGTTGATTGGCCTGGTGCAGGAGGAGCCAGTCCATTTGGTGGGCCCCCAGGCCAGCCGCCTCAAGCACTTCGGCCAGCACCAGGGGTACCTCACGCACGGCGAACTTATAAACCTCCTGCCCGTTCATGAAGAGGGGCTGAAATCCCCCCACCTGGGTGGAGATTCCGCCCAGCAAGTCCCGGAACTGTTCATGTTGAGCCAAGGTGAGGCATGCATTGCGTGTGCCATCGGAGCGCAGCCGATAGGCCAGCAGGTCGTCATCTCCCTTGGCACATCCTTCGAGGGCGATGGCTCCCGCCCCATCCCCGAAGAGCACGCAGGTGCGCCGATCGCTCCAATCCACCCAGCGACTGAGCTGATCGGCTCCAATGACCAGGGCACGGCGCACCCCTCCTGTGCGGATGAATTGGGCCGCTGTGACCAGGGCGAAAAGAAATCCACTGCAGGCGGCTGTGAGGTCAAAGGCCACGGCCTGGTGGGCCCCCAGAGCGGCTTGCACCCGGGGGGCGGTGCCAAACAGGTCGTCTGGGCTGGAAGTGGCCAACAGGATCAGATCAACCTCTTCCGGTTTCCAGCCCGCATGGCGCATAGCGCCCTTCGCAGCTTCGGTGGCCATGGTCGTGACGGTTTCCCCTGGCCCTGCAAGCCGGCGAGCACCGATTCCGGTGCGGCTGCGAATCCATTCGTCGGAGGTGTCCACAAGGTCTTGTAAGGCCTCGTTGCTCACCGTTTGGCAGGGCAGTGCCCGTCCCGATCCAACGATGGTCATCCCCTGAAGGTGGGTGGAGCTGCGATGGCTGGCAGTGGGCTCCGTCACCGGGGGGATTCGGTTCGGATCAGTCAATCACAGGTGGCTGCAGTCGCCTCAGCACCAAGGGCATGGAGGTCATCCATGACGTGATGGCTTGCGGCGGAATGGGCCAGGCGGAGGGCACTCACCACGGAGAGGGCTTTGCTGCTGCCATGGCCAATCACGCACACGCCATCGACGCCCAGGAGAAGAGCCCCTCCATGCTCGGCATGGTCGAGGCGCTTCTTGATGCGCACCAGGTTGCTCCTCAAGAAGGCCGAGCCCACCTTCCCCCGCCGGCCACGCGGCAGCTCAGCCCGCAATACGTCCAGCAGCACGCTCCCCACGGATTCGAGAAACTTCAACAGCACATTGCCCGTGAATCCGTCACAGACCACCACATCGAACGCGCCAGAGAGCACATCCCGTCCCTCGCAGTTGCCGGCAAAGCGCAGCCGGGAATCAGCCACAAGCAAGGGATGGGTTTTCAAGGCCAGGTCGTTGCCCTTGCATTCCTCCTCGCCGATGTTCAGCAACCCAACCCGGGGACTGGCCACCTGCATGACATCCCGGCTGTAGATCGATCCCAGCAGGGCGAATTGATGGAGCCAGGCGGGTTTGCAGTCGGTGTTGCCACCCACGTCGAGCACCAACACCTGCTGAGCCGGGTCTTTGGTGGGGAACAGGGCTCCGATGGCCGGCCGCTCGATTCCCCGCAGGCGCCCCAAGCGAAAGATGGCGGAGGCCATCACGGCGCCGGAGTTGCCAGCGGAGTAGACCGCCATCGCCTGGCCGGATTTCACCAGATCCATCGCCATGTTGATGCTGGCATCCCGCTTGCGCCGCACCACTGTGGCCTCTTCATCCATCCCCACGGAGCGACCGCTGGGGACAACTTGCAGGAGGCCACGGGCTTGAACAGCCTCTAACTCATCACGCAGACCCAAGGAGTTCACGACCCTCGCCAGAGGCTCCTGCTCGGCCACAAAACGGATGCGAACAGGCAGAACCCGAAGGGCCCGCAGACATCCCTCGAGGATGGGGCCGGGGGCATGATCGCCACCCATCCCATCGACGGCCACCCAGAGGCGGTCCCGGTCGTGGATCAGAGGCCAGTCCTCCGGACCTTCCGTGCCCTGTTGCAGCCGGCGCAGGGGATCCAGCACCAGGGGCTGGAGGACCGTGCCCGCGGCCACTCCAGCCACGGAGCTGGCGGCGCTGGCGGTGTCCACCAAGCTGGTCACCGCCGCGTTGCGCTTGTACCAGATCACAAGCCGCCGGATCGTCCGGTTTGGCCGTTGACGCCGGTTCAGGGACGGGCGTCCGGGGGAACGGAGGTGGTCAGAGTCCTTCTGAGGCAACGGAGTCAACGATGCGCTGGAAGAGGTAGCCAGTGCCCCGGGCTGTGAGGATCAGCTCGGGATTGGCGGGATCATCCTCCAGTTTGGAACGCAGCCGGGAGATGTGAACATCCACCACACGGGTGTCCACATGTCGCTCGGGTGTATACCCCCAAACCTCCTTGAGAATCTCCCCCCGGCTGAAGGGCTCCCCTGAGCGGCTCACCAGTAGCTCCAGCAGGCTGAATTCCATGCCGGTCAGGCGGATGCGCTCGTTTCCCCTGTAAACCTGCCTCTTGTTGGTGTCGATCCGCAGGTCGGCCACCTGGATTACCCCCGAGTTGGGGATTCCTGCCACCTGCTCTTTGTCCACCCGCCGAAGCACGCAGCGAATGCGGGCTTCGAGCTCCTTCGGGCTGAAGGGTTTCACTACATAATCATCTGCACCGAGCTCCAGGCCCGTGATGCGGTCGGCCACATCGCCTAGGGCCGTGAGCATCACGATCGGCACATCCGATTCCTTTCGCAGCTCTTGGCAGACCCCATAGCCATCCAGCTTGGGCATCATCACATCGAGAACCACAAGGTCGGGACTGGCGCGGTGAAAGGCTTCCAGCGCTTCTTCGCCGTCGGAGGCGGTCAGCACCTGGTAGCCAATCATCGAGAGACGGGTCTCCAGAATCCTGCGAATGCTGGCCTCGTCGTCCACGACGAGGATGGTCTCTTTGGCCGGGGTGGTCGCCGTCATTGCAAGGGCGCTGCTGTTACAACGGATCCGATCCACTGAAAAGGCCTGAAGGGCACTCTGTTCACCGAAAGCCACCTTTCTTTACAAACAGCTCTTGGCCCGTTCCGTTTCTGTTTACATCTGCCAGAGCTGTGGGGCCCAGAGCCGCCAGTTTTTTGGCCGCTGTGCGGCCTGTGGCAGCTGGAATTCTCTCGTTGAGCAAGCTCTGCCGGCCGGTCGGGATGGGCGCCCTGATCGCTTCCGCCAATCGACGGACAGCGGAACTGACCCCCCAAGACCCAAGCGTTCCACACCCATCCAGGACCAAAGCACTCCACCCCTGGCCCGCCTGGACACGGGGTTCAGCGAGCTGGATCGGGTGCTGGGGGGCGGATTGGTGCCAGGGGCCCTGGTGCTGCTGGGAGGCGACCCTGGCATCGGCAAGTCCACCCTGCTCCTGCAGGTGGCCCAGGCCATGGCGGGTCACTGCAGCGTCCTCTCCGTCAGCGCTGAAGAATCCGCCCAGCAGGTCCGGCTGCGCTGGCGCCGGCTGGTCCCCCAGCCCCCCCGGCAGGACAGCCCTGGCGGGGAAGGTCTGCAGCTGCTGGCGGAAACGGATCTGGATCGGGTTCTCGAGGAGCTGGAGGCTCTCCGGCCGGCGGTGGCCGTGGTGGACAGCATCCAGGCACTCCACGATCCCAACCTCAGCAGCGCCCCGGGCACGGTGGCCCAGGTGCGGGAGTGTGCGGCGGCGTTGCAACGGTTGGCCAAGCACCATGGGGTGGCCCTCGTGCTGGTGGGCCATGTCACCAAGGAAGGGGTCCTGGCGGGGCCCAAGGTGCTGGAACATCTGGTGGATGCGGTGTTGACCTTCGAGGGCGAC
>JBJTUM010000023.1:0-4751 GCA_046080725.1 Cyanobium sp. | reverse complement strand
GGGGGGGGGTGGGGGGGGGGGGTGAGGTGCTGGTATGGATGGGCCTCAAACGAAGCTTAGGTGCGATCCAGCAGGCCATCGCCCCTGAGAAAGACACCAACATGGTGGATGCTCTTTTGGCACAGCGCCGCTTGAACCGTGGACCCAACGTGGTGGCCATCGGCGGGGGAACGGGGCTGGCAACCCTGCTCAGTGGCCTGAAGCGCTACAGCAGCAACATCACGGCGGTGGTGACCGTCGCCGACGATGGCGGAAGCAGCGGCGTGCTGCGACGGGAATTGGGAGTGCAGCCCCCGGGGGACATCCGCAACTGTCTGGTGGCCCTTGCCCGGGAGGAACCTTTGCTGACCCGATTGTTCCAATATCGCTTCAAAGCCGGCAGCGGCCTGGAGGGTCACAGTTTCGGCAACCTGTTCCTTACCGCCCTAATGGCGATTACGGGCAGTCTGGAATCGGCGATTGCGGCCAGCAGCCGGGTGCTGGCGGTCCAGGGGCAGGTGGTCCCAGCCACCAATGCGGATGTGCGCCTCTGGGCCGAGCTGGAGAACGGCGAGCGCATTGAGGGCGAGTCGTCGATCGGCAAGGCCACAAGCCCAATCATGCGCCTCGGATGCACCCCAGAGCGCCCGCCGGCCCTCCCCCGGGCCTTGGAAGCCATTGCCCATGCGGATTTAATCGTGCTTGGGCCAGGGAGTTTGTACACCTCCCTGCTTCCCAATCTGCTCGTTCCTGAACTGGTGGAAGCGATCCGAGGCAGTCGGGCCCTTCGTTTGTACATCTGTAATCTGATGACCCAACCCGGCGAGACGGACGGCATGGATGTGGGCGGCCATCTGCGAGCCATCGAAGCCCAGTTGTCCACCCTGGGGGTGGATGATCGCCTGTTCACGGCTGTGCTTGCCCAGGAAGATTTGTCGCCCTCGCCCCTGCTGGACCACTACCGCCGTCGCGGAGCGGAGCCCGTGACCTGCGATGTTCAGAACCTCGAGGAGCAGGGATATGAGGTGATGCAAGCGCCGCTCCAGGGCACAAGACCTAGCGCCACCCTGAGACATGACCCCCGCAGCGTAGCCTCAGCGGTGATGCGCTTTTACAGAAAGCACCGCTGGGATGGTTAAGACGAATGATTAGTATGCGTCCTGCATTTCATAGAAATCAGGCTGCACATAATCCTTTCTCAGGGGCCAACCTATCCAATCTTCTGGCATCAACAAGCGTTTGGGATGGGGATGGCCGTCATAAACAATGCCGAACATGTCATAGGTTTCGCGCTCCTGCCAATCCGCTCCTCTCCATAGCCCGTAGAGGCTTGGAATGGACACGGAACCGTCCCTGGGCAGAAAGACCTTGAGCCGAATCTCCTCGGGTTTCTGATCTTCAGAAAGCTTCTGGTTTGTACCAGCTGGCGCTATAGCTGCAGCGATTTGATCAGCCAAGGCCGCCATTTTCACCAGGTGATAAAAGCTCACGAGCCGGCCACCAGGCCCCTCGTCATACCCTCCTTGGCACTGGAGATAGTCGAATCCATAGGCTTTCAAGGCGGTGGCAATCAGCGGGAGGACCTCAGGTTCCAGACCCAGCACTTCCACTCCCAGATGGTCTGGAGGCAGCACAGCATGGTCAAAACCCTGCTGACTGAGCCAAGTGCTCACCGGGCCAGGGGCAGGCGCAGTGACAGGAGCAGCTTCGGGCATGGATCAGGTGTGTGTGAGGCGGATGTGAACAGAGTTAAGCCGGATCCCCTGAACCATCGGCGAGGGGGACGACGGCCGACTCCTTGGAGGCGGGGGTGGCCAGGGGAAGGGAAGAGGCGGCCGCCAATGCAGCCCTCTGGGTTGGCGCGGAGAGATAGGCCCCGGTGATCAGGGGCTCTACCTGCCGCAACTGGTGGGACACGGTGCAGTAGCGGTGGGTGGACTGAAGGCGTCGGCGCTCCAAAACGGATTCATTGCCCACCTTCTTCCGCAGCTTGATCACCGCATCGAAGATCGCTTCCGGGCGTGGGGGGCACCCCGGCAGATAGAGATCCACAGGAATCAACTTGTCGACTCCGCGAACGGCTGTGGTGGAGTCGGCAGAGAACATGCCACCTGTGATGGTGCACGCACCCATGGCGATGACGTATTTGGGCTCTGGCATCTGTTCGTAGAGACGCACCAGGGCTGGAGCCATCTTCATGGTCACCGTTCCGGCCACAATCAACAGGTCGGCCTGCCGTGGGCTGGAGCGGGGCACCAGGCCAAAACGGTCGAAATCGAAGCGGGAACCGATCAGGGCCGCAAACTCAATAAAGCAGCAGGCGGTGCCGTAAAGCAGGGGCCAGAGGCTGCTCAAGCGGGCCCAGTTGTGGAGATCATCCAGGCTGGTGAGGATGATGTTCTCCGACAGGTCGGAGGTGACGGTGGGGGCTCCCACTGGTGCACAGGTGGCTGATCGCTGATCGCGGAGAGCAGCCACGGAAAGAGCTTCCGCGAGACCAGCAGTAGCAGAGGAGGGGGGGGTAACGGTCATGGGGTTAACTCCATTCCAAGGCGCCCTTGCGCCAGGCGTAGGCCAGGGCCACCACAAGGATGGCAATGAATACCAGGGCTTCGATAAAGGCCAACAGACCTAGGCGATGGAAGGCCACAGCCCAGGGATAGAGGAAAACGGTCTCGACGTCAAAGACGACGAAGACGAGGGCGAACATGTAATAGCGGATATTGAATTGAATCCAGGCCCCACCGATCGGTTCCATCCCCGATTCGTACGTGAGTTCCCGCTCGCCCCGCTGGCTTTTCGGAGCCAGAAGCTTGTTGGTCACCAAAGCCAGCACCGGCACGGCTGCTGCGATGAGCAGGAAGCCCAGAAAGGCGTCATAGCCGGAGAGCACGAACATGGTTCAGCCCCAACATCGGTGTGCAGTCTGGCATCTACGGCCCAACCTTGGGGCTGCCTACAGTCCACGGATTCCAACGACCTCGCCATGAGCACCCCCCCCGGCTCCGAGGGTCCCGACCCGATGTCCGCCCCCACTCCCAGCTCCGGTGACGTGTCTTCTCCTCCCACCCCCGATGGGGCCGTGGTTGAAACCGTGGCCCTGGCTGAAGAGGAAGCGGTGGAGGAGGACTCCTCCCAGCACCGGTTCGAATGCCGCAGCTGCGGTTACGTGTACGACCCAGCGGAGGGCGTGCGCAAGATGGGCATCGCGCCTGGCACTCCTTTTGTGGATCTGGATGGAGCCAGCTTCCGCTGCCCGGTGTGCCGCAGCAAGGTGGGAGCCTTCCGCGACATCGGCCCGCGGGAGAAGCCCAGTGGCTTCGAGGAAAATCTCAATTACGGTCTGGGCGTCAACCGGCTCACGCCCGGTCAGAAGAACGTTCTGATCTTCGGCGGCTTCGCCCTGGCCATCGCTTTCTTCCTTTCCCTCTATTCCCTGCGCTGATGGATCGATCCTGCCCTTCCCCCTCCCACCGCTGGCCGGGCCGCCTGGCCTCCTCCCTGTTCTCTCTCGTGATGGCCGTTCTGGTGGGCCTGGCCCTCCCGGGGTGCGTCACCACGGGGCTGCCGCTGGCGGCAAGCAGTCCCTGGCAGATCGTGCCCTTGGCCACCAAGTCGAATCCGTTGGATGTGGCCTTCACGGATCAAAAGCATGGCTTCCTGGTGGGGAGCAACCGTCTGATCATGGAAACCAACGATGGGGGCGCCAGCTGGGAGGAGAGGAGTCTGACGTTGCCGGAAGAAGAGAACTTCCGGCTGATCAGCATCGACTTCAACGGACAGGAAGGCTGGATCGTGGGGCAGCCAGGTTTGCTGCTTCGCAGCACAGACAACGGGAAGAACTGGAATCGGTTGTTCCTCGACACCAAGCTCCCTGGAGAGCCCTACATGGTGACCGCCCTCGGAGCCAACACGGCTGAACTGGCCACCAATGTGGGGGCGATCTATCGCACCCAGGATGGAGGCAAGAGCTGGCAGGCTCTGGTGGGCGATGCGGCAGGGTCGGTTCGGGATCTGCGGCGCAGCCCCGATGGCCACTACGTGAGCGTGAGCAGCCTGGGCAACTTTTTTGCCACCTGGGAGCCTGGCCTCCCCAACTGGCAAGTGCATCAGCGGGTCAGCAGCCAACGGCTGCAGGCCATGGGCTTCCAGCCCAACGGCAACCTCTGGATGCTCGCCCGGGGGGCCCAGCTTCGCTTCAACGATGAAGCCGCCAACGTGGAAGCCTGGGGACCAGCGATCATCCCCATCACTAATGGCTTCGGCTATCTCGATCTGGCCTGGGATCCCCAAGGGAACATCTGGACCGGCGGTGGCAGCGGCACCCTGCTAACCAGCTCGGACGGTGGGGCCACCTGGAACAAAGATCCTGTGGGGGCGCAGCAGCCCAGCAATCTCACCCGGATTGCCATGCTTCCTGATGGCAAGGCCTTCGTTCTCGGGGAACGGGGAAGCTTGTTGCGTTGGGTGGGTTAAGACCGAACTGCGTCCCTCTGTAACCATCGCTCGCAGGGGGACCCGGATGGCTTCAGCAGACCCCTAGGATCAGGCCGCTGAATGCTTGGTGCCATGGCTGCCGGCTCTACGGGTGAACGCCCGTTTTTCGAGATCATTACGAGCATCCGCTATTGGGTGATCCACGCGGTCACCCTGCCCGCGATCTTCCTGGCCGGGTTCCTGTTTGTGTCCACAGGTTTGGCCTACGACGCTTTCGGAACCCCTCGCCCCGACGCTTACTTCCAAGCTCAGGAGGAAAAAGCCCCGGTGGTGAG
>JBJTUM010000022.1:0-6868 GCA_046080725.1 Cyanobium sp. | reverse complement strand
TGACATCTGGCCGCCCGCCCCGCTCTCCAATCCCAGGGCTTCCTCCAATTCATGGAAGGCCTCCGATCCCCGGCCCAGCCGCCGCCAGCGCGATGTAGCCGTCTGATACAAACGCTCGTGCAGCCCAGCATCCGCCAGCTCCACCGGGCTGGGCAGCACCGTGGGGGCCGTCTCCAGGGAGAACGGCACAAACTGATCCAAAATCTGCTCGCTCGGAAGGAGGGCGGGCACTCGAGCCACTGAGGAATAGGCCAGCGGAATCCAGCCCCCGCCACCCCGGCGGTAGCCCAGCTCCACCCGGTAATCCCGATCCGAAAGGGGCACGGGCAAATACCACTCCGTGGCATGGCTGTCCACCACCACTTCCTGCAGGGTGTGGGGATGGGTGGAGCCCCCCGATAAACCGGTCACATCCGCCACCCGCAGGCACAGCTGCTGGGCTCCATCCAATTGGGCTTGCTCTCGATCCTCGTCGCTGATCTCCCAAAACACATAGGCCCACTGTGGATCCCGGGGCAGAAACACCACCCGCGTCTCCTGCGCTGGTCTCGGCGCTGGGGCCATCTCTGCTTCGATGGCGGCCAGATCCTCAAGTGGAAGCGACCCATTATTTACCTTATCGGTGATCGCATCCGTTAGCTGTTCCCGATTTTCCGAGCTGTAGCGAAGAATGCCGACTGCACGGGCCATATCCCTCAATTGGCGCAAACTCATTGAGGCCAAATTGACAACTGGATTGTTAGACATTTCTCTTGTCTGGCTAACAGCAACGGACCCATATTCCGAGATTTCTTCCGATTGCAACCAACCTGTCAGCGGATGGTCACATGCCAAACCCACCTGGACTGGAAGGCCACCTCTGCCCAGAGGGCCGCGCCGAATCCGGCAGAGGTTCATCCCGGAGGCCAGATCTGGGAGCCTTTGCCGCAAGGGCCGCTGAGATCCCCACCAAGGCCACCAACGCCCACCAAAGCCTCCAGCGCCTTGGTAGCCCCAAGCTCCAGCGTCTCCCCGCCCGTCTGGACGAAACCGGTTGAGCGGCCAGCCCCAAGGGAGAGCCACAGCGGGCACAAACCATGCGACCGGCCAAGCTCCGATCAGCCTTGACCGCCCAACTGCCGCAGCTCGGACAGGCCATCCGCCACACCCGATGGAGACCACACCATGCTGGCACCCCGGATAGGGTACGCTTGTACTACGATGCCTTGGTGTCAGCGAATGGTCATCGCTAACGTTCCGCGCCCGGCCTCCGGATTCCCGAGCCCTGCCGACGACTATGGGGAAGGACGGATCGATCTCAACCGAGAACTGATCCCCTCGCCGCTTTCCACCTTTTTCATGCGCGTGAGGGGGCATGCCATGCGGAACGAGGGCATTCTCGATGGCGACCTGCTGGTCATCGACCGCAGCCTGAATCCCCGAATTGGCTGTGTCGTGGTGGCTGTGTTTGAGGGACGATTCATCGTGCGACGCCTGTGCGCTCAACCCAATAGGCCCCAGGCTCTCCAGTTGGAAACCAGCGATGGAGCGTGTGACTCCATCGTTTTAAACGATGGACAGGAAGAGGGAGCGGAATTATGGGGTGTGGTGATCCATGCGGTGCACCACCTCAAGAAGCAGGCAAGCGAAAGGTAGGTGCCATGAGACCTCGACGCCGTAACTCCTGTTGAAATTGAAGAGCCAATCCATCGCTGCGCCAGGCACGGCGGATCTGGCCAAACATTGCCAGGGATCGGCACACAATGATTAGGCTCACGAGCAACTGGAGGCAGAGCTTCAACATGGGGTTGCTGGTAGGCCTTAGTCAATTTTAAACAAAGAAGCAGCAGACTCCTGCATGCGCAATGGGGAAGTCTGTGGAGGAAGTCGGCATGGAGGGTGAAATGGACAACGGAAACGAACTGGATGGGGACCGTGCGAGGGAGGATCTTCTGCCAAGGCTGAGCGCCACAGGTCTGGAAACACTCCTGGCCTCCCTGGATCAGCGGTTAGACGGATTCGGAGCAGGTCCATCTTGCCTCGATGATGCCCTGGCCTATCTGAATCGCCTGGCAAGCAGCGCGGGAGATGGGGACTCCGGCCAGACGGAGACGGGGGCAATGGTGGAATGGATTGAAATGTGGCGACGTGCCGGTGGCAACCGGGCCACCCTTCGCATCATGGTACAGATCGTGCTGGCTGAGCGCATGAGCCTGGAGGGGTGAATCCAGTGGCAATTCATGGCATGGTGTGGTCCACTAATGCCCATGCCAGAGCAGATGCCAAAAATCTACGAAGGTTTAGTCGCGCGACGATTGATTTGCATGTCCTCTGTGTTGGCCGTGCTGGCGATCCTGCCCATTCGGGCAGAAGAGATCCATCGATCACCTGTCGAACCAACGCCAGTGGGGCCAACACCTGTGGATCGAACCTGGCGAGGCACGGTGGAGCTTTACGGCTTTGCCCCCCTGCGAAGCTGGGGAACCACCACCATCCGAGGGTTTGAAGCAGACGTCGACACATCCCTAGCAGAACTGATCCCCACGATTGAAACCGCGGGGTCCGCTAGGGCCAGCGTAGAAAAGGGGCGGTTGGGTCTGATGGCCGACCTGTATTACGCCCAGGTGGGAGATGCCATCGCCAGAACAGGGCCCAGGGGTTTGCTCACGGGCCGGGTGGAGCAGACGTCCATCCAGGGGATTTACGACTTTGCCTTCCGCTACCGATTCGGAGTGGTGGAACAAGCGATCGGCAAGCCTGGTGATGTCACAGTCATTCCCTACGCAGGGGTTCGGGTTCTTCGCAACCAGCTTGATCTGGTGGCCACCGTGGAGGGGAGGGGGCCCCTGGGACTTCGTCTGCAGAAACAGGGTAGCTGGGAGCGAACCTGGACACAGGCCTTGGTGGGTACCCAGGCATCAGTGTTTCTCACGCCCGGCCTGAGGCTCTTTGCCCGAGGCGACATCGGGGGATTTGGGCTGGGCGGGGAAGAAGACCTGAGCGGCAATGCCCAGGTGGGTCTGGGCATTGCCTTGGGGGCCAACACCCAGCTGGATCTTTCTTGGCGCTACATGGGAACAGCCTTCAGCAATGGGGCAGATCGGGAAACGGGATTCAACTTGCGCCAAAATGGACTCGAAGCTGGGCTGAAGGTGTTTTTCTGATCCTCAACCCTGGGAGGAAGCTTCATTCCCACACCTTAAACTTGGTGTGCGATTAAAAAGGATCTATTTCCAATTGATTTGATTTTTCCGGGTGAACAGACGCACTCTCCTGCTGCAACTCCTCGGATTGGGCGGATCGGGAGTTCTTGCACCACCGCTCCTCGCGAAAGGCAACTCGCCTACGTACGGTGATGATGCGGCCCCCCCCCAGATCCAGATGCCCCTACCCCTGCCCACGGATGGCATGGATGGGGATCAGCAGCGTCAGGTGCTCTCCCGAATCACTCTGAACGATCGGCTCACTGTTCCAGATGGCTTTCAAACCGACATCCTTGCGGTGTGGGGTGAGCCTCTGGCCGATGGACGCTTCGGCTCCAATAACGATTTTCTGGCCTTCTTCCCCCAGGCTGATGGCACAGCCCTGCTCGCCGTCAATTTCGAATACATCAGTTTCCTCCCCTGGCGGCAGGCCCTGAAGGACATCATCAGAACGCCACCACCGGTGCAGGAGCTGATCCAGGCCCTGGCCCCCCAGGAGGGACGCATGGACGCGTCCAGCCTTTCCAATGAGGATCCGTTGTTGGCGATGGTGGTGGCCGTTGCCACGGCAGCCATGGAAGACCTGGGCATTGGCGTGACCACCATCAAGCGAGATCAGGACGGACGCTGGCAGCGCCAACCGGGCCCCAAGGACAGAAGGATCTCGGGCCTGAGTGGGCTGGCGGATCCCCAGAAACGTCTGCTCTGCAGCGGCCCAGCTGCGTCTGTGTTTCGGCAGCGGCAACGCATCGGCTACGACGATGGCCTGGGCGACCGAGTGATCGGCACATTTGCCAACTGTGCCGGGGGGAAAACCCCCTGGGGCACCATGCTCTCGGCGGAGGAGAATTTCCAGGATCAGGTGGTGGAGCCTGTCCATGCGGATGGATCATCCCCGCCCCCTTCAGAGCGACCCTTCCGCTGCGATGGAGATCGTCTCTCCGGGCTTGGCAATCCATTCCGCCTGGCGGGTAACAAATACGGATGGCTGGTGGAGGTCGACCCCGCAAATCCAAAGAAACCTGCCGTGAAGCACAGCTGGCTGGGCCGGTTTCGCCATGAAGCCGTGGCCCTTCGAGCTTCGCCTGGCCGTCCGCTCCAGGTGTATTCCGGATGCGATCGCCACGGCGGCCACCTTTACCGTTTCATCAGCCAGGAGATCGTGAGGGATCCCGCCGACCCCTCCAATTCCAGGTTGCTGGAGAGGGGTCGGTTGGAGGTCGCCCGCTTCGACCCCCCTGGAGCCGGAGGACGAGGGCAGGGCCGTTGGTTGGCTTTGGATCCCCGCACACCGGTGGATCCTCCCCTGCCCAGCCATCTGCAGAGATTCGGCATCAATCAACCCACCCTGGTGCCCCACAGCGATCGGAGCCGGGCTGGTGCAGAAGCTTTGATGGATGACGAGGCAGTGCTTCGCTATCGAAGCCGTTACCGCACCCTGGCAGATCTCTACCCCGGCACCGGGGAGGAAAGAATGGGAGCGATTCTGATCGACGCCCATTTGGCCGCGAATGCGATCGGCGCTACAGCCGCCGCCCGACCAGAGGATACGGAACTGGATCCGAAGAGCGGGGCACTGCTGATCGCCTACACGGCAGCCGGTCGCGATTCTGAAGGGAGCGCTGATCCGGCCATCTTTCGAGGCCCCTCCGCAGAAGCCAGCTGGCCGCACGGGTGGGTGATGCGCCTGGAGGAGGATCCGCAGACAGACAATGCAGGCAAGACCTTTCGCTGGTGGATGGTGGCGACCGGAGGTACTCCTTGGCAAGGGGGGATGGGATTCGCCAACCCCGACAACCTGGCCTTCGACCACGCCGGCAATCTCTGGATGCTGACCGACCGTTCCAGTGCCTCCAGCTCCAGTGATGTGTTCGGGAATAACAGCTGCTGGCTGTTTCCAGCATCCGGTCCAGCCAGGGGCCAAGCCGTTCCCTTTGCCATGGGGCCCATGGAATGCGAACTCTGCGGCATCTGCTTCGATCACCCCGAGAGGGGGCAAGGGGAAAGCACCCTGTTTCTTGCCGTGCAGCACCCTGGAGAGGTCAACGGCACTCGGCGCAAAGGGGCCGAGGAGATTCAGGCCCACAAGTTGGTGGACCGCAAGGGAGTGGGCTTTGAGCAATTGCGAACCGTTCCTCTGGGTTCAAACTGGCCATCAGGCGTGCCAGATCGTCCACCCCGAGCAGGCATTGTGGCCATCCGGCGATCCCAGGGGGGGCCGCTCCTTGGGGCACCGGCGAGCTGAGCAGAGGAATCAAAACGGCCCTAAACCCCTTGGCCCAGCCCCTGCAGCTGGCGCTGCACCGTGCGACGAAAGGCCTCATGACGCATCCGGTCGGCCAGTTCACGCCATTGAATCCAGGCCAGCTGCTGCTGGGCTACCAACTCTTCCTGGAGAACGGGCAGCTTGAGGGGTTTCTTCAGGCTGTCCCCCAGAATGAAGTTGCGGTGCAGGATTTGCAGGTCGTGCAGATCACCCAGGTGGTCTTGGGCAGATCTGAGATCCTGAATCCAGGCCTTCAAGGCAGGCTCACACCAAGGGTCGAGATGTTCCAAGCAATAGCGCGCTTGCTTGATCCGCTTACGGAGTCCGTGGAGGGTCTCTGCCAACGGGTCCGTCTCCCACCAACCAGGGTCGAGAAAAAGTCCGGCGGTAGAGGGAGCTGTCCAGTCTGGCAACCAGTGCATAAGGGGCTGATGGCCCAAGGGGGTGCATCGCGGATTGTGCTGCCATTTGTTGAGCCTGGCCAGCAATTTCAGATAGCGGGAGCTGTGAAGAGCTTCATGGAGGGTGGTAAAGGCCTGGGCCCGATCCTCAGCAAGGCGTTTCATCGCTCCCTCCAGGCTGGCTTGCTCGCCCTGGGGAAGCCTGGGCAGTAGGTGCTCACGCAGGCGCCCATGCAGCACATCCAGATCACGGCACAGCCCTGTTCGCCTGGCAACGGCTGCAATTCGCCGCACGCTCACCCCGTCGGGGAACTCCAGTGCAGGGGCGAACTGGCCCATGGCGGTGCGTAGGCGCCTCAGACTCACCCTCAACTGATGCAAGGGCTCCGGATCGCGGTCAGCGAGCACCTCCGCCTGCAGGTTGCCCAAGCGGCGGGTTTGACGGCGAATGAGATCCAGTGCAAATTCTCCACTCGAGAGAGATGGGTCTTCGCCTGTGGTCAGTGGAGATGACAATTCATGCAGAGCTGGAGCCATCGTCGATGCAGATGAACCCAAACCCCAGGCTAGAGGGGGAAGACCCGAGCAGTCCTTAACGCCTTCCTAACGAAGGGCCCCCAGGGTGGGATCTCTGCCATCGAAAGGATGACCCCCGCTGAAGCCTTTGCCGTGATCCCCCTTGCAGCCGTCTGCGCAGACCACAGGCTGCAACCAGAGGAAGCGGATCTGGTGATGAAACAACTCCGAGGGCGCAGCCCATACAGCGAAATGGACCCAATCGCTTTTGGCACGATGGTTTCAAGCTTGTTGATGGCCCTGCGTGATAGGCGCCAGTCACTGGTGGAGGAAGCGGCGACAATGCTGAGCACAGAACAACAGGAAAAGGCCTTCTTGATTACGCATAAAGCTCCGCGACTCTTAAGGCCCGCTCCGGGCAAGGTTTGCACACGCAGACGGCATTGGCAATCCGCTCCGTCATTGCCGCCATCTTGAAACGCCTGTTGAAAAGGAAGCAGAAA
>JBJTUM010000021.1:0-3099 GCA_046080725.1 Cyanobium sp. | reverse complement strand
GGAGCCCCGCGATTGCTGCCGCCACCACCCAAACCGCAGCTGCTCGCTTTCAACAGGGACTCGCCGTAGCCGCCTACGTGTCTGGTGATGAACGGGCCACGGCAGAGCGGCTGGTGGCCTTCGGAGTGAATCCTGCCCGGGTGGCGGGCGACTCCTGCGCCCGCACCACCTGGGAGAACGCCACCCTTACCGCAGCCTGGCTGCGTCAACACCACCCCGGCGCCCCCGTTCTCCTCATCACCGACCCCTGGCAACTCCCCCGCGCTACCGCTGCCTTTCGCCGCCAAGAGCTCTTGGTGACCCCCCTCGCCGCCGAGCCCGCCCTGGAGCCCGCCGAACGCAACCGGCTGGCCCTCCGCGAAACGGCCGCCATCCTTCTCTATCGCCTTCAAGGGCGGCTTTGAGCAGCTTGTGGATGCATGCCGATGCCTTGAAGCGCCACGATCCTCCCGCGCGCGGCACCTTCCACTGCGTCTTCCTTGCCTCTCCCCAGAATCAGTGGTTCCCCTTTGAACCGTTTCCTGACGAAACACTAGATCTAGCGCACTATATCTAGCGTGCAAAACCCCTTTGGTTCATACGCGTACCCAAAAACACCCTTCCCCCCAGCCCCCCGCTGGCACCTGAACTAGCAGCCCCGCGTCACCAGCGCTTCCAGCTCTCCCTCCAGTTTGCGGAGCACCGCCTCCTGCCCGAAGCGCTGCACCGCCAGCTGGCGGGCCTGCGCGCCCAGCCGTTGCCGCAGCATCCCATCCGCCACCAGGCGGCGCACGGCCGCCGCAAAGGCGGTGGGGTTTTCCGGAGCCACCCGCAGGCCCGCCTGCTCCGCCAGATCGCCCAGCTCGCTGCCCGCTGGGGAGCTCGCGACCACGGGCCGGCCGCTCGCCAGGATGCCCAGCAGCTTCGAGGGCAGCACCACATCCGCCGCTCCGGCCTTCTGGGGTAGCAGGTGCACATCCGCAAGGTTGAGCCAATCGTTCAATCGCTCCACCGGCTGCAAGGGGAGCAGGCGCACGTTGGCCATCCCCGCCGTGGCCTCCGCCAGCGCGCTCTTGGTGGGGCCCTCCCCCGCCAGCAGCCACAGCAGGTTGGGCACATCCGCCAGCTGCTCCATCACGGCCACCAGCAGCTCCAGGCCCTGCTTCTTGTTCATCGAGCCCGAATACTGCAGCACCACCGCCCCCTCTGGCACCGCTAGCTTCCGCCGGTAGGGATTCGCCTCCCTCGCCGCCTCCCTCGCCGCCGCCCTGAAGCCTTCCGAGCCCTCGAGGCCCTGGGGCCGAATCGCCTCCAGATCCACCCAGTTGGGCAGGAGCACCGCCTTCCGCGCCTCCACCCCCTTGCCCCGGGCCCGTTGCACCATCGCCGCGCTGATCGTGCTCACCCGATCAAAGCCCCGCAAGGTGCGTCGCTCCCAGCCCTCCGCCAGCCCCCGCAGCCATCTCCCCTTCAGCATTCCCAACGCAAAGGCCGCATCCAATTCGAAATCCTGAATGTGCAGCCAGCTTCGGCAGCTCCGGCCGCACAGGCGCCCCAGCAGCAGGGCCCCCGGGGCGCAGAAAAAGGCCGGTGCCACCGTGATCACTACATCCGGCTTCCAGCGCCGCTGGGCTAGCAGCACCGGCAGGCTCGTGAGGGCAAAGCTGGCCAGGTGCACCAGCCGCGTCAGCCCACTCGGCCGGCGGGGCACCCACAGCGGACACCGCCGCACCTCCACCCCGGAGAGCCGCTCAGCGCTATAGCAATTGCCCACAGTGTTGTCTCCATTTCCTAGCTGCCAGCTCGGAAAGTAGGGCTGAGCTGTGAGCACGCGCACCTGGTGACCCTGCTTCCCCAGCCAGGCGGCCAGCTCCCCGCTGTATTTGCCAATGCCCACGGGCTCAGGGGCGAAATTGATTCCGTAGAGAAGAATGCGCATTCCCAGTTCACTCCCCACCGATCACCCCAGCCCGAACCCTACCCGCGCGCGTTTTCCTGGAGGGCTTCTTCGGCTCTACGCCAAGGATCTCAACCGTCTGCTGCGGGTTCTGGATCCCACCTTGATCACGGCTCTCTTCTTGCTCTTCAAGAGTGAGTCGGGAATCCCGCTGACCAGCACGGCCTTGGCGGTGTTTCTGCTGACGGCCCTCATCCTTCCCGCCGGCAAGCTCTATCGCAGCTACCGCCAAACCTCCCTCTGGACTCTCGCGCGCCGGGTGAGCCTCAGCTGGGCCCTGGTGCTCACCGCCATGCTCCTGCTGGGCTTTCTGCTGAAGGTGTCGGCCGCCTACTCCCGCCTCGACATGACCCTCTGGGCCCTCGGCGGCTGGGCCCTGCTGCTCGTGCTCCATGTGGGCAGCCGCAAGCTCCTGCGCTGGCATCGCCTCCGGGGCGGCAACACCCGCACCATCGCCTTCTGGGGCACCGCCGCCCAGGCCGTTGCGTTTCACAGCAAGCTCCAGCAGCTCCCTTGGATCGGCCTGCGCCTGGTGGCTTGGTTTGAGGCGTCCAGCAAGAGGCAAATCCCGCTGCCGGCCTCCATGCTTCCCTGCTCCGGAGGTCTGCGGGAGATGCGCCAGTGGCTCAACAGCCACGAGGTGGATCAAATCTATTTCAGCTACCTCTCCTCCGCCGATCTTCCCCTGGAAGAGGTATTGCGTTTTTTCGGCGACACCTGCAAGCCCGTTTACTACCTCCCCAGCTGGGCCAACTCCTCCATGCAATTTGAGGTGGATCAGCTCGGCGATGCCTTCACCATCAACCTTTGGGGGCAGGAGGGTTCGCTCATCGATCAGCGCATCAAGCGCCTGGTGGATCTGGTGGGCGCCTTGCTGGCCCTGGTGCGGCTGGCGCCCCTCCTGCTGGTGATTGCCCTGTTGGTGGCCACAAACAGCTCCGGGCCCGTGTTCTTTGCCCAAACCCGCTATGGGTTAGATGGGCGAACCTTCCGCATGCTCAAGTTCCGCACCATGACCGTCACGGAGGATGGCGCCACCCCCGGGCTGCAGCAGGCCCGCCGCGATGATCCACGCATCACCCCCCTGGGGCGCATCCTGCGCCGCTGGTCGCTCGACGAACTTCCCCAGCTCCTCAATGTGCTTGAAGGCTCCATGAGCCTGG
>JBJTUM010000020.1:0-16095 GCA_046080725.1 Cyanobium sp. | reverse complement strand
CGCCAGCGGCCGTTGCCCACCTACACCGCGCGTCGGCCGATCAGCAGGCCAGCGCTGATCACCGCCCGCATCGGATAGCCCGTCAGTCGGTCGGCGCAGGTGACCAGCACCAGGCCCAGCACCAACACCAGGGCTCCCCAGGCGGAATCGCCCGGGCGGCTGAGCTCCGTGGCCAACAGGGGAAGCGTTAGCAGGCCCAGACCCAGCAACAGGGCCACAAAGCCCGCAAGGGTTGCAACCATTAGCCGCTAAGGAAAGGGATCCTCATTGTGCTGCTCTGAAGGAGATCTCCACTTGGCTAAGATGAAAAATCTCTCCTGGGGGTTCTTTTCCAGGTACAAGCGCCCATCTGGCGGAATTGGTAGACGCGCTGGATTTAGGTTCCAGTGGCTTCGGTCGTGGGGGTTCAAGTCCCCCGGTGGGCATCAATCAAGTTGGCTCCATTTGCACTTTTCGATTAACCTTTAAAGGCCTCGTCACTCAGGTTTCAGGCCCTAAGCGTTCAGCCCATGGTGACGAGGGAGGATTTAGAGGGTCTTGACCACATGCTCTGGCATGGCAACGGTCCCAGGGCCGCTATGGCCCTGCAATGCAACCAGAGCACCATTTCGCGTCGGGTGCAACGTTGCCTCGGCGCCTTTGGCTTGCGCCTCCGCCGTCGATCAGGAAGCTTGGTGATCCAGGGCCTCTCCCTCCTTCTCCAGATGGAGAGGGAGATCCACCAACTGGCCCGTGTGCTGGGCCAGCATCCCCTCCGACTGGAGGGGTTTCCGATTGGGTCGGCCCTCCTGCTCCAGCCCCCTCCCCCTGGCTGGGCCATGGGCCCCCATGACGCGACCAGCATCAGGGGGCCCTTGGCACTGCTCAAGGATCGGATCATCGATGCCTGGCTGACTGATGCGGCCGACGACCTTCCCCAGTCCTCCGAGGAGCCCTTGGTCGTGTGGCCCTTGGCGCAGCAGTCCATCACCCTGATTGCCAGCCCGCGGCACCCCTTGGTAGGGGACACCACCCTGCAGATTTCTGATCTAGCTCGTTTCCCTATCCCCATCGTGCCGGAGGAGGCCTTCCCCAGCTGCCATGCTTTCTGTTCGGAACTTGGACTGGGGTCAATCCACACGGAGATCCGTCGGTATGAATTCCAGGGTTGGGAGGGCCTTACGGCGGATGATCTCACCCTTGTCCACACCACTCCCCTTAACGCCTTTGCCCATCCAGAGCTGGTAGCGCTGGATTCGCTGCCCCTGTTCACCAATCGCCTGGCCCTGGTCTGTCGCGAAGATGTGGCCACCTACGACCGGGTGCAGGAGCTCTACTGCCTGATAAAAGCCCGGCTCCAATACCTCCAGAAGGTCCACCCCCTCCTTGAGACGCTCCGTTTGCTGCCATGAGCTCTCCCTCTACCCCATTCCATGAGCTGCCTTTGGCCTTCGGCAACCGCCGCGCCAGGGTGGAGCATGATCCGGATCAGCTGGCCCAGCAGGTGCGGCGGGCGGTTCCCCTCCGGGATCTCTCCCCCTGCCGGTCTGCCGAGCGCTTCCTTCACCGTTCCGCCCATGTGCAGGCCTCGGGGCTTGGCATCACAGCGGCAGCCCATTCCCCCCTCCATGGGGCCAATCACGCTCATCACCGGGCCGTGTTCACCCTGCCCACCCTGGGGGAAAAACGCTTCCAGGTTGGGGGTCGCAGCTACCGGGCCCGGGCGGGCCATGGGGCTCTTTTCCTGCCCGGAGAGGCCTACACCTTGGAAACCACCACCTGCAGCGGGGTGATGTTCACGCTCTGCCCAAATCAGTTGGCGGAGGTGGCTTCGGCCATGGCCGGTCCCGATGTCTGCCCCTTCCAGCCCAGCGACCGTCCTCGGCAATTCCTGGAGAGCCATCCCCAGCAGGGCAAACTTCTCTCTGATGCGACGCTGCCTGCAGCTGATCGACCTGGCCACCCCCCATGGCCCCACGGTGTCTAGCCAACTGGGCTTGGAGGACAAGCTGAATCGGTTGATGGCTCTGTTGATTTATCCCCACCTCGCCTCCCATCCCAACCTGCCAAGGCCTGGTCTGGGGAAGCGGGAACAGGAGTCGTTTGTGGCCCTACTGGAGGCGGTTCAGCAGGATCCCATGGGGAATTGGACTCTCACCCACATGGAACGACAGGCCTGCCTCAGCCGTTTTCAGTTGCAGCACCAGTTCCGAGTTGTGTTCGATCTCAGCCCATTGCAATGGCTCCGCCATCAGCGCCTCTGCTGGGCCCGCCAGCAGCTCAACCCTCCTACACCCATCGCTCTGGAGCTCTTGGCTCTGAGGTGTGGTTACAGGGATCTTGCGAGCTTCCGCCACCACTTCGAAGAGCAATTTCAGGTGGCTCCGGAAGCCCTCCAGCAACGCTGGAACTTCAGCTCTGGGTGACTGCCAGCAGATCGATCTCCAGGCCGAAGTCTGGATGGGAGAGTCGAGTCACCCCGATCAGGGTGCTCGGGGGGGCTGATTTGGCGGCCAGGGTTGGGGCAGTGAGGGGTCGCGCTGCATGGCCAGGAATCCATCTATATCCAGCACGTAGATGCGGCGAAACACCACATCGGCCCAGGTGGCTCCCGCAGCCTCCAGCTGCAGGCTCAGGGCGTCCATGACATGCAAATACTGGGCGCGCAGGTTTCCCACCGCCACGGGCTCGTATTGGGCATCCGAGGGGGTTTGTCCAGCGATGAACACGAGGCGTCCAGGGGCGGCCACGGTGATCACCCGTGTGTACGCCGGGTGGCGAAACAGTTCCGGGGGATTGATGTGTGTTCTCTCGAAAGTCATTCTCTTTTCTGCGCGCATGGTTCTCTTCGACATTGTAGTTTTGACACTTTTCATGGTTTGAGACGGGCCACGACCAGGCATCTCTCATTCGCATGCGCTCTTGATTAAGGTATGACCGCCACCTACATCCCAGATGGCGCTCCCTGAGGGCAGACCCATTCTTCCAGCCCTATCCGTGCCGGTCCGGTCCGTGCCCAAGCAGTTTCTGGATCCCCCTGCGGCCTGGAATCCCACCGTGGCACTTTTTTTCAGTGGCTATGCCCTGGCAGGGCTTTCCATCTGGGGCTGGTTTGTTGCGGGATGGCCCCTGCCTGTGCTCTTGGCCTTGGGTTTTCTCGCCCTCCATCTAGAGGGCACCGTGATCCACGACGCCTGCCACAACGCTGCCCATCCCGATCCCCGTTGGAATGCGGCCATGGGCCATGGGGCGGCCATGTTGTTGGGATTCAGTTTTCCGGTGTTCACCCGGGTGCATCTCCAGCACCATGCCCATGTGAACGATCCCAAAAACGATCCCGACCACATCGTGAGCACCTTTGGGCCCTTGTGGCTGATTGCTCCACGATTTTTTTATCACGAGGTTTTCTTCTTTAAACGCGCTCTCTGGCGAGGCAATGAATTAATCGCCTGGGGGTTGGAGAGATCTGTCTTTGTGCTAATTATTGTCGCTGGCCTGAAGTTCGATTTTCTTCCATTCATCTTCAACTGTTGGTTTGCTCCTGCCCTCATGGTGGGAGTCACCCTTGGTTTGTTTTTCGACTATCTCCCCCACCGCCCTTTTCAGTCCAGAAACCGCTGGCATAACGCCCGTGTCTACCCAAGTCGTGTCATGAATTGGCTCATTATGGGCCAGAATTACCATCTGGTGCACCACCTCTGGCCTTCCATTCCCTGGTTTGAATATCGCCCCGCCTATCTTGCCACCCGCCACCTTCTGGATGCGAAAGGATCTCCCCAACGGCTGGGCCTCTTTGAAACTCGAAGTGATGCTCTTAATTTTCTCTACGACATCCTGCTTGGGGTGCGCAGCCACAAACGCCGGCGCAGCCGCCTACGCCCCCTTGCGGCCTTGATGCCCACTCGCCACGCCCGGCGTAGGGTTCTTGCGCTCCTCCATCGCACTGCGGTTTCGCCAACCCGTTAGGTCTCTTCCCCAAGGATGCGGGGCACCCGATAGAACTCTCCTTCCCGTTGCGGACCTAACTCGAGAAGATCTTCTCGGATGTCGGTGCTCTCCAGCGTGTCGGGCCTTGTCACATTGGGCACCTCCACCGCCCGGGTGGTTCCAGGCACCCCTTCCGTGTCCACCTGTTGGAGATGGGCCACGTAATCGAGGATCCTCTCCAGCTGGGCGGTGTAGATGGCGATCTTGTTCTCTGGAATTTCCAGTCTGGCCAGTACGGCTACCTTTCGCACGTCGTCGGGGCTAATCGTGCCCATTCCCACTCCCCACTGATGAGGGTGACAATACGTTGCTCCCCAGATTGAGCGCTGTGTCAATGGTGCTTAGTCCCTCAGAAACCGCTCCAGATCGGCTGTCAGGGCCTCGGCCGCCAGGCTGAGGAAGCGCTCCCCGTGGTCGGCTTTCGCCAGAAAAGGATCTGATCCCATCCGGCCGTCCGGATGGCGCTCCCGGAAATCCGCCGGTCCATGAATCGGGCCTGCGGGAGCCGGCTCCGGCAGGGGACGCTGCTTGGATTCGAGGCTGGGCTCCAGAGCCAAGGTGAGGGCGATTTCGCTGGGTGTGGCGTGATGGCCTTCCCGCTCCCCATAGAGCTTGCGGGCCTCTTGCATCACCGGCCCCGCCATGAACCAGTTGGCCAGTTGGCAGCGCAATCGGGGGGCTACGGGCAGTCCCTGGGCTGCCGCCGTGGAATGGGCCTGGGCGAAGGCGCTTCGGGCCGTAGCAATGTTGCCCCCGTGGCCATTGATCACAAAAATCCGCTCAAAGCCATGGCGGGCCAGCGACAGAACCACGTCGTGAAGGACGGCCAGCAGGGTGGTGGGTTGCAGGCTCACGGTGCCGGGAAAACCAAGATGGTGTTCTGCCATCCCGTAGGCCTGTGTGGGTGCGACGAGCACACCGGTGCGCCGCCCCACCTCGAGGGCCACAGCAGCAGCAGTGAGGGCATCGGTGCCGATGGCTCCAGTGGGCCCATGCTGCTC
The DNA here is from genome assembly GCA_046080725.1 of Cyanobium sp. Classification (GTDB taxonomy): domain Bacteria; phylum Cyanobacteriota; class Cyanobacteriia; order PCC-6307; family Cyanobiaceae; genus Cyanobium. Next base: position 11,128 of record JBJTUM010000020.1, on the reverse strand, counting down.
GGTGGAGCCCAAGGGCAGGATGATTCCCTTGCACTGGCTCAGGTACGCCTCCACCTCAGGCCAGCTGCGAAGGTCAAGTCGGATGTTCTCCGTTTCAGGGGATGGCCATGTGGGAAGGGATGTCATCACGGACACGGTTTGGAACGTCAATCTGCCTAAAGTCACTTAAGTCGAAGCAGCGGCATGTTGCATCGAAAGCTTGCTCAATACCGTGCAGAGCAACGATCTGTTTGGGTTTTTCTCAAAGATCAACAATGTTGGCTGGAGGAGGCCACTGTAGTCGACGTTGACGTCGATCTGGTCACCTTTCGCTATGAAGAGGAAGACGATGAAGCGGACGAGCGCCTGAGCTGGGAAGTGTGTGTCCCATTGGACTCGATTGGCGCGGTGAGCACAAGGCTTGCCACTGTAAACCGTATGACGGGTGTGGAGGATCTCACCACCACAGGAGATTGTCCTGAGGCGGAGCGTCTCGGCCTTCCTTGAAAGGCGGCGGTCAGTGAGCGGTTCCGTTCCCGTCGTAATCATCGCTGTCGTAGTAGCCGCCTTTGGTGCCAAAGAACAGGGTGCTCAGGCAGAAGAGTCCGCTTCCAACAAGAAGGACGGATGCAAGGGTGAGACCTTCGCTCATAGCTGATCCTTTGAACGAATTCCAATTGTGCTGGCCCCAGGCCAGTTTTGCAGCGACTTGTCTTGCTTGCCGCACACCAAGCCTGCCGAGGTCGTCGCCCCCGAGCTCATCGGCTGCCTGCTGGTGAAACGGCAAGCGAAAATGGCGAGCTGCTCTGCTGCGGGACCGGCGAATGGTCGACTACCTGGCCACCTCAGACATCCAGATCAGCCGTGACCGGATGAGTGCATAGCGATGTGCTGAGCGTGGAAGAATTACCCGTTGTTTCTGCTGTGGCTGAACACGGGGATGCGGAATGGCGAAACAAGAGTTCTGACCTGGGATTGCCAGTTTCAATCCCGCGCGGCACTAGCCACTGATTTTCTGGATGTATAGCTGTTTAAGCGGGGCTCTTAAGCACCTTAGTTTTCTGGAGTAGATATTGGTAAAGGCGTCTATTGATATCTTTGGGCAGCGAACAAGGTCTGTTCCGCCTGGGAGTGGTTCTTGCCACAAGTAATCGTCGAATGCCATAACGCCTCCTATTTTAAGGAGCTCGAAGCCCAGTATTGCGTCAAGCAATACGTCTGGCGCTTGATGAGACCCATCAATATAGATAAAGTCAAAATATTCTTGCATGTCACTTGCGACTAGTTTGGGAAGTTCTTTGTTGCTCAAGCCTTTGTGAAGTTCAAGCTTGACTGTTCGACTTGATTTGTTTATTGCTATTTTCATGTTGTGCGCAAATCGAGCTTCTACTTCTGGCATGTTGGCTTCCGCTGACCCGCCTTGCTTGTGCTCTATGCCGCCTTCCCAGCTGTCGATACAATGGATTTCAAGGTCATTGATATTTGCCAGGCTTTCAATGATAAACACAGTGCTTTTCCCTTCGTAAGAGCCCACCTCAAGTATTCGAGTGGGGTTTATTTGCTGGAGAAGCTGGCTCCATATCGCCTTATTGCCGTCAAACCAGTTGTTGGAAAACAGATAATCTGTTTCTGGCTGCATGTTCGCTTTGGAATAAAGGTTGGCTTGTAATAGCCTGTTCTTATGCAAGATTAGCCCCCATAGCGACTCCTATAGCCACTCCCATAGCCACCGCGCCCTCCCAGCAATTCCCAAACCCTCTCCCCCCATCCTTCTTCGCCCGTCCTGCCGAGCTCGTCGGCCCCGAGCTGATCGGCTGCCTGCTGGTGAAACGGCAAGCGAATGGCGAGCTGCTGTGGGGCGTGATTGTGGAAACGGAGGCGTATTCGCAAGCCGAGCCTGCCTGCCACGGCTACCGCCGCCGCTCCCCAAGCAACGCAACGCTCTTTGGGGAGCCTGGGCGGTTTTATGTGTACGTGATTTATGGCCTGCACCACTGCGTGAACGTAGTCACCGATCGTCCTGATTGGGCCAATGGGGTGCTCCTGCGGGCTCTGGCTCTGCCGCAGGAATCGGAGCGGGTGGCGGCCGGCCCGGCACTTCTGGCCAGGCGGTTTGGTTTGGATCGCTGCCACGATGGGCTATTGGCCCACCCTGATCAGGGGCTGTGGCTGGCGCCCAGGCCAGCCAAGCTTCAGGATCGGATGGATCAGTGGAACGGGGAGGACAAACAGCTGGTGACCGTCACCACTCGGATTGGCGTTCGCGAGGAGGATCCGCTCCCTTGGCGCTGGTATCTCTGGCCGAGTCGCAGCGTAAGCCGCAGGGCCTCTGGGGATCGCTCGCCAGCAAAAACGCTGGCCTGGCTTGTGGAGGAGGACTGGCTGCCATGACGGACTGGAGCCACCCCCACGTTCTGGATCTCGCCTGCTTTTCCCTTGAGGATTACGGCACCGTGCTGGAGCTGGCCCAGCGCTTCCGGGCCCTGCCCGTTGCTGGAGCCCGCAAGCTGCCCGCCCTGCAGGGCCGGCTGGTGACCACGCTTTTTTTTGAACCGAGCACCCGTACCCGTAGCAGTTTTGAACTTGCGGCTCGCAGGCTCTCGGCCGATGTGCAGACGTTTTCCCCTTCGTCCAGCTCGCTGAGCAAGGGGGAAAGTCTGCTGGATACGGCCCGCACTTATGTGGCCATGGGGAGCAATGTGTTGGTGGTGCGCCACGGCTGTGCAGGCGTGCCCCAGAAGCTCGCTCGCGATCTGGAAGGGCTCGGTTCCGGAGTGGCCGTGCTTAATGCCGGTGATGGCCTCCACAGCCATCCCAGCCAGGCCCTGTTGGATCTGTTCACCCTGGCCCGCCACTTCTCGCCGGTGAAGCCAACCCCTGAGGCTCTGCAGGGCAAACGCATCGTGATTGTGGGTGATGTGCTCCATTCTCGGGTGGCCCGCTCCAACCTCTGGGCCCTTACAGCCTGCGGAGCCTCCGTGGTGCTCTGTGGGCCGCCCACCCTGCTACCCGAGACCTTCGCCGCGTTCACCGCTTCTCCACCGCCAGGCCAAGCGGTTGATCCTGTGGTGGTTCGGGGAGATGTATGCGTGGTGCGGGATCTGGAGGAAGCCCTGCCTGGAGCTGACGCGGTGATGACCCTGAGGATCCAGAAGGAGCGGATGCATCAGCATCTCCTCACCAGCCTGGATAGCTATCACCGCCGCTATGGCCTAAGCCATCAGGTGATGGCTCTCTGCGGCCGGCCCGTGCCAGTGCTCCATCCCGGGCCTGTGAACAGGGGGGTGGAAATGGCCGGAGACCTCCTGGATGATCCATCGATCAGCCTGGTGGATGAACAGGTGCGCAATGGTGTGCCCATTCGCATGGCGTTGCTGTACCTGCTGGCGGCTGCCCTGCCCGAAGAGGCAGCTCTGAGGGACCTCAACCTCAGAGAAGCTTGAAGCCTTCCAGCAAAAGCCCGTAGAGAAGGCCGATCCGCGCCATGTCCACAAGCTGCACCAAAAGCCGATCGCCAGTTCCCTCCCGCATGGCCCTGCGGGTTCGGACGCTCACTTCCAGCACCACCACGCAGACCATGGCGGCAATGAAATCCATCTGGTTCAGCGCCCCGGTGATGGTGCCAACCCCGACACCGATCACAAAACTGGTCAGCAACACCACAAGCAAGAGCGACAGACGTCGCCATGGGTTGCTTGACCAACGTTGCAGCTTCAATGCTGCCTCAGCAATGGTGGTCTGAAAGCGGGTTTGCTGATAGCGCAATGCTTCTCAAGCGCTGATGGAAGGGTTGAACCTTACGGTGGGCTGACCGGTTGAAAAGAGGGGCAGGGCTGCCTTTGACCGGTTTTCCCAGAGTTCGACTTTTCAGTGAACTCTGGGGGCCGGCGGTGATCCCCATCACCCGACCCGGAACCCTGCTCCACCATATCTACACCACTTCTGGGGGTATGGCAGCTTTTTCACCCCACCCATAGGGGATGCCAATAAAAAAGCCCGAGGCCGATGCCCGGGCGGTGATGGGGAAGACATCAGGAAACCAGTCACGACAAGGCCAGGCAAGCTGACGCAGCCGCCATGGGGACCGTCCTGACGTGCACCATGGTGGTGGCCAGGTCAGGGTTCTCCCTCTTTTTTTCGGGGCGTTTTCCCTTCCAGCAGCTCCATCAGGGCTTCCATCTGGGCCATCACCCCTCTGAGCTCACCGGCTTCAGGGAGTAGCCCGTCTTCGATCACACCTTGGTGCATCTCCCGAAGCTCCTGGCGGATGTAGCGGAGGTGGCTGACCACCTGCTCGCGTTTGGACTGCGACATCGTCTGTGTCGGGCTACAGCCTCCCTATTTACCCCATCACCTGCCCAAGGAGGTGATTTTCCACCATATGACGCTCCCGTCCACAGGTAGGGGGTGGATTGGATGGAGAATAGGGGACTCGAACCCCTGACCTCTGCGGTGCGATCGCAGCGCTCTACCAGCTGAGCTAATTCCCCTTACCCCCCAATTATCCCTCCTGTGACCCATCACCCCATCACCGCGTCCCCCCATCCCATCTCCCAGGAGAGGCTTGAGGCATTTGATGAGGCAGCCATCGCCGAGCTGGCACATCGACTGGAGGAGGACGACTATCCCAGTCCCTTCGCCAGCTTGCAGGATTGGCATCTGCTGCGGGCCCTGGCCATCCACCGTCCAGAACTTGCTCTGCCTTACGTCCACCTGGTGGATCAGGAACCGTTTGATGAGGATTGATTGAGGGGTTGTTTAAGCCGCCTCTGCTAGGTCTGGATTCTCATGGGGCTGCTGGGTCGCTGGCTCTTCTTTATGAAGGAGATCGAGAAACGTGCGCAGCTGAAGTCGGGGGATGTAGGGCCAGCCTCCGCTCAACTCCATGTCCTGAAGGAGCTGGAACAGGGAACTTCTCTCAGAAGGCAGACTGGATCGGAAGGGACCGTCCTGAATGGAGCGATGAAGATGCTCAAGGTGGCGGAGAAGGGCCAGAAGCAACTGGGGTTCATTGCTGTGATCAGCGGCGATCGCAGTGATCTGCGCGAGCAGTGGCTGGATCTGCGAATCCAGAGCGGACATTTCTGAAGTCGGATCACCTGACAGGGGGCCTGAAGAACCTGAAGGCGCTGGTGGTATGAAATCGGGCCTAGCAGTCATCCTGTACTGAAATCGCAAGAGCTGGAATGCTCCTACAGGTTGTTGAGACAGATCATCAATCTACCAGGGTTGGGGGGCTGAAGACCGGTAGGATCCGCCAGAAGCCCAGTTCCGAACCGTTCCTGCGGCCACTCTCCATGCGTTTTCGTCCCCTGCTGGCCGTTGTGCTGGCGTTCTGCCTCACCTTGGTGACCGCCTGCAGCGGCGGGGCCAGGGCTGTTGATCGGAGCAGTCTCACCTACGACCAGATCGTTAACACTGGTCGGGCCAATGATTGCCCCACCCTTCCTGATTCGGCTCGAGGCACCATTCCCCTCGACCCTTCAGCGGTCTATCGATTGAAGGAGATCTGCCTCCATCCCTCTGAGGTTTTTGTTAAGGGTGAACCCACAAACAAGCGGCAGGAAGCCCAATTTGTGGCTGGCAAAATCCTCACCCGCTACACCTCCAGCCTGGATCAGGTATTTGGCGACCTGAAGCTGGATGGCAACACCATGACCTTTACCGAGCTCGGGGGGATCGATTTCCAGCCGATCACCGTTTTGCTTCCTGGGGGCGAGGAGGTGCCATTCACCTTCTCCAGCAAAGAGCTAGTAGCCACTGGCACGGGTGACACCCTCTCCACCAACACGGATCTGACGGGTCCCTATCGGGCGCCCAGCTACCGCACCAGCAATTTCCTTGACCCCAAGGGTCGGGGTCTGACGACCGGTTACAGCAGCGCGGTGGGTCTGGTGCCTGCCGGTGATGAATTCAGCAGTGAAACCATTAAGCGCTATGTGGATGGCACTGGCACAATGAATTTTTCCATCACCAAGGTGGATGCCGATACCGGTGAATTTGCAGGTGTGTTCACGGCCATCCAACCTTCCGACACAGATATGGGCACTAAGGCTGCCGTCGATGTGAAGATTACCGGGGAGATCTACGGTCGTCTGGAAAAGTCCTGAAGGTCGTTCACTCTCTGGTCTCCTCCTTCTTTTCATTCTGGGGTCATCAGACCCCTTTTTTTTATGCCACGAAGCCGCTGAGAGGCCATCTGGGAGAATCCCACTCTTGCTCAAGGGTTCGATGTCCGTTGCCTCCAACCGCACCGCCCTCATCCCGCCCCATGGCGGCTCCCTGGTGAATCTGATGCTGGGCCCTGAGGATCAGGACGTTGCCAGAGCCTCGGTGAATCGGTACATGGAGTGCAGCGACCGGAACGCATGCGACGTTGAGCTGCTGGTGGTAGGGGGATTTTCTCCCCTGCGGGGGTTCATGCATCAGGAGGATTACGACGCTGTGGTGAGCGGCTACCGCACCACTAGTGGCCTCCTGTTTGGTTTGCCGATTGTGCTGGACACCGACGATCCCTCTGTGGCCATCGGTGACCGTCTGCTGCTCACCTATCGGAGCCAGGAGCTGGCCATCTTCGTCGTGGAGAGCCGCTGGGAGCCCGACAAGGTGAAGGAAGCCCAGGGCTGCTACGGCACCACCTCCCTGGAACATCCCGCTGTGCGGATGATCGCCTGTGAGCGTGGGCGGTTCTATCTCGGCGGCAGTTTGCAGGGTTTGGAGCTCCCCAGGCGGGTGTTCCCTTGCCGCACCCCAGCCGAGGTGCGGAGCACCCTCCCCCATGGAGAAGATGTGGTGGCCTTCCAGTGCCGCAACCCCATCCATCGGGCCCACTACGAACTCTTCACCCGTGCGCTCCAGGCCCCCAATGTGAGCGCTGGGGGGGTGGTGCTGGTGCACCCCACCTGTGGCCCGACCCAAGAGGACGACATCGACGGTGAGGTGCGCTTCCTCACCTACGAGCGGTTGGCGTAAGAGGTGGCCAACCCCCGCATCCGCTGGGCCTACCTGCCCTATTCAATGCACATGGCGGGTCCCCGGGAAGCCCTGCAGCACATGATCATCCGCAAGAACTATGGCTGCACCCACTTCATCATTGGTCGCGACATGGCGGGCTGCAAATCCTCCTTGAGCGGTGAGGATTTTTACGGGCCTTACCAAGCTCAGGATTTCGCCCGTGATCAGGCCCCTGAACTGGGCATGGAAACCGTGCCCTCACTCAATCTCGTTTACACCGAGGAGGAGGGCTATGTCACCGCCGAGCACGCCCAGGCCAGGGGGCTGCACGTGAAGAAGCTGAGCGGCACCCAGTTTCGCCGGATGCTCCGCGGTGGGGAGGATATCCCGGAGTGGTTTGCCTTCCGAAGCGTGGTGGAGGTGCTCCGCGCAGCCACCTGACCATCCGCGGTTAACATTCCTTAACTCCATATTCATTCGTCCGGAGGCGATCCCTTGAAGAAACGGTGGCGGAATGCTGGGCTGTATGCCCTTTTGGTGATCGTCTTCATCGCCCTCGGCACGGCCTTCCTCGATCGGCCGGACCCTGCCCGGGCGCCACGCACGCTGCGCTACAGCGATTTTGTGGAAGCTGTTCAGGACAACGAGGTCTCACGTGTCTTGATCTCCCCAGACCGGGGCACCGCCCAGGTGGTGCAGAACGATGGTCAGCGGGCCGTAGTGAACTTGGCTCCGGACAAGGATCTGCTCAAACTCCTGACGGACCACAACGTCGACATCGCGGTTCAGCCCAGTACGGAGCCGCCGCCATGGCAACAGGCAGTGGGCAGCTTGCTCTTCCCTCTGCTGCTCTTAGGCGGCTTGTTTTTCCTCCTTCGTCGGGCCCAATCCGGCGGCGGAAACCCTGCCATGAACTTTGGTAAGAGCAAAGCCAGGGTGCAGATGGAACCGCAAACCCAGGTCACCTTTGGGGACGTGGCGGGGATCGAGGGAGCCAAGCTCGAGCTCACCGAGGTGGTGGATTTTCTGAAGAACCCCGACCGGTTTACGGCCGTTGGGGCGAAGATCCCCAAGGGTGTACTGCTTGTCGGCCCTCCTGGTACGGGTAAAACCCTCCTTGCTAAGGCCGTGGCGGGTGAGGCCGGCGTGCCTTTTTTCTCCATCTCCGGTTCGGAGTTCGTGGAGATGTTTGTGGGTGTGGGCGCCAGCCGCGTGCGCGATCTCTTTGAGCAGGCCAAGAAAAATGCTCCCTGCATCGTCTTCATCGATGAGATCGATGCCGTGGGCCGTCAGCGTGGTGCTGGGCTGGGAGGAGGGAATGATGAGCGAGAGCAGACCCTCAACCAGCTGCTCACGGAGATGGATGGCTTTGAGGGCAATACCGGCATCATCATCGTTGCGGCCACCAACCGTCCGGATGTTCTCGATGCTGCCCTGATGCGTCCAGGCCGTTTCGACAGGCAGGTGGTGGTCGATCGTCCAGATTACGCCGGCCGTTTGCAGATCCTGGGGGTTCATGCCCGGGGCAAAACTCTTGCCAAGGATGTGGATCTCGACAAGGTTGCCAGGCGCACTCCGGGCTTTACCGGGGCCGACCTGGCCAATCTCCTCAACGAGGCTGCCATTCTTGCGGCCCGTCGCGAATTGAGCGAGATCTCGATGGATGAAGTGAACGACGCCATCGAACGGGTCATGGCGGGCCCTGAGAAAAAAGATCGGGTGATGAGCGAGAAGCGCAAGCGATTGGTCGCTTATCACGAGGCCGGTCACGCCCTAGTAGGCGCCCTCATGCCTGACTACGACCCGGTTCAGAAGATTTCCATCATTCCCCGAGGCCAGGCTGGTGGCCTGACCTTCTTCACCCCTAGTGAGGAAAGGATGGAATCCGGCCTCTATTCACGGGCCTACCTCCAAAACCAGATGGCCGTCGCCCTCGGTGGGCGGGTGGCTGAGGAGATCGTCTACGGAGACGACGAGGTCACCACTGGTGCCTCCAACGATCTGCAGCAGGTTGCTCGAGTCGCTCGCCAGATGATCACACGCTTTGGGATGAGCGATCGCCTCGGCCCCGTGGCCCTTGGCCGCTCCCAGGGGGGCATGTTCCTTGGCCGCGACATCGCCGCTGAGAGGGATTTCTCGGAGGATACGGCCGCTGCTATCGATGAGGAGGTTTCTCTCCTGGTTGATGAGGCTTACAGGCGGGCCAAGGATGTCCTCATCACCAATCGCCCCGTGCTCGATGAGTTGGCCGACATGTTGGTTGAGCGGGAGACCGTGGATGCGGAAGAGCTACAGGAGCTGCTGATCTCTCGTGACGTCCAAGTGGCTTCCTATCTCTGATGGCGCAGGGCTAATCGCCTCCCTGAGGCGTCAGCCCCTACTTTTGGTCTTCAGGCCTGAGGTTCCTCTGCAACTTGCTCCTCTCCTGGAGGAATTGCAGGCGTTGGGTCTTGTTCATGCAGAGATTGCCTGCCTCCCTGGTGCCGATTGGAGCAGGCAGTGCCGAGAGCTGATCCATTTGTTGCCCAGGATGTGTCTTGGGGCTGCATCGATGGTGAGCCGCGAGGCCCTGCATGCCGTGCTGGATGCGGGCTTTTCGTACGGGGTGTCGCCGATCCTGGATCAGTCCCTACAGAAGGAAGCAGCTTCAGCGAGATTTCTTCTCGTGCCCGGAGTGATGACCCCGACGGAGGTGCGTTCTGCCTGTGATTGCGGACCGGGTCTCGTGAAGCTTTTCCCAGCCTCCACTCTTGGATCCGGTTACTGGAGGAGCCTGCGCGATCCTCTGGGAGGTGCACTTCCATTCTGCATTGCAGCCGGTGGCATTGCTCTGTCCGAGGTCAGCCATTGGCTGGAATCAGGCGTGGATGCGGTTGCCGTGGGGTCCCGCTGGCTCGCCGATGGATCCCTGCTCAGCAAGCATCCATCAATCAATCTGGAGCCATTGCGCACATTGCTCGCTGAATTTCCCTTGCGGCAATAGCTCTCCCAGTGCTACTGATATAAGAGATGATCATTCTCCATGTCACAACTCACCATCACGATCAGCGATAAGGCTGACGCCTTGATTGCTCAACTGCAGAAGGAGATCTTCAACCGCCGGCGCAAGAAAGTTACCGCTGAGGGAGTGGTGGCTACTCTTCTCGAGAGTGGGGCCAAATCCCAATCCGACAAGCGCTTCGCCACGTCCTGGAAAAATCTGATCGCGGATATCGAGAAGGCAGCGAAGGTCGCTCAGGCCCATGGCTCCAAGCCATCCAACCTCACTGACGAGGAGTGGACCTTGGTGTTGAGCCACCGCACCCGCTCTCCCAAGGCGACCGCCACCGCATCTGCTCGTAAAGCCCGCCCTGCGGCAAAGGCCAAAGCCATCTCGCCCGCTCGGACGCGACGTCGCCCCGCCGCTGCGACGATCACCGCGTCAGCCGCTGAGCCGTTGGATCAGCCCGTGGCTCCTGCCAGGGCTCGTTCCACCCGATCTGCCGCTAAGGCCAAGCCATCGAAAGCCAAGCCCGTCGCCAAGGCCCCCGCAAAAGCGAAACCTGCCACAAAGGCGAAAGCGGCCCTCTCCACCCGCAGCGCGACAGTGGGTCGCAGTCGCACCGCAGCGACCACTGCTCCATCCAAGCCCGCTACCAAATCGAGCACCCGGAAGGCCGCTACAACCTCGGCCAAACCCACCCGCTCCTCGGTTGCCCGTCGCATGGCTAAGGCCGCCAGCCGCCTCAGCACCACGGCCGCTCCAGCGGCTGTTGCTCCAGTCGTGCTTGCCCCTTCCACTGTCACCGTGGGCGGCAATGGCATGGAGCCTCTTTTGCGGTAAGCGCGCCGCAGATCCTTGGGTTCACCACAGGCTGCACTGACCTTGCTGACGCAGAAGATGGTCGGCCAACACGAGGGCCACCATGGCCTCCACCATGGGAACGGCCCTAGGGAGAACGCAGGGATCATGGCGACCCTTCGCCTCTAGGAGGGTTGCCTCGCCCTGGGCATTGATGGTCTGCTGGGGTTTGCGGATGGTGGCTGTTGGCTTGAACGCCACGCGGATGAGGATGTTTTCCCCGTTGCTGATGCCACCCTGGATTCCGCCGGAGTTGTTGGTTGCAGTGCGGAGACGGCCACCTTCGGATGGCAGGAACGCATCGTTGTGTTCGCTGCCCTTGAGCAGGGTGCCGCCAAAGCCGGAGCCGATCTC
>JBJTUM010000019.1:0-11722 GCA_046080725.1 Cyanobium sp. | reverse complement strand
CCGGAGGAGGGGGGCGCCGGAGCCGCCTGTGGCGACGTGGTGGTGCTGCGCGGCGGCATGGGGGCGCTGCAGCAGAGCCTCGATCTGTTCCAGACCCTGGTCGATGACACCCTGCCCTGCTGGGTGTGGTGGAACAGCAGCCTGGATGAACCCTCCGAGTTGCTGGAGGCCCTTGCCCCTCCCCCCCGCCGGCTTGTGATCGACACCTCCCGGGGCCAACCTGCCCGCTGCCTGGAAGTGCTGGTGAATCGGATCCGCTCCGGCCAGGCCGTGAACGATTTCAACTGGTTGCGCCTGCGGGTCTGGCGGGAATCCCTTTCGATGGTGTTTGATTCACCCTCCAGGCGGGACGCCCTTCAGCACGTGGTGCAGCTGGATATCGATGTGGAAGGGGATCACCCCGTGAAGGGTCTGCTGCTGGCGGCCTGGATGGCCGATCGCCTCGGCTGGCATCTGGAAACGTCCTACACGGTGGATGTGGATGGTTCCCCCATCGGCATCGCTGCCGAGTTTCAGCGCACGGATGGGGAATTGGTTCGTTTCCGCCTGATGCCCGTTCCCGTGGGGGTACCCAAAGCCCATCCCGGGGCCATCGTGGGCCTGCGCCTGATTTGCCAGCCGGAACAACGGTCCCCCTTGTGTGTGATCCTCTGTTCCGAGAGCGGCGGCTGCATGCGCCTCGAGGCTGGGGGCATGGCGGCGATGGAGCTGGCGGAAGAGGTGGTGCCCACTCCCGAGGAGAGTGAAGAAAAGGAGATGGCCCGGCTGTTGGGAGGAGGTCACGATTCCACCGCCCCCCTGCTGGCGGCAGCCGCCCCCCTGGCGGCTGAATTGCTGCCAGCGGCCTTAGGGGCGAAGGGATTTGCGAAGTTTTGAGTTGTCTGATTGCGGCCCCCTGTAGTGGCAGCGGCAAAACCCTGTTGAGCCTGGCCCTGGCGGCCTGGGTGCGCCACCGAGGCTCCACCCTCCAGCCCTTCAAGGTGGGACCCGACTATCTCGATCCCCAGTTGCTGGGACAGGTGGCCGCAAGGCCTTGCCGCAATCTCGATCCCTTGCTTTGTGGCAACCCCTGGGTGCGGCAATCCTTCCATTGGCATGGCAGCCAGGCTGACGCCGTGCTCGTGGAGGGGGTGATGGGTCTGTTTGATGGGCGCGGTCCCACGGGGGAGGGGAGTTCGGCCGAGGTGGCCCATTTGTTGGGCCTGCCAGTGGTGCTGGTGGTGGAGGCCTCCCGCCAGAGTGCCTCTCTGGCGGCCCTGGTGAGCGGGTTTCGCGACCACGGTCCGCCACGGGTGAATCTGGCGGGGGTCGTGCTCAATCGGGTGGGGAGCGAACGCCATCGGGCCCTGCTGGCGGAGGTGTTGGAGTCGATCGACGTTCCCCTGCTAGGGGTGCTCCCCCCCCATCCGGCGTTGGATCTCCCCTCCCGCCATCTGGGCTTGTTCCCCCCCCACGAATTGCCCGATTTGCAAAGCCGGATGGAGGCATGGGTACACCTGGCGGAAACCCATCTCAACCTCGATCGGTTCTGGCCCCTTCTCTCCTCAGAGCCTGCCTTGGGTTGGGGGCAAGAAGATCCCATCCTGAATGCACTAAAAGGGGCTTCGCCGGAGCTGCCCAACTGCACAGGTTGCCCTCCAGTGATGCTGGCCCGGGATGGGGCCTTCCACTTCACCTATCCGGAAACCTCTGAGTTGCTTACAGCCCTGGGCTTGGAGGTTCAGCCCTGGAGCCCCCTGGCGGATGAGCCCCTGCCAGAGGACTGCGGTGCTGTGTTGGTGCCCGGCGGCTATCCGGAGCTCCATGCCGCCACCCTGGGCGAGGCCAGCCGCAGCCGAGCCTCCCTGGCGGACGCAGCGCGGCAAGGGGTGCCCATCGTGGCGGAATGCGGGGGGATGCTCCTCCTGGGCCAATCATTGGTGGATCCCCAGGGCACCTCCTGGCCGATGGCGGGCCTGCTCCCCTTTGAGGCGCGGCCAGGCGCCCTCAGCCTGGGCTATCGGCAAGCCAGGGCTCATAAGGATGGGCTGCTGGTTCGCCAGGGGGAAACCTATGGGGGCCATGAGTTTCACCGTTGGCAACTGACCCTCCCAACCGGAGCACCGATGTGGCAACTTGATGGGTGGGGTATCGAAAGGAGCCTGGAGGGATGGACCACACCGACCCTGCACGCCAGCTGGCTCCATCTCCACTGGGCTGGTTTCCCGACGATCCCCCTGCGCTTGGGCGCCGCCATCGCGGAATCCGGGAAGCAGCCGATGCACGGCGCTTTATCCAGCCCCAGGAGCCCTCTCCTCCAACCCACCCGGAACGTTGGCGGCTAACCGTTCGCGGCAAGGTGCAGGGCGTGGGGTATCGGGAGGCCTGCTGCCGCTCAGCCCAGGATCTGGGGCTGAGCGGCTGGGTGCGCAATCTTCCCGATGGAACGGTGGAGCTGGAGGCCGAAGGGAAGCCCTTCAACCTCACGGCCTTGTTGATGTGGTGTGAGCACGGCCCCCTCACCGCCCGCGTCACCAGTGTGAATACCAGGCGCATTGCTCCAATCGGAGGGGATTGGTTTGAAATTCGGCGCTGACCTGAGGTGGCGATCGTGAACTCCTCCTGGCCGGAATTGCTGGGCTATTCCTTGGCGATTGGCTTTAGCCCCCTCCATCTGGCCCTGTTACTGCTCCTTCTTCTGGGCCCCCATCCCTTGCGCAAGGGGAGCTTTCTTGTTCTCTCCTGGGTGCTGATGTCTGCGCTCGTGATTGGCCTGCTGCTGGGGGTCGGGCACGGTTTGGTACTCACCATGGAGAAAGGCACCAGCCATCGCACGGGCCTGGATCTGCTGGCGGCTGGAGCGTTTCTGGCCCTTGGCGTGCAAACCCTTCGCCCGCGCCCGGGGGGCGATGGAACTCCGGAATGGACTCACCAGCTGGATCGGCTGCTCCAGATGCCCCTCCCGCTGCTGTTGCTGATCAGCGCAGCCCTTCAGGTGGCGGCGCCAGATGATCTCTTCCTCTATGCCAATGCGGCTGGTGCCCTGTTCCAACCAGGTTGGCATGGGCTTCAGGACGTGGTTTGGAGCCTTGCCTACGGAGCCCTCACCAGCTTGTTGTTGCTGGTGCCCCTTTTGGCCTGCGTGGTGGTGGGGCAGGAACGGCTGGAACCGGCTCTGGCGCAGCTGAAGGGGCTGCTCGATCGCTTTGGCCAGCCTTTGGTGGGAGCCATCTGCCTGGTGCTGGCCGTGGTGGTGGGATGGCAGGGTCTGGAGGGCCTGCAGAGCACTGGGGCGTCAACGGCCTCCATCCTCGGCTGAAGTCAAGAAGTTCCCGTCTCCGGCATGCTCTCGTCTTTGTTTTCGTCCTCCGTAAGCCATCTCCGCCAGCGGTCCTGCTCAGCCAACGGAGCAGGCCGAGCCTCCATCGCCACCCCCTGACTGGCACGGCTGACGGCCACGTACACCAACTGGCGGCGCAGTTGCTCATCTTTAGGCCAAAACACATCATCAGCCACGAACACCTCCCCGAATGTGCTGCCCTGACTGCGGTGGACAGTAAGCACAGCTGCAGGACCGAGAGAAGCGAACGCATCGCGCAGGAGGAAAAACTGACGCCAGTGCCTGCGGGCCTCCTGTTTCTCCGCGCTCCGGGCCAGGGTGCGCAGTCGCTGAAGCGCCAGATCCAGCACCCCACGGGAGGGGCTACCGATGGGGGGCAGGAGGCGCAGGGTGAGTTGCCCATCGCCCGCGTCAACGCGCACCATCAGGGTATCGATCATGCCGTCTCCCGCCAGATCGGAGCTGCTGAGGCCCCACTCCGCAAGGAGAAACTGGCCTGGCATCACCTCCCGCACCACCACCTCCCGATTGGAGCTCAGGCACATCTCCGGATCTTCCGGCGCCACGGCATCCTCCATGCAGGCTGGGGCCATCACCGCGGTGCGGGTGATCAGCACCTCTCCGGGCAGAACGGGGGTGCTGTCGGCCATCGCCCCATGGAGGGCCCGCCTGGCAAAGGGCACGAGCTGCTCCAGGCGCCGGTTGGTATAGCAAAGAATCCTGGCCAGATCGGGATGGTCGGTTTCCTTGCTGCGACGGAGCGCCATCTGGGCCGCCAGGAGCCATTCCTGCGGATCCAGGAGGGCCACCAGCCCCTGGGCCGTGCGGTGGGGCGGCAGCAGGGGGGGGCGCGTGCAGGGCAGGGCCCCAAGGCGGAGGCCCGTGGCCAGGCGCAGCACGGGCCCCTGATGGCGCACCACATGGGTCAGGGAGGCCTGGCACACCCGCGCGAGGGAAAACACCGGGCTTTCCCGCTCCCCCACCGGCGGAAGCTGGGCGGGATCGCCGATGAACACCAACCGGCATCGGAAGGGTTGGGCGCAGCGAAGCGTGATCTCCAGCAATTGGCCATCCACCATCGAGGCCTCATCCACCAACACCAGGTGCAGATGTTCGAGGGCAGTGGCGGTTTGGGAGGTTTCCTCACAGCGTTCCCGATCCCCCTCACGCCGAAGCTTCAGGCGCAGCAGGCGGTGAATCGTGGAGGGAAACCAGGTGGGTTGCAGGCCGATCAGCTCGAGGTGGTGACGCAGCACCCCCACGGCTTTGTGGGTGGGGGCCACAACGGTCCAGCACAGCCCTGAGGCTTCGGCGTGGGCAAGAAGCTGCATGGAAAGAAAGGTCTTGCCCGTGCCCGCGTAGCCCCTCAGGAGAAAGGGCGTACCGTCCGCTGGCCCCGCCAACCAGGTTACAAACGCTTCGGCAGCCGCCTGCTGATCCCCAGTCAGGCCCGTTTCAGGGAGCCCCGGCGGAAGGGGGGAATTCACCCGATCTGGGGGAAGAGGCTGCGGGCCACGTGCAGGGGGGATCCGGCCCAGACCAGGCCGGGCAGGGCAACGGCGGGGCCAATCAAACTCCCTGCCAACACTTCCCAGCGGGTGTGACCCAGGTTTTCCTTCAAGGGATTGAACACCGCTTCCTGATCCTCCTCCCCCTTGGCCGGATGGGCCTCCCAGAGGCCATCCGGCAGCCCATTGACCCGAGCTGCCGTCAACCCTGCGGCCCGACGCACCCCACTGGCGTCGTACAAAATGATGAAGGTGATGGCAGCCGCCAGGGCGAAAAGCGGATCCCCGAACCCATGGAGCCAGCCGATCCCCGCACTCGTGCCTGTCATCAGGGCTGAATGGCTGGAGGGCATGCCGCCCGTTTCCAGCAACACCGATGGGCGCCAGCGGCGATGCACGAACCATTCAATCCCCAGCTTGGACAGCTGCGCCACGCCGCAGGCAGCCAGACCCCATGCCAGAACAGCATTGTCAAAGATGTCAATCAGTGGATGGTTCATCGATCGCGGCTGGTGATGTAGTCGGCGAGGGCGAGCAGGGGCTGGGCCCTGGTGCCCCAGGGCGCCAAAATTCCCTTGGCCTCGATCACAAGCCCATCGGCCCGCTTTCGAGACTCTTCTAGTCCTAACAGCTTGGGGTAGGTGGTTTTATCGGCGGCCAGATCCTTACCAGCCGTTTTCCCCAGCACTTCGCTGCTGGCCGTTAGGTCCAGGATGTCGTCAATGATCTGGAAGGCCAGGCCAATGCCTCGGGCGTAAACCCCCAGGGCCGAGATCAGGGCCTCGTCTGCACCACCCACCAGCGCCCCGCAGACCACGCAGGCCTTCAACAGGGCTCCCGTCTTGTGAAGATGGATGTATTCGAGGATGGGAAGTTCCACATCCTTGCCCTCGGAATCCAGATCCACCACCTGGCCGCCCACCAGCCCCGGGGCCCCAGCCGCCCTGGAGAGTTCGCCCACCACGGCGAGCAAGCGCTGGGGCTCCACCCCGGGGCTGCGCAGGGCCACCATTTCAAAGGCTCTGGTGAGCAGGGCATCCCCAGCCAAGATGGCCATGGCTTCCCCATACTTTTTGTGACTGGTGGGGCGCCCACGCCGCAGGTCATCGTTGTCCATGGCGGGCAGGTCGTCGTGAATCAACGACATGGTGTGCACCATCTCCAGCGCTACCGCCGTGGGGATCGCCAGATCGGCGGGGGATCCGGCCAGCTCGCAAGCCGCCAGGCAAAGGATGGGCCGCAGCCGTTTCCCTCCAGCAAGAAGGGAGTAGCGCATGGCCTCGCGAAGGCTTTCGGGCTCTTCGGGCCCGAGGGAGGTGTCGAGGGCGACCTCAACCCGCTCTCTGGCCGCCTTGATGTAGGCGCCGAAATCAAAGGACGTGTGGACCGCCGCAGTCATGGCGGATGGGGAAGTCGGCAGGCGGATTCTCTCATCCATGAGGTTGGGCCATGGCTACGTCACCAGATCGTCAAGGCCATTGAGGAGGCCATGACGGCGTCTCCAGGCCACCACGGTGTTGACCAAAAGCATGGCGACGGTCATCGGACCCACACCCCCGGGCACCGGGGTGATGGCCCGGGCAATGGGCTCAACCTCCTCCCAACACACATCCCCGCAGAGCTTGCCTTTGGCGTCTGGGCCATCCTTCGGATCGGGTGGTATGCGGTGGATGCCCACATCAACCACAACGGTTCCTGGACTGACATGGTCAGCCCGGATCATCCGAGGTCGGCCTGCGGCCACTACCAACACCTCGGCCTGCCTGGTGAGCGTCGCCAGGTCGCGGGTGTGGGAGTGGGCCACACTCACCGTGGCATTGGCGGCCTGGAGCATGAGGGCCATCGGTTTTCCCACCAGGATGCTGCGCCCCACCACCACAGCTCTGCGTCCCTCCAGCCCGATGTTGGCTTGGTGCAACAGGGCCATGACGCCGGCCGGGGTGCAACTGCGGGGTCCAGGCTCCCCCTTCACCAGCCGGCCCAGATTGAGGGTGTGCAACCCATCGGCATCCTTCTGCGGATCGATGGCAGCCAGCAGGGGCCCCTCCTCCAGGCCAGGGGGAAGGGGAAGTTGCAGGAGAATGCCATCCACCTCCGGATCCGCATTCAGCCGCTCGATGGAGGCCCGCACCTCCTCGGGTGGCGTTGTGGCACTCAGGTGGGCTCCTCGATTACGAATCCCGATCCGATCACAGGCTTTCTCCTTATTGGCGACATAAACGCCGCTGGCCGGATCATCTCCCACGCGCAACACGGCCAGTCCTGGGGGACGGCCAATCGTGCTGAGGCCCTCGGCGATGGCCGAGCTCAGCCTCAGCTCGATGTCTGAAGCCAGGCGACGTCCGTCAAGAACAGCTGCCATGGATGGGCCTGGGAACATCACGTCTCCAGCATGCAATCCCGCCGCATCACAGCAAGCAAGCCGTGGCTAAGTTGTGACTTCGCGCAGCCGTGAATGGCGCTGGTTTTGCCCCCCTTCCCAAGGCTCGGCCGCAGGCTCTGGAGGTGGCTATTGCGGTTGGAGCGGCCCCGGCAGGCCATCGCGCCCTGGAGCCCCCTTGGGGTCGCCAGTGTGCTCCTTGCGAGCCTGCTCGTAGCCCTGGTATCAAGCTGGCCCTGGTTGGTGCAACCCAGCTTGATGCCTGGCGTTCCCTCCCCTTTTTCCGTGCGTGCTCCCCGGGAAGCTCGGGTGATCGACAGTGTGGCCCTGGAACAGCGACGCAATCTGATCGGAGCCCGCTCCGAGGTGCAGGTGGTGGATGAGAGGGTGAGTCGGCAACTCCAGGATGGGTTGGATGGGCTCCTGAAGGAGCTCCAGCTTCAGGTGTCCAGTGCCCAGCCCCGGCTCGACCCGCTCAATATTTCTGCCGCTGAACGCACCTGGCTGCTCCAGCTGACCCCCCAGGAGCTATTGAGCTGGCAGCAGGCGGTGCAGAAAGCCCAGCTGCGGATGCTGAGCCAGGGCGTGGTGGCAACACTGGCTGACAGACCGCTGCTGCTGGCCGCACGAATGCACCTGGAGGATCAACCCCAGCCAGGCCAGAGCCTTGGCAGCCGACTTGTGGTTCGCAGCCTGCAGGGACGCACCAATCTGCGCAGCGATCACTTTCTCCATCAACGACGAATCGAGGAGTTGCTCAACCAGGGGGGACTTCCCACAATCACCGTTCGCCGTGGCGATCTGATCGCTCGCCAGGGAGAGCCCATCACCTCCCAGTCGTTTGACGTGCTGGATTATTTCGGTCTCATCAATCGCCGTCCCCAACCCCTCGCCTGGCTTGGCCATTTCGGGGAGGCGATGGCGGCCTGCGGCGTCATGGTGCTGGTGATGCGGCGTTGGCGGGCGAGTTTGGAGCCTCGCCAGGCCCTACTCGCCTTGGGCACGCTGCTGGTGGTTCAGATCTGCAAGCTCTGGCTGGGCACCCAGGTGTCTCCGATGGCCTTGCTGGTTCCCCCCACCCTCCTTCTGGCCCAGGGACTTGGAACCGCTGCGGGCCTGGGGTGGTTGGCGGTGTCCAGCCTGCTCTGGCCCCTCCCCCTTGACCCTTCGTTTCAGTGGCGCCAATTGCTGGCAGTGGCTGTGGCCACCGTTGCCGCCGTGTTTGCCGGTCGGCAGCGCAACCGGGCCCAATTGCTTCAGCTCGCCTTGCTCCTGCCAGCGGCTGCGCTGCTGCTTCAGGCGCTCCTCCTGCAAGCAGCCCTCCTGTTTTGGGATGGAGGGGAAGGCCGCCTGCCACGGACCCAGGATCTGTTCAATGAGGCTCTGATCGTGGGCGGACTGCTCATGGCTGGCTTGCTCCTGGCTCCGTTGGTGGAGAGCTTTTTCGGCTTGCTCACCCGGGCCCGCCTGATGGAACTGGCGGATCTGGAAAGGCCCCTTCTGCGTCGCCTTTCCTCAGAAGCACCAGGGACGTTTGAACACACGCTGATGATCCTGGGGCTTGCCCAGGAAGGGGCCCGAGCCATTCAGGCGGATGTGGATCTGATTCGCACTGGTGCTCTTTATCACGATGTTGGCAAACTGCACGGCCCCCATTGGTTTATCGAAAACCAAGATGGGGCCCTCAATCCCCACGACACCCTGAATGATCCCTATGCCAGTGCGGCAATCCTCCAGGCCCATGTGGATGAGGGGCTGAAGTTAGCTCGCCGCTATCACCTTCCCAGACCCCTGGCCGATTTCATCCCGGAACATCAGGGCACCCTGAAGATGGGCTATTTCCTTCATCAGGCCCGCCAACGGCAACCCAACGTTCCGGAAAAGGATTTCCGCTATCACGGGCCTATTCCCCGTTGCCGGGAGACGGGCATCCTGATGCTGGCTGACGGGTGTGAAGCGGCCCTTAGGGCCTTGCCCCCCGACACCAGCGAAGCCGAGGCCACGCAGACCGTCCGACGCATCGTGGAAGCCAGGCAAGAAGATGGCCAGCTTGCGGCCAGCGGCATCAGCCGGGCCGAACCGGAGCTGATCGTCCGGGCCTTTGTGCGGGTTTGGCGCCGCATGCGCCATCGGCGCATTGCCTATCCCCTCCCCTCTGGCAGAGGCTTCAGCGCTTGATGGAGCAGCGATGGAGAGTGGCCCCAAGTTGAAGGGCGATCAGTCCCAAGCCCCCATCGCGGAAGATCTGCACCAGCAGGGCCAGCCATTGGCCCCTTTCCAGATGGCGCACCAGCTCCAAGATCCAGGTGCTGAACGAGGTGAGCGAGCTGGCAAAGCCAACCCCCACCAGCCATCGGCGACGGCGAGTGGGGGCATCCAGCAAACCAGCGGCCCCGAAGAGCCAACAGCCCAAGGTGTTGGCCACCATGGTGCTGGGCAGAATCCAGCGCAGCAGGGCTCCTGGAATGGCCCCCAGGGCCACCCACAGCAGGGCACTGCCCAAAACTCTCATGCTTGGAACCTCCCCAGGGCCAGGCCGAGCATGCAGGCCAGAAGACCTCCCACCAGGGAGGCTACTCCCAGGGCCAGGGTCTGGCGCCTGGCGCGCTGTTGCCAGGTGGTTAGCAGGTTGGCCATCAGGGTGGAGAAGGTGCTCAAGCTGCCGAGAAAACCAACCGCCCAAATCAGCTCCAGACTTCCCGTTGTGCGGTGGGATTCCTGGCTGGCGAGCAGCCCCATGAGGAAGCAAGCCACCATGTTCACGGCCCAGGTGCTCCAGTGGCGCTGGCGCCAGTGGGCAGGGCCCAGCTCGGTGGCGCAGTAGCGAATCCAGGCCCCGAAGACCGCGGCAAGCGCCACCCAGGAGGCCATTCCAGGGTTCCATGGGGCCATCGGCACCTTAAGCATGAGGCTCTGAACTCTTGCTCCAGCCTGCTGGGACACCAGGTACAGGAGGCCGGTCCACGAGGTCTCCCAAACCAATCCCATCAAGCCGGCCAAAGTGCGCCACGATACGCATAAGTCAGTCAAAAGCCATGCGTAATCCGCTCGAGAGTTACCTCCCTGAGGACTCGCACGACCCACCGTTCAGGCCCATGGGATACGACCGCTTCCGTTGGGTGCAGTGGCTGCAGATGGGCCTGACAACAGCCCTTTTGGTGATGTTTTTCAATCAATTGAGCCAATTGCAGGATACGAACCGCAGGATTGCCCGCCTGTATGAGCGGATGGATGCTCTTGATCAAACGCGAATGATGGACGATTCTCCAGCCCTCTCTGCCCAACAAGCCATGATCCTGAAGCGGCTTCAGGCTCTGGAGTCTGCATTCAAGGACAGGGAATTGGAAACATTGGGTTCTTCCAGCGATGATCCTGCTGCCCTTCGACCTCCCCCCCGGCCCTAAATGATCAACCCTTCACGGCATCAGCCGTTGCTGTTGGAAGAATGGTTTTCTGAAGAAGAATAAATAAAGCCATGACTGGCAGAATGGAGATCACCGAGCCTGCAGCAACAAGCCTCCAATCCAGAGAAAAACTTGAGGCTAGTTGTTGTAA
The DNA here is from genome assembly GCA_046080725.1 of Cyanobium sp. GTDB lineage: Bacteria > Cyanobacteriota > Cyanobacteriia > PCC-6307 > Cyanobiaceae > Cyanobium. The sequence goes on along the minus strand of JBJTUM010000019.1, from coordinate 960 downwards.
ACCAAGTGGCAAAGTGTAGCTTTTGGGGTCGTCAAGAATAATTAGAGGCCATAGAAAGTCGCTCCATGTGCCAATGAATGTCAGCATGCCCAAGGTAATCAGATCCGGGCGAGCGGCAGGAATGAGCACGTTCCACCATTCGCCAATCGGGTTGCATCCATCCATCCGCGCAGCCTCCTCGAGCTCCTTCGGCACGGCGAGAAAGCTCTGACGCAAGAGAAAAATTCCAAAGGCTGTGGTGGCCTGGGGCAGCACCAGGGCCATTAGGGAGTTGCGCAAGCCAATCTTCACCATCAACACATAAAGAGGGATCATCACCACTTGAAAGGGGATCAGCACCGTGGCCACGACCACTGCCAGCAGGATTCCCCGGCCTGGAAAGGAAAGTCGGGCCAGAGGATAGGCCGCCAGGGAAGAAAAGAGCAGGTTGGCCACCACTGCCAATCCGCTCACCACCGCGCTGTTGAGCAAGTAGTTACCCATAGGATTATCACGAAACAACCGGCCATAGGCCTCCAGGCTGGGCTGGGCTGGCATCAGCCCGGGGGGGCTGGTGAAGATGTCTTCGCTGGGGCCCTTCAATGATGTGCTCACCAGCCAGAGCAGGGGTAGGAGGGTGAGCAGGGCTAGCAAAAGCAACAACCCCATCTGCAGGGTGGCGCTGAGGGATCCGCGTTGGGAGCCAGGGGGAGTCATAGCCGGGGCAGCTCTGCCACGGGCAGGGGCGTTTTTTGGGGGTGAAGGGGAGCCCGCTGCTCCCCGGCCATCAGTCGGTTGAGGGCATTCACGAAGGCCTGGGCTGCCGCCACCACGATGTCGGTGTCGGCAGCATGACCGGAGTAGAGCACCCCATAGCGGCGCAGCCGAATGGTGACATCCCCCATGGCATCAATGCCCTCGGTGACACTTTTCACGGAAAACTCCACCAGTTCGTTGGGGACCTGGGCCAACTGATTGAGG
>JBJTUM010000018.1:0-5655 GCA_046080725.1 Cyanobium sp. | reverse complement strand
CATCACGCCATTGCCGATGGCCTCTCCTCGATGGCCCTGGTGCAGCGGCTGTTCGCGCTGCTCGCCGCCCAGGGGAGCGCATCAGATCCCCCGCCCTTGCCAGGCTGGGACGCCCTCACCCCCGATCTGGAGCGGGCCTTCCCCTGGTCGCCGCAGACCGCCACGGAGATCACCACCCTGAAAGATCGGCAGGACGGGGGGCTCACCACCAGCTACGCCCTCAGCGAGCTGTCCGCCCCATCCACCCAGGGGGTGCACGCCTGGACCCGCCGCAGGAGCCTGCGCCTGAATGCCACCCTCCATGCGGCCTTCCTGCAGGCCCTGGTGGCCGCTGGGATGCTGCCGCCCCACACCACTGCCTGCACGGTGGTGAACCTGCGCCATCGGATCGAACCGGCCCTGCCCTGGGACCTGATGCGCCTGTTGCGGGTTTGCGTGGAGAGCCCTGTTGCCGTGGATCCGGCCGAACCCCTGGAGCACCTGGCCGTCCATCTTCATGGCATGCTCCAGGGACAGCTTCGGGAAGGGGCTCCCCAACAGGCCCTGCACGCCATCTCAGAAGCCCTTCGCGATGACCCCTCCCCCCGAACCTTCTGGCAGCGGAGCTGGCGGCAGGGGGGGCTGATCACCAACCTGGGCCGGGTGCCCGTGGACGCCCACCATGGAGATCTCCGGCTGGAGCGGCTATTTTTCGTGGCCAACATCGAACCGATTGCCCTGCCCGAACACCCTTTGGTGGTTCTCGGGGCCCTGGGCTTTCAAGGCCGGTTGAGCCTGTCCTGTCTCCACATTGAGCAGCAGCTGGGGGAGGCTGGAGCGGAAGCGGTGTTGGCCGACATGCGGCAACGGCTGCTGGCCCTGGTCTGAAGGGCGACGCCGGCCTGTCCTTAGCCTGAAGGCTCTGCATCCAGCTTGCGCGTGCCTTCTGCCCCCGCCGATCGGATCATCGTGGCCCTCGATGGGATGGAGGCATCCCAGGCGCTGGCCTTCACGGCGGCGATTCCTGAGCTGCGCTGGGTGAAGGTGGGCCTGGAGCTGTTCACCAGCGCCGGTCCCCAGGTGGTGCACCAGCTGCGGGAGCAGGGCAAGCGGGTGTTTCTCGACCTCAAGTTTCACGATATCCCAGCCACCATGGCGGGGGCCTGCCGCAGTGCAGCCCGCCTGGGGGTGGAGCTCATGACCGTGCATGCCTGCGCCGGCAGCGAGGCCCTGCGGGCGGCGCAGGCCGCTGCTGAAGAAGGGGCTACAGAGGTGAGGCTTACTCCCCCCACCCTATTGGCGGTCACCGTGCTCACCAGCTGGGACGCGGCACGATTCGCCAAGGAGCTGGCGATCACCGAACCAGTGGAGACGTATGTGGAGCGATTGGCGAGGCTGGCGGCAGCGGCCGGAGTGGGCGGTTGCGTCTGCTCGCCGCTGGAGGCGGCCGCCCTGCGGGCGGCCCACCCCGAACCCTTCGCCCTGATTACCCCCGGCATCCGCCCAGGGGGGAGCGCCAGCGGCGACCAGGCCCGGGTGATGACGCCCGCCGAAGCCATCACCGCGGGCGCCAGTCGGTTGGTGATCGGCCGGCCGATCACGGCGGCCCCCAATCCGGCGGAAGCGTTTGCCGGCTGTTGCGCGGAGCTCTCCCCCTAGCGGCGCGCCACCTGCACCAGCAGCCCACTCCGGGGCCGGGGGGTGGGGATCAGCTCAAGGCTGAGGTCCTGCTCGGGCACCAGGGAGAAGCACAGGGTTTGCAACAGGCGGGTGAGCAGGAGGCGCATCTCCAGCTCCGCCAGCGGCTTGCCCAGACACACCCGCGGCGCGATGCCGAAGGGAATGGCGGCGGCCCCGGCCGAGGAGCCACCCAGATGGCGCTCCGGTTGAAAGGCTTCCGGGGCAGTGAACACCTGCCCATCGCGCTGGGTGCCGGCAATATCCACCTGGATCACCCGACCTGAAGCGATGGTGTAGGGCCCAAGGCGCACTGGGGCGATAGCCCGCCGGAAGAACCCACCCACCGGCGGCACCAGCCGCAGCACCTCCTGCATCACGGCGTTGAGCCTGGGAAGGCGATCGAATTCCTCCAAACCCGCGGCGGTGGGGGGCCAGGGCACGGCATCGAGCTCCTCCTGGAGCCAGGCGAGGGCGGGCGGATGCTGAAGCAGGTGCAGCACCAGCAAGGTGAGGGAGGAGGCGGTGGTTTCGTAGCCGGCAAAAAGAAGGAGCAGCAGTTGATCCGCCAGGTCTGCGTCGTTGAGGGGCAGACCCGCCTCATCACAGGCGCCCGCCAGGGCGGTGAGGGAGGGAAGCAAACCATGGATGCGGCGGATCAACCGACCCCGGGCTGCTTTGGCCTGGGCGAGGCGGCTGGTGGGGTAAGCGATGGGCAGGCTGAAGAGCCCCCGGGTCCACACCTCGAAATCCTCATAGAGGCCCTGCCGGCCCTCGGCCGTGAGGCCGAGCACCTCTTCGGCGATCACGTGGAAGGCGAAGGGCCGCATCCATTCCGCTAGGGCCACGGGCTGGGGAGCAGCGGGCAGGGCCGTGCACACCCCATCGCAGAGGCGGGCGATGCCGGGGGCATAGCCCTTGAGAGCCTTGGCGGAGAACAGACGCCCTACCGCCCGCCGCCGGGCCAGATGGGCCTCCCCATGGCGGTTGGCCAGAGAGTATGGGCCCAGCAACTGGCTCACGCTGGCGGGCCACCAGCCCTCCAGGGCCGCCGCCTGCCCCATCAGCTCTGCCACCGGACCCGCCCCGCGCACAAACACCTGGGGCTGGCCGGCCAGCACGGTTTCAAACACATCCCCCATCTCGGCAAAGCGCCGGCTGGCAAAGCCTGGATCCCGAAGAAAGGCCAGCAACTCCAGCACGCCTGTGACGGCACCAGTGTGGGGTGGGGGCTGGGGGTGTGCAGCGCTCATGGCGGGTTCAGAGGTGGCTAAGGCCCATCTCGGGCAGGGCCCCTTCTTCCACCCACACCGACAAGGAACCGCCAGGACAACGCCACTCCGCCCAGCCATCGCCATTGGTGGTGATCGGCTCGCGGATGTGTCCCGTGAGATCGCGGAACACGGTGTTGGCTTTGCCCACCTCCATCCACTTGCTGCCGGCAGGGCCATCACTCATCAGCACGGCCATGGCCCGGGGATGGCCGGGGGTGCCCAGGCGGGTCCAGCCAATGGTGTTGAAGTGATTGAGATAGTCGTATTGCGGCCCGTAGCTGCAATGGGTTCGGGCGAGAAGGAAGCGATCGATCAGGAAGCGATGGCTGGGCAGCCAGATCTCGTATTCCGGTTCTTGCCCGCCTTTCTGGCCCCTGTAGTGGGCGCCATAGTAGTCGGCATGGAAGATGCAGGGGTAGCCCTGATCTCGGAGCAGGATCACGGCATAGGCCAGGGGTTTGAACCAGGGCTCCACCACGGATTCCAGCGACTGGAGGGGTTGGGTGTCGTGATTTTCTACGAGCGTCACCGCCAGCAGGGGCATGGTTTGCATGAGGCTGCCATCGAACAGCCGAGCCATGTCGTAAGTGCCGCCGCTGCGGCTGGCGACGTGGAAGTTCTGATGGAGCGGCGCGTCAAAGAGGTGCATCCTGCCGCCGGTGTTGGCCGCATACCAGGAGAGGGAAGGCAGGTTGTAGCTCCAGTATTCGCCTACCACAAACACACGGCGCTGGGCATGGGAATCAAGGGAGTCGATCTAATCCAGAAAGAAATCGCTGCTGATGTGCTTGATGGCATCGAGGCGGAAGCCATCCACCCCAGCGTCATCGAGCATCCAGCGGCCCCAGTGTTTGAGCTCACCTTGCACCTCAGGATGGTTGATGTTGAGATCACATCCCATCAGGTAGTCGTAGTTGCCTTGCTCGAGGTCGACATTGCTTTCAAAGCTGGCGCCCTGGGTTTTCCAGATCGCTCTGAATTCAGGACGTCGCTCATTGCTGTCCACGGCATCGAAGTGCGTCCAATTCCACGTCATGGAGGAGTATTTCCCCCCGCGCGGCTCGAACGTAAACGACGTCCAGGAGCGAATGGGCTGTTCACTCTCCAGTGCTCTGTTGCGATTGCCGGGGTCGTAGGGGGTGGCCAGATAGTCCTCCTTGCCGTCGGCCCACATCTTGTGATTGAACACCGCATCGGCATACACCTGAATGCCAACGGCCTTGCAGGCGGCAACGGCCTCGAGAAATTCACTCCTGGTACCATATTTGGTGGCCACCGAGCCCTTTTGATCAAACTCGCCCAGATCAAAGAGGTCGTAGATGCCGTAGCCCACATCCCAAGGGCTGCCGCCTTTGGTGGCGGGAGGCAGCCAAAGGCCTGTGATCCCAGCCTTGGCGAGGGCAGGAGCTTCAGCTTTCAGCCTGCGCCAGTGTTGCCCATCGGCCTCGCTGTACCAATGGAACCACTGCATCATGGTGCCGTTGAATTCGGTGGGCTCAGATACGGCCTCGGCGCCAAGCTTGGCTTCATGGGCGGCCAGCCACTCGCACATCAGCTGGATCGCCGCCTCGCCGGTGTTCACCGACGGATCGTCATCCGCCTCAAGCACGAGCTTTTTCAGACTGGAAAAGAGTTAAGACATCTTGATGGGGCTGCTGTGTCCAACTTAGGAAATTCTTGCCGCATCTGCCATCACCTGATCGCCGCCACAATCATCTTCGCCGATACCGGCATCGAGTTCTTGAACGGCTTCATACTGCTTCTGTCTTACAAGCTTTGACACCTCAAGTTCTTGCTCTCACATCATTAGATCCATATCAAGATCATCCTCCTTGCGCTTTTTGCGGATATCGTACCAATCTAAAAGCTGCCGTCTACCCTGAATCAATGCAAGAACTAGTGTTAATCCTGGCGCTAAGGAGTGCTCAGTTGCCGGTTGCCTCCGCTCCCGTCTTCTGAATCTTGATGTTAGGGCCCCTTCGCATCGCCAGTAGAGTGAGCTTCGACATAGTCCTTTAGCACAGAATCCATACGAGCTTGTCAGCCAGCTACAGACGCCTTGAAATAGTCAATAACCTCGGGACTATATCGGATTGAAACCAGTTGCTTTTTATGTGCCAACTTTGGACGTCCGCGAAGCACGCGCATGGGGACCATTTTGCTCATCTGCTCGTCTGTAAGCGGAAGGGGGTCAGGATCTGATTCCGCTGCCGCTGTAATCGACTGATCTTCTTCAAGCGTCGGCATCCTTAGGCTGATCTTCTGTAATGGCTTTGACATAGTGGTTGACCTCACGGCGATTGGCTCTGCGTAGGCTAATAATTCTCCTTGTCGATTCGCGTTCTACAAAGGCTACAAAATAGAGTATGTCTCCAATTGGAGCCAAGGCAACCATCCTTACCTCACCATAGTCAGCCCGATCATCAAGCCAGACGAGTGCTGCTTCCCAACTGAGCTCAGCTGCGGCCGCCAAGGAGAGGCCGTGCTTGCACAGATTGGTCGCGTCCTTGCCTGGGTCGAAATCGAACTGCACGCTTTACTGTAGCTACACGAAGTGCTTTCGTCAACTTCTGCTCAACGCGCAGTCTTCTGGCGGGCCTAACGCTTATTGGGTGGTTTCCGTGAACCACCATGCCGGCTCTGTCCCTTTCCGTGAACCACCTCCGCGCATCCAGAGAAATCCTTGCTGCCACAACCGCTTTTGGGCAATTGTGTTCGTGGTGAA
>JBJTUM010000017.1:0-2680 GCA_046080725.1 Cyanobium sp. | reverse complement strand
CAACAGGTTGTGAATCATCGCCGCTTTAATGCCACAGTCTTTAAGTGGTTATCACAAACATGGAGAGCCAAATCATATGATCGTCAGATATCGCCCATTGCCATAGGGAGGCTCATGAGTTATCTAGAGCAAGTGCCCTTGGAAGATGCAGATGAAAAGGATCCACAAATTAGCCAGAAGCGCCTGATTGATCGAGCGGATATCAAGCAAATGATCCTGCCATTAAGCGCAATTTGACATGTTGACGCTGAGGTACACACTTCTAGGTGATGGAAGTTCAGATAGAGTTTTGCAGCCAATATTGAATTGGTTGCTAAAGGACTTAGGAGTTGAGGGACCGATTCAAGGTGAATGGGCCGATTTGGGCACAGTCAAAACCAACGCACTCTCTGGTCGAGTGATGCGTGCTTTGAATCTTTTCCCCTGTGATTTGTTGTTTATCCACAGAGATGCCGAAAATCACTCTCGTCAGATGCGCTTAAAAGAAGTGCAAAGTGCTGTCCAGCGATGCTCCCAATCCTCCTCGGGCCTGGGGACAAACTTTATTCCTGTTATCCCGATACGCATGACAGAGGCTTGGTTGATGATCTCCGAGGCTGCCCTCCGAGCAGCAGCCATGAATCGCAATGGAACCATTCCTCTAGTGATGCCTCCAATTGAGAAGCTTGAGCATTTGCCAGATCCCAAACAAATCCTTCATGAGTTATTGCGGAAAGCAAGTGAAAAGAGAGGAAGGCGGTTGAAAGAGTTTAATCCTGGGCAAGTGGTTCATCAAATTCCCCAAGAAATCAAAGACTTCTCCGCTTTGCGCCAGCTCTTAAGTTTTCGTGATTTGGAGGCTGATCTTCGCAGCTGGCTAAAGCAAGAGGGTAAGCGCTTCAGCCCAGGAGCGCATCAGTAAGCAGCAGATCGTTTTCTACTTGCTGTAGGCGGCAATGGCCCCGTTCAAACAATCTTTTGAGCCTCTAGCGATCCCTGCAAGCCTCAGGAGGCACAGTGGGTATCCTGGGTGAGACCTGGTTGGCAAAGTCTCTGAGCAGCACTTTGCTGACCTCTGCCCCCCTCACGGCTCAGGCAACCCCAACCCCCTGCTCCATCGGCTCCAGCCCAACGCCAGCAGAAACCCCAGCAGCTGCACGATCACCACGCAGGGGCCCGACGGCAGGTTGGTGAGCCCCGAGGCCAACAGGCCCAGCAGGGCGCAAACGCCCCCCAGCACCGCGGCGGTGAGCACATAGACCGGAAAGCTGCGGCTCACCAGGCGGCTGGCGCAGGCGGGAAACACCACGAAGGCGCTGATCAGCAGCACCCCCACCGCCTTGATCGACACCGCCACCACCAGGGCCAAGAGCACGATGAACCCCAGCCGGTGCCAGCGGGTGGCCACGCCGAAGGCGCTGGCCAGATCCCCGTGGAGGGTGAGGAGCACCTGGGCCCGCAGGCTCAGCGCCAGGTAGGCCACGGCCGCCAGCGCCAGGGCGGCGATCAGAGCCAGATCCCCCCAGCTGATGCCAAGAATGTCGCCGAAGAGCAGCTGCTGGATGCCGCCCCGATAGCTCTCCACCAGGCTCAGGGCCACCACCGCCAGGGCCAGGGAGCTGGAATACACGATGTTCAGCAGGGCATCCGCCGGCAGCTGGCTGCGCTCCACCAGTTGGTTCACCAGCAGGGCAAAGGTGACCGCGAACGGGATCAGCACCAAGGTGGGGTTGACCTGAAGCAGGATCCCCAAGCTGATGCCCAGCAGGGCGGAATGGCCCAGGGCATCACTGAAAAAAGAGAGCTGGCGCAACACGGCAAAGCTGCCCAGCAAGCCCCCCAAGCCGCCCGTGAGCAGCCCCCCGAGCAGGGCCCTTTGCATGAAGGGCTGGCCCAGCACCGCCCCCAGGGCATTGGCATCCACTCCCTATCCCCCGAAGGCCTTCACAAGATTGGCCCCATTGCGGCGCATCGTGGCGAAATAGGTGGCGGGATCCAGAGAAGCCTCCTCGCTGCCCGTTTCCAGGGGGTCGAACAGGCTGAGCGGCACGCCCAGATCTTCGGCCAGGGCGTTGAAGGAGCGGGCGGCCGCCTGGGGTTCGCTCAGCACGGCCCGCAGCTGGGAGGCCTTCACCGCTTCGCTCACCCGCTGCAGATCGGCCGGGGTGGGGTTGATCTCGGGCACATCCACCAGAAACTCGGCCTTGAGGCCATAGCGCACAGCGAAATAGGGAGCGACATCGTGGAACGCCACAAAGGTTTTGCCGCGGAAGGGGCCCAGCTGGCGGGCCAGATCGGCGTTGAGCTGGCGCAGTTGGGCGGTGGTGGTGGCGGCCCGCTGGCGATAGCCCGCGGAGCAGCTGGGATCGGCCTTTGCCAGGCCCTCGCCGATGGTGGCCACCTGCTGGGCGGCCCGCAGCGGACCCAGCCAGATGTGGGGATTCACGGCGCCATGGTGAGGGTTCTGGCCGTGGCCGTGGCCGTGGCCGTGGGCTTGGTCCTGGGCCAAGGTGGGCACCCCGCGGCTGGAATCGATCACCACCAACTGGGGGTTCTCCGCCGAGGCGATGAGGCCATCCAGGAAGCTCTCCACCCCACGCCCGTTTTTCACGCGCACCCGGGCCTGTCGCATGGCCCGCAGATCTCCCGGGTTTGACTGGACGTCGTGGGGCCCCATGGAGGGAGGCCCCCGCGCCCTCCC
>JBJTUM010000016.1:0-6714 GCA_046080725.1 Cyanobium sp. | reverse complement strand
CCCCCCGCCCGGGTGCTGGTGCCCGGCTGCGGCCGGGGCCATGAGGCTGCCCTGCTGGCCGCGCTGGGATTCAACGCCATTGGCCTGGATGTGAGCGGGGAAGGGCTGGCCGAGGCAAAGCGGATCCATGGGGCAGGGGGCCCCTACCTGCGATGGCTGCAGGCTGATCTCCTCGATCGGAAGGCCCTGGCCCAGGCGGGACTGGGGGAGGCCAGCCTGGGCGGGGTGGTAGAGCACACCTGCTTCTGCGCCATCGCCCCGGAGCAGCGCCCGGCCTACCTGGCCCAGATGCACCACCTGCTGGAGCCCGGTGGCTGGCTCCTGGGCCTGTTTTGGTGTCACAGTCGCCCCGGGGGGCCGCCCTACGGCAGTGATCCGCTGGCCCTGGCCATGCAGATCAGAGAGGCGGGCTTCAGCGAGCGGATCTGGGAACCCGCCCGCGGTTCGGTGGACGGCCGGGAGGGGGAATGGCTCGGGCTCTGGACGGCTACGGCGACGGTCCCATGGTGAACGCCGTGGAAGCCATCCGCACACGCCTCAGCCAATGGGGCTTCAGCTGGGGGGGTCTGCGCGACAACCGCCGCGGCGAGTGGTGGCTGATCGCCCAGCTCGCCCTGATCGCCGCCCACCTGTTGCCGCCGACCCCGGCGCCAGGGTCCCTGGAGGTGATCTGGCCCCAGGCCCTGGGCGGGCTGGGCTGGGGCACCTTCGCCCTGGGGCTGGTGCTGGCGGCCCTGGCGGTGGGGGCCCTCGGGGCCAGCCTCACGCCCCTGCCGGAACCCATGGCCCAGGCGCCACTGGTGTGCACGGGCGTCTACGGCCGCTGCCGCCACCCCCTCTACCAGGCCGTGCTGGTGTGCTCTCTCGGGGTGGCGGTGGCCCTGGGCAGCGGGCTCCATCTGGCCTTGCTGGTGGCCCTGGCCCTGGTGCTCCGCGGCAAAGCCCATCGGGAAGAGCGACGCCTGCTGGAGATCTATCCCGAGTACGGCGCCTACCGAACCATCACCCCGGCCATCGTGCCCCACCTGCCGGGCCTCGACTGGCGCTGATCCGCGCCACAGCTTCCGCGCAACGTCAAAGCAGCCACAACATGTTCAGCGGCAGCGCTGGCGCAGCGCCTCCAGCAACAGGGGCACCGCATCGCTCTGGCCCTGGAGGGCAAAGGCCTCCCGCTCCACCGCCTTGTTCGTGGAATAGCCGTGATAGAGGGTCAGATTGATGCCCCGTTCCACCGCCGGATCCAGGGGAAGGCTCCAACCGATGGGGCTCACCACGCCCGTGGGGCAGCTCTGCACCGCATGCACGGCCTCGTGCAGAAAAGTCTGGCGGCCAATACCCAGCTCCAGGCTCAGAGGAGAGATCCAAAGGGTGCGGCTGCGGGGCTCGAACTGGCCGTAGGCGCCTGGCCGGGGGGGCAGGGCCACCTGCACGCGAAAGCCATGGCGCTGCAGGGCCTTCACCAGGGACTGCACATCAGGCGGCAGGGCGCTGAGGGGTCGCGGGTCGAGCTGCCCAGCCCGCAGGTCCCCGGCCAACAGCACGCCGCCGACCAGCACGGCCCGAACGAAGGGCGTCCACATGGGGCTACCAGACGGGTGGGACTGGGTCAAGTCTGGTCCGTGTTTGCGGCGCCGTGCAGGGGCTGGACGTACCCGTCTGATCGGCGCGGGGCTCAGGCCAGGCCAAGCAGCTGGGCCAGATCACCGGTCAGCCGGGAGACATCCAGGGCCTGCCGCAGGCTGCCCTGCAGGTGGCTGGGGCCCCGCTCCAGTTCGCCCAGAAGGCGCTCCACCCCATCGGGCGCCGTCACCGGAATGTCCCGCACCCCCAGGGCCCGCATCTCCTCCAGGGCGGGCCAGTGCCCTGCCACCACCGGCAGCCCGAGGGCCGCCGCCTCCGCCACCGGATTGCCCCAACCCTCCCAGTTCGAGGGGAGCAGAACCGCATCGGCCGCCGCGTAGAGATCGGCCTGGCTGCCGCAGCGGCCCGCCAGAAAGCCATAGCGCCCCTGGCCTGCCAAGGGATCCTGCTGGCCTCCCGTGAGCCAATACACCACAGGCTCGGGCCAGCGGGCCGCCACCGCATCGGCGAAGCGGGCCGCCGCCGCCACATTTTTGCGGGGATAGGGGGTGACGGGGTGGAGCAGCACCAGGTCGTTGGACCCGAGGCCCAGCTGCTGCCGGGTGCCCAGGCGATCGCCCCCCGACAGGCCATCCAGGGGCAAGGGGTTGTGCATCACCGTCGCCCGGATGCCGCGCCGCCGCTCCAGTTCGCTCGCCAGGTGGGCACTAATGGCTACGTGCACCGCCCCCGGAGGATCCAGGGGAAAGCGGGAATCCGCCGGGCGGCTGGCCTCCTCCCAGGAGGGATCGTGATGGCGCACCACAAGGCGCACCCGCGCCTCTGCCAGGGCGTCCACCAACTGAACGATGGCGTCCGGCGCGGTGGGCATGGTGGCGATGTTGTCGAGCACCACCCAGCCCCCCGCTCCCCCCGCCGCCGCGATCACCGCCGCAATCTCCGCCTCAATGAGAGCCGGTGGGGGCACCAGCCGGCCATCGGCGCCTTCCGGGCGCCAGAGGGAAGGAAGGGAGAGGCCGGCCCCGCAGGCCCCCAGTAGCCGGCCCGCTGCTGGTGTCACCCCCAGACCCAACTGCTCGAAAGCAGCCATCCATTTGGACGCTTCCACACTCACGCCGTCGTAGCCACCGAGCTGGTGGCTGATGTGAACCAGGTGCACAGGTGAGCTTGATCGGACAGGGCTCAAGGGCACTCAAGCCGGCCCGCGCAGGCTATCGACGTGAGACGGGCACCTGGCAGTGGGTCTTTGGCCATCACACGCCTGAGGCTGGAGAGGAAAGAAGGAGTTGATTATTTCAGAGAAAGTGATAAAGCGAAGGGACAAGTAGACAACTCTTGAAAATGGCCATTAACTTTGTCCATCGCTCGCCTGTTCGCTCCCTAGCTGCTGCGCTTGCCTTCTCGGGAGCGTTGTCTATGGCTATTCCGGCCCAGGCCCTTGTTTACACAACAACTCTCGGTCCTGAAGTCAGCGGTGCCACCGGCAGTGGCACCGCCCAAATCACCATCGACGAAGTGGCGAACACCATGCGCGTGGAGGTGAGTTTTTCCGGGCTCAGTGGCAACACCACTGTTGCCCATATTCATGGGCCCACCGCCATCCCTGGAACAGGCACAGCTGGGGTGATGAGCAGGACTCCTACTTTCCTGGGCTTCCCTGCGGGAATTCAAACCGGAAGTTACGACAGCATATTCGATCTGTTAAACAGCTCCACCTACGGAACCACCTTCCTCACGAACCAGGGGAGCGTTGCCGCTGCACGCAGCACGCTTTTGGCTTCCCTCAATAGTGGTTCCGCCTATCTCAACGTTCATTCAACGACCTACACAGGCGGTGAAATCAGGGGCTTTTTGCAGGTTCCAGCCCCGCTGTCCATTCTCGGTGCAGCAGCGGGGATGACTTGGTGCCGTCGTCTCCGTCGCCGAGTGAAGGCGGCGGTCTGAAGGGTTCCAAACGTCCTCCAGGATTTCCCTGCGCAGGCAGCAGCCCCACCATGTGGATCTTCGCCTATGGATCGCTGATCTTCCGCCCTGGGTTTTCCTATATCGAGCGCCGCCGTGCTTTCGTCCGGGGATGGTCGCGTCGGTTTTGGCAGGGGTCTCCCGACCATCGCGGCGTGCCCGACGCCCCCGGTTGCGTGGTCACGCTCCTCCCCGACCCGAACGGGCACTGCGGCGGATGCGCGTTCCAGATCGACCCCGCCCAAGCAGGCGGCATCCTGGAGACCATCGACACGCGGGAACAGGCGGGTTTCACGCGCCAGCGGTTGGCCTTGCTGCCCGCACCCGGTGAGCAACCCTTCGCCCAGGGGATCACATGGGTGGCTGGCCCCGACAATCCCCATTTCCTTGGCCCCCTCCCAGAGCCAGCCATCGCCGAGATCATTGCCACCCGCACCGGCCCAAGCGGCCCCAACCACGACTATGCCCTGCAGCTGTTCCACGCGCTCCGTGAACTCGACATCGTCGACGGTCACGTCGAGTCCACCGTTCGACATCTCGCCCAATGAGGTGAGTGTGCGCGCCCCCCCAGAATCAAGCGCTCATCAAGGCTGAAAAGCTTGAGACGCACGCAACAGGGTGCGTTCAAGCCGGTGGGGAGGGATCCTGGATCGGCCAATCCAATGGCCAGCTGGAGCGTTTGGCGGTGGTGATCATCGCCAGAAGCACATGAGCTGAGCCCCGCTGAAACGAGGGACTGGAGATCACCAGCGCAGGCCGACGCCGTTGCACAGCAAGACCCCGATCGCTGCAGAGACGGTGGGATCAGAGATCGGCAAAGGCTTGCTCGTCCTCAGGGGAGGCCCACTTCTCCAGCCCGGCCTCAACACCCCGGAGGTAGGTGAGATCCAAAGGGCTCACCAGCCGTACACACACACCACCATCTTCTAGGTCCCAGCGCAATTGGTCTCCCTGACGCAAGTTCAGGGCGTGGCGGATTGCCTTTGGGATCGTTACCTGCCCCTTGGCGGTGATGGTGGCGAGCTCTGCGTCCATAGGGCTCGCCTCACAAGCAACTTACCGCCTTACCTCATGACCACCAAGAGAAAATGGGCTGACGTCATGCCCGCTGCCGGTTTCGAACCAGCGACATCCTGCTTGTAAGGCAGGCGCTCTACCGCTGAGCTAAGCGGGCGGTGGGTTCATTCTGCCTGGCCGCTGGGCACAACGGTGGTCGCCCTCGGCCGGAGCCCCTACCGTGCAGGCCATGGCAATGGGCCGGGCCCACGATCGCGCCACCACCCTGCTGGCCCTGCCCTTCGGGGTGCTCTGGGGGCCGGGTCTGGGGTGGGAAGGCGTGATGCTGGCCAGTGGGCTGTTTCTGCTAGGAGGGCTGTGGCTCTCGCCCGATCTCGACACCGTCTCCCGCTCCACGGCCCGCTGGGGGCCCCTGCACCGGCTCTGGTGGCCCTACCGGCGCCTGCTGCGCCACCGATCTCTGCTCAGCCACAGCCCCCTGCTTGGCACCGCCGGCCGCCTGGCCTACCTGCTCATGGCCCTGGTGCTGCTGCGGCTCCTGCTCGAGATGGGGCCCTGGGGAGCCGTTCCCCTGCCGCCCCCGCAGGCCTGGCCCGCCTTCGGGCTCCAGCTCTGGCAACAGCACCGGCCCCTGGTGATCTGCGCCCTGGTGGCCCTGGAGGCCAGCAGCTGGCTGCACCTGCTGCAGGACGGAGATCCCCTGCCCCGGCTGCCGCGGATGCTGCGCCGCCGCAAGCGGCGGCGGCGGGCGCGGGGCTGAGAGCTGGCGCAGGATGGATCCGGCCCGATCCAACGCCAGTCGCAGCTCCAGCCCACCCATGCCCTCGCCACCCGCTCCAGCGCCTCCCCTCCCCCCGGACGACCCGCGCCTGACGGCCCTCGGCGCCCTGGTGGCCGTGGTGGATCGGCTGCGGGATCCCGCCGCTGGCTGCCCCTGGGATCTGGAGCAAACGCACACCTCCCTGATTCCCTACGTGCTGGAGGAGGCCCACGAGGTGGCCGATGCCATCCGCCACGGCGACGACCGCCACCTGGAGGAGGAGCTGGGCGACCTGCTGCTGCAGGTGCTGCTCCATGCCCGCATCGCCGGCGAGGAGGGCCGCTTCGATCTGAACGGCGTGGCCGGGGGCATCGCCGCCAAGCTGGTGCGGCGCCATCCCCATGTGTTCAGCGAGGAGAAAGGCACCAACCGTGGGGAGAACGGCGACAGCGGGGCGGTGAAACACAGCTGGGAGGCCATCAAGGCCCAGGAACGGGCCGAGCGGGCGGCGAAGGCGGAGGGCCAGGTGGAGCCCAGCGTCAGCCCCCTGAGCGATCGGCTGGCCCAGAAGGTGCGGGGCCAGTCGGCCCTGGCTGGGGCCATGACCATCTCCCGCAAGGCCGCCGCCGCGGGCTTCGAGTGGGACGCCATGGCGGGCGTGTGGGAGAAGGTGCATGAGGAGCTCGATGAGCTCAAGGAGGCGGTGGCCTCAGGCGATCGGGCCCATGCCCAGGAGGAGCTGGGAGATGTGCTCTTCACCCTGGTGAACGTGGCCCGCTGGTGCGGCATCGAGCCGGAGGAGGGGCTGGCGGGCACCAATCGGCGCTTTCTGGATCGTTTCTCCCGGGTGGAGGCGGCCCTGGGGGGCAACCTGCAGGGGCACAGCATCGCCGAGCTGGAAGGCCACTGGCGCGCCGCCAAGGCCCAGATTCGGGCGGAGGCTGATCAAGGCGGCCCGCCCCGGAGCTGACCCCCCTCACTCCCCCAGCCGCTCCCGCCGCTGGCTCTTGATCGAGGCCCGCCGGCGCTTGGCCTCCAGGCGCCGCTCCACCGCACCTCGCCCCGGCCGGGTGGGCCGGCGCGGCGGCGGCGGCGGCCGCAGGGCCACCTCCAGCAGGGCCTGAAGGCGGCGGCGGGCGGCCTGGCGGTTGCGCCACTGGCTGCGGTGTTCGCTCGCCACCACCACCAGCTCCCCCGCCACCAGGCGCGGCTCCAACCGCCCCAGAGCCCGCTCCTTGAGCAGGGGCGGCAGGGCCTGGGTGGCCGCCAACTGAAACACGAGCTCCACCCGGCTATCGGTGGTGTTCACCGCCTGGCCCCCGGGCCCGCCGGAGCGGGAAAAGCGCCAGCGCAGCTCCTCCGCCGGGATCAGGAGAATGCCCCCACGGCCGTCG
>JBJTUM010000015.1:0-10007 GCA_046080725.1 Cyanobium sp. | reverse complement strand
CTTGAACTGCTCAAGCAGCCCGGCACCTATGAGCGGCTGGAGGCCATCACCCAGCGGCTGAGTGCCGGACTGCAGGAGGCAGCCCGCCAGGCTGGAGTGCCCATCAATGGGGGTTCCATCAGCGCCATGTTCGGCTTCTTCCTGTGCCCGGGCCCGGTGCGCAATTTCGAGGAAGCCAAAACCACGGATTCGGTCCGCTTTGCCAGGTTGCATCGGGCCATGCTCGAGCGCGGCGTGTATCTGGCTCCCAGCTCCTTCGAGGCGGGCTTCACCTCCCTGGCCCACTCTGATGCGGACATTGATGCCACCTTGGCGGCCTTCCGGGAGGGCTTTGCCGTCATCGCCTGAAGCCCGCCACAGGCGATCCGCCCATGCCAGCCCCCCTTTCTTTCTGGAGCGCCGCACCACCGGCGCGGCGCGGCTCTCCACGGGGCTGGCTGTGCTGCTCGCTGTGCTGGCGGTGCTGGGCCGTTCCACCGGTGTGGCCCACAAACCCCTCGTGGGTGCCGGCACCCACGCCCCCCTGCCCATCGGGGCCGTGCTGGCGCTCACGGGCAATGCCAACGTCTATGGGCAGGACCAACGGCTGGGCCTGGAGCTGGGCCAGACCTGGGCCCGAACGCGGACGGTCGGGCGCCCTCTGGCCGTGGAACTGGAGGACGGGGGCAGCGATGAAGCGTTCGCCACCGCCGCCTTCAACCTGCTGATTCGGCGCGGGGTGCTGGCCCTGGTGGGCCCCACCCTCTCGCAGCCGGCCTTCGCCGCTGATCCCATCGCCGAGCGGCGCGGGGTGCCCGTGGTGGCCCCCTCCAACACGGCCACCGGCATTCCCCAGATCGGCTTTTTCATCAGCCGGGTGTCGGCCCAGAGCTCGGTGATCGCCCCACTCTCCCTGGAGGAGGCCCTGCGGCGTGAGCCAGACCTGAAACGGGTGGCCGTGTTCTACGCCCAGGACGACGCCTACAGCACGGCGGAGACGGCCATCTTCCAGCGGGCCCTGGCCGGCAAGGGGTTGCACCCTGTCACCGTGCAGCGCACCCAGCTGGGCGACAACGACTTCCAGAATCCGATCGCAGCGGCCTTGCGGGAACGGCCCGAGCTGATTGTGATCTCGGCCCAGGCGGTGGATGGGGGCAATCTGGTGCGCCAACTGCGGGAGCTGGGCTACCGGGGGCAGATCGTGGTGGGCAACGGCATGAACACCCCCAACATCTATCCGATCTGCCAGCAATGGTGCGACGGCATGCTGATCGCCCAGGCCTACAGCCCCGAGCTGGACACCCCCACCAACAAGGCTTTTCTGCAGCTCTTCGCCGAGAGACAGGGGGGAGGCCTGCCCCCCCAGCTCACGGCCCAGGCCTTTACGGCGTATCAGGTGCTGTTTGAGGCCAGCCAGCGCCTGCAGGCCCGTGGGGCTCTGGACGACCTCACCCTGGCGGAGGCCAGGCTGGCCTTGATGAAGGAGCTACTGGCCGGCCGCTACGACACGCCCTTGGGCCCGATCCGTTTCCGTCCCGATGGGGAGGTGATTCAGCAGCGGTTTTATGTGGCGCAGGTGAAGATGGATGGCACGGGCCGCCAGGGGCGTTTCGCCCTGGTGCGGGATCAGGAGGAGCCATGACCGCCACCCTCCTGCAATCCCTCCTCAACGGGCTGGCCAGCGGTGGGGCCTATGCCCTCTTCGCCCTGGGATACACGCTTGTGTTCTCCGTGCTCGGGGTGATCAACTTCGCCCAGGGCGCGCTCTTCACCCTGGGGGGCTACCTCACCTATCTGCTGATGGGGGCAGCCATCGGCATCAACGGCGCCCTGCCAGGCCTGAGCCTGCCGGTGGGCCTGCCGTTCTGGCTGGCCCTGATACTTGCGGGAGGGGGCTCGGCTCTGGCCGCCTTGGGGGTGGAGCGGGTGGCCTTTGCCCCCCTGCGGCGCCAGGGCGCCGAACCGCTGCTTTACCTGATCACCAGCCTGGGCGCCGGTGTGGTGCTGGTGAACCTGCTGCAGATTTTGATGGGCTCGGAGAGCTATGCCTTCCCCGCCTCCGCCCTGGGGGGCTGGCCCGCCTCGGTGGCCATCGGCAGCGCCCGGGTGCGCACCGTGCAGCTGCTGCTGGTGGCGATCTCCGCCCTTCTGGTGGTGGTGCTGGGGCTCTGGCTGGAGCGGAGCCGGAGCGGCAAGGCCTTGCGGGCCGTGGCGGAGGATGCCACTACCGCCCAGCTGCTGGGGATCAACAGCACCGCCATGATCCGCCTCGCCTTTGCCATCAGCGGCTTCCTGGCCGGGGTGGCGGGGGGCCTGGTGGCCCTCAGCGTGAGCATTTCCGGGCCCTATTTCGGCATCAGCTATGGTCTCAAGGGTCTGGCGGTGCTGGTGCTCGGCGGGCTCGGCAGCGTGCCGGGGGCGATCGTCGGCGGCCTCCTGATGGGCATCGTGGAGGCTTTGGTGCCCACGGAGGCCTCCGGCTACCGGGATGCCCTGGCCTTTGGCATCCTTTTCGCCGTGCTGCTGCTCCGGCCCCGGGGACTGCTGGGCCGGCCTGAGGTGGAGAAGGTGTAGCCCATGCCCATGCTCGACAACGGCCTTCTGGTGCAGATGCTGCTCGGCGGCCTGCTGGGCCTCTCGGTGTATCTGCCCCTGGCCGCAGGCCAGCTGTCGTTGGCCACCCCGGCCTTCTATGCGATCGGCGGGCTGGTGGCGGCCCTGCTCTCCACCGGCCCGCTGGCGCCCCCCCTGGTGGCGGATGGCAGCGGCGGGCAGGCCCCCGGCCTGTTCCCCCTGGCCAGCCTGGCGCTGGAGATGGGGCTGGCGGCGCTGGTGGTGGGCCTGCTGGCCCTGGCCCTGGGTCAGGCCGTGCTGCGCCTGCGCGGCATCTACCTGGCAATCGCCACCATCGCCCTAGTGGAAATCGTGCGGGTGGCCATCCTCAACCTTCCCTTCACCGGCGGAGCCCAGGGCATCTTCGGCATCCCCCAGCCCTTCCAGGATCCCTGGGGCTACGTGCTGCTCACGGCGGCCGTGCTGGCTGTGGTGTGCTGGTGCGTGCAGCGGCTGGAGCTCACCAGCCTGGGAAGAACAATGGCCGCGATCCGCGACGACGAGCTGGCCGCCCGCAGCCTGGGCATCGCCACCACCCGGGTGAAGTTGTCAGCCTTTGTGGCCAGTGCGGTGGTGGCCGGAATCACGGGGGTGATCGCCGCCCACTACCTGAACACCTGGAATGCGCGCCAGGGCACCTTTGATGTGGCCGTCACCACCTTGGCCTTCGTGATTCTGGGGGGGGGCGCAGCTGGCTGGGCCCGGTGATCGGCGGCCTGGTGCTCACCGCCCTGCCCGAACTTCTGCGGCCGGTGGGTGATCTCAGGCTGGTGGTGTTTGGCCTGGTGATCCTGCTGGGCCCCGTGCTGTTTCCCCAGGGCCTGATCACCCCCGGCCTGCTGGAACGCCTGGGTGCACCCCTGCCCCGCGGGAGGCACCCGGCATGAGCAGCCCTGCGCTCCCATTGCTGGAGGTGGTGGGGCTGGGCCGCCAGTTCGGGGGGCTGGTGGCCCTCGATCAGGTGAGCTTTGCCGTGGAGCAGGGTGAGATCTTCGGCCTGATCGGCCCCAACGGAGCGGGCAAAACCACCCTGTTCAACCTGCTCTCGGGCCTGGATCGGGCAAGCAGCGGCAGCGTGCGCTGGCGGGGCGACACCATCAGCGGCTTGCCACCGGAGCGCCTCAACCGCATCGGCATTGCCCGCACCTTTCAAAACCTGCGCCTGTTCGATCAGCTCTCCGTGCTGGAAACCGTGCTGGTGGCCCTGTACCGCCAGCCCCAGGGCAGCCCCCTCGGCGCACTCCTCGCCAGCCGCTCCTACCGGCAGGCCCAGGGAAAGCTGCTGGAGGAAGCCCACCAGCTGCTCGATGAGCTGGCCCTGGCCCCCGAGGCGGAGCGGCCCGCCGGCACCCTGGCCTACGGCGATCGGCGGCGGCTGGAGATCGCCCGGGCCCTGGCCACCCGCCCCTCCCTGCTGCTGCTCGATGAACCCGCCGCCGGCATGAATCCCAGGGAAAAGGAGCAGCTGGCGGAGCTCCTGGGGGCCCTGCGCGAGCGCCACAACCTCACGTTGATGGTGATCGAACACCACGTGCCCCTGCTGATGGAGCTCTGCCACCGGCTGGCGGTGCTGGATTTCGGACGCCGCATCGCCCTCGGCACCCCGGAGCAGATCCAGGCCGATCCGCTGGTGATCAAGGCCTACCTGGGGGTGAAGGGCTGATGAACCATCCCTTGCTGAAGCTGGAGGGGCTGGGGGTGCGCTACGGGAGCGTGCGCGCCCTGGAGGACCTGGATCTGGAGGTGCAGGAAGGCGAACTGGTGAGTCTGCTGGGCTCCAATGGAGCGGGCAAAAGCACCACCCTGCGGGCCATTTCCCGCCTGGTGGGGGCGTCCAGTGGTCGCATCCTTTGGCGCGGAGCCAACCTGGAGCACACCCCGGCCCACCGCACCCTGCGGCTTGGGATCGGCCACTGCCCGGAGGGCAGACGCCTGCTGGGCCGCCAGAGCGTGGCCCGCAATCTGGAGTTGGGGGCCTATCTGCGGCGGGATCAGGAGGGCATCCACCAAGACCTGGAGCGCTGCTACCAGCTCTTCCCCCGGCTGGCGGAACGGCGCCAGCAGCTGGCCGGAGCCCTCTCCGGCGGGGAGCAGCAGATGCTGGCCATCGCCCGCAGCCTGATGGGCCGCCCCGCCCTGCTGATGCTGGATGAGCCCAGCCTGGGCCTGGCACCCCGGCTGGTGGCCGAGGTGATGGCCGTGCTGGCCGATCTGCACCAGCAGGGGCAGACGATCCTGCTGGTGGAACAGAACGCCCAGGCGGCTCTGGAGATCGCCGATCGGGGCGTTGTGCTGGAGGCCGGTCGGCGCACCCTGGAGGGTCGGGCGGCAGACCTGCTCGGCAATCCCGCCCTGCGGGCCGCCTACCTGGGCACCACCTGAAACCCTCGAGATGGTCCGAATGGCTACCGGAGGGAGCCTGGCTAGCGGCATAAGGTCGCAGCATCCCCCGGCCTGCACCGGCCATGGAACGGTTTTTTCTGGAACTCGACCCGCCGATGGAGGCCATGCGCGAATGGCCCCATGTGGTGGTGGTGGGCGGGGGGTTTGCTGGGCTGAAGGCCTGCCACGCCCTGGCGGGCCGGCCCGTGCGCGTCACCCTGATCGACAAGCGCAACTTCAACCTGTTCCAGCCCCTGCTCTATCAAGTGGCCTCTGGGCTGGTGTCCGAAGCGGATGTGGCCTCCCCCCTGCGGCAGATGGTGGGTCAGGCCCCCAACATCCAGATCCTGCTGGGGGAGGTGGTGGACATCGACCCGGAGGCCAAGGAGGTGGTGTTCAACAACCAGCGCTACAGCTACGACCATCTGCTGCTGGCCACGGGCTCCGGCAGCACCTACTTCGGCCG
Organism: Cyanobium sp.; assembly: GCA_046080725.1. GTDB lineage: Bacteria > Cyanobacteriota > Cyanobacteriia > PCC-6307 > Cyanobiaceae > Cyanobium. The sequence goes on along the minus strand of JBJTUM010000015.1, from coordinate 4,567 downwards.
GGAAGAGTGGCGGCCCATGGCGCCGCCGATGAAGGTCCTCGAGCATGCCGATGAGATCCGCCGGCGGTTGCTGATGGCCCTGGAAGAGGCGGAGCAGACGCCCGATCCGGTACGCCGCAGCTTCCTGCAAACGGTGGTGGTGGTAGGAGCGGGGCCGGCTGGCTGCGAGCTGGCGGGTTCGCTGATCGAACTCATGCACCGGGCCGTGCAGCGGGATTTCAAGCAACTGCCCCAGGCGCTCTGCAAGGTGATCCTGGTGGATGTGGTCGACCGGGTGCTGCCCACCATGGCCCCCGAGCTGTCCGCCGCCGCGGGTCGCTACCTGGAGAAGGCGGGGGTGGAGTTGAAGCTGGGCGCAAAGGTGGAAGACATCAGCCCAGGCCTGGTGAGCCTGCGGAGCCTGGCCGGACTGGAGGTGCTGGAGGCGGCCACCATCTGCTGGACCGCCGGGGTACGGGCCTCCAAGCTGGGCAAATTGCTGGCGGAGCGCACGGGCTGCCCGGTGGATCGAGGAGGCAGGCTGATCGTGGAGGCGGATTTCTCCGTGCCGGGCCATCCAGAGATCCGCGCCGTCGGCGACACCTGCGCCTATACCCACACGGCGGATGGCAAGCCCCTGCCGGGCATGGCCGGCCCGGCAGTGCAGATGGGGGGTTGGGTGGCCAAGGACATTTTGGCGCAGCTGAAGGGGGACGAATCTGAGCCCTTCCGCTGGGTGGATCTGGGCAGCATGGCGGTGATCGGCCCCTGGTATGCGGTGGCCGATCTGCGGGGCTGGCACGTGACGGGGTTGATGGGGTGGGTGCTCTGGGCCCTGGCCCACCTGGCCTTTATCCCCGACACGGAAAATCGCATTGCCCTGTTCAGCAAATGGATGTGGCAGATCGCCACCCGCCAGCGCACGGCCCTGCTGATCACGGGCCGGCCGGATCAGCACATCGGTGTGGATGTGGGTCTGTTTCGGGCCCAGCTGGAGGGGAGGGAACCGGCCGAGGACGAGCAACCCGCCGCGGCCTGAGCCATCAATCGGCCTCCGTGACGGAGCCATGAAAACCCAAGGCACCGCCAGTAGGGTTCCAGAAGGTTGTCTTTTTGCTCTTGACCGCTCCCGTTTCCCGCCGTTTGCGCTGGCTCACCGCATCCCTGTTGTTCGGGGGAGCGGTGCTCTCCCTGGTGCTGCCCTTCGTGTCCGCCACCTTCCTCACCCTGATGCTGGGAAGTGCGGCCGTGGTGGCCGCCATCTCCCAGTTTCTGCGGCTGGGGGGTGAGCCCGACACCCGGGGCAAGGTGTTCCGCGCCCTTTCTGGCGTGCTTTACCTGATCGGGGGGATCTCCTGCCTGCTGTTTCCGATCCAGAGCACTATCAGCCTCACCTTGTTTGTGGGAGCCCTGCTGGCCACGGAAGGGGTGATGGAGCTGGCGGCGGCGGCTACGCAGAAGCTCCCGGCCAGGGGCATGGTGTTGCTCGATGGCATTGTGACGGCCGTGCTCGGCGGCATGCTGATCGCCCAGTGGCCGAGCGATAGCCTCTGGGCCATCGGCACGCTGTTCGGGATCTCCCTGGCCTTCTCGGCGGTGAATCTCCACACCGCGCCACCCAGCGGCGGCGCGCCCATCCCCACCGCGGCGTGAGGCCGCGCAGGCTTATTCCGCCACTGCGGCTCCATCCCGTCGCCGGGGATCAACGGCCCCTTCGCTGCCCCCCTCCGCCCGAACCTCCACCGAATGGGCGGCTCCCATAGCCGAAACCTGCCGTAGGGTGTGGCCCATGCCTCGCAAGAGCTCGAGGGTGTCCGGACTGAGGCCCTCCTCATGGCTGAGGTCATCGGGCCAGAGCTGACTGTGCACCCGCGGGGCCGCCACGGCGGTGGCCAGGTTGCGGCCCTGCACCAGGCGATGGAGCAACACCTGGGCGATGGTGGTGATGATGCGGCTGCCTCCGGGGCTGCCCGTGGCGATCCAGGGGCGCCCATCGGGCCGGAACACCAGGGTGGGCGCCATGGAGCTCAGGGGCCGGCGAGCGGGGGCGATGGCATTGGCCTGGCCTTGCACCAGCCCAAAGGCATTTGGGGTGCCTGGGCTGGCGGTGAAGTCGTCCATTTCGTTGTTGAGCAGGAAGCCCGCACCCGGCACGGCGATGCCATTGCCAAAGGGGAAGTTGAGGGTGGTGGTGAGGGCCACCAGCCCCCCCTGCCGATCGGCCACGGAGAGATGGGTGGTGTTGGGGCCCTCCCCCCAGGGCGGCCTGGGAGGCAGGGAAGCGGGGGGGCGATGGCGCTCGGGGGAGATCTGCTGGCGCAGTGATGCCAGATAGGGCTCCCCCAGGAGCTTCTGGCTGGGAATGGCGATCTGGGCCGGATCCCCGAGCAGATCGTTGCGATCCCGGTAGGCCAGGTTGCTGGCCTCCGCGAAGAGGTGGATCGAGCGGGCGCTGTTGAGCCCGCTGGTTTGCAGAGGAAAGGGTTCGAGCAGGGCCAGGAGCTGCAGCAGGGTGAGGCCGCCTCCTGGGGACGGCATCGACAGGATCGGATGGCCCTGAAAGCTCCGCTGCAGGGGAGCCACCAGCTGGGCCCGATAGGCGAGAAGATCGGCGGCGGTGATCAGCCCACCGCGCTGGGCCATCAGCCCGGTGAGGGCCTGGGCCACCGGGCCCGTGTAGAAGCCCCCATCCCCCTGGGCGGCGATGCGGCGCAGAGTGCGGGCGAGCTCCGGCTGGCGGAGCAGCTCGCCGGGGCGGGGAGCCCTGAGTTGTGCGGGCCCAGAACCGGCGGCGCTTGGGCTCGGTCGGTAGAAGAGGTCGCGGGCGGTGGGATCCGCCTGGAGCCTGGGGGCGGCCTTGGTGAAGTCGTCGCTGAGAGCCGGGGTTACAGCAAAGCCCCTTTCCGCTAGCGCGATGGCAGGCGCCATCACCTGGGCCAGGGGCAATCGGCCGTAGCAGCGCTGGGCCAGCACCAGCCCCGCCACGGTGCCCGGCACGGCCGTGCTGAGCACGCTGCGGGTGGCCCGCTGGCGATCCACCGTGCCATCCGCCTTGAGAAACAGGCCTGGTGTGGCGGCGCGGGGCGCCTGTTCGCGGAAGTTGATGGCCACCGCCGTGCCCTTGCCGATGGTTTGCTCCGGGGATGGGGCATTGGGTCGAATGCAGCCTCGCGCTCTGGCTGGGGAGGGCCCGGGCAACCAAAGCAGCAGGAACCCGCCGCCCCCAAGATTCCCCGCCTGGGGATGGGTGACAGCGAGGGCGAAGGCGGTGGCCACGGCCCCATCCACCGCATTGCCCCCGGCCCGAAGCTGGCGGGCCCCCGCCTCAGCCGCGGGCCCATCCTGGGCGGCCACGATGCCTCTGCTGGAGGGAACAGGGTAGAACCGCTCCTGGGTTTCCAGCAGGTTGTTGCTGGTGGGGGCAGGGGTGGGTCGATCGGCCTTGGGGGGGAGGGGACGGGGCGGCGGAACAGCCTTAGCGGGCAGGGCGGCCATCACCACCAGGGCAGCGCCGACGCCCTGCCGAAGACGCTGCAAGGAGCTAGAGCACATTCGGGACATGGGCAGGACGGGGCTTGATGGCGCTGGCTGTTGAGCAAGCCACCTGGATATCGGTGCAAGAGAAATCCTCGCCCTTGAATAGCCGGGGGGCAGCGAGGGCCTTGGCCAGCCCATAGCTGAAGCAGTCTGCGCTCGGTTGAGCAACAGCCCCAGCTGGGCTGATCGCCACGAGCGCCGATAAGGCAGGTGGCGAAAGCGCTCCAGCTCAGCGCGGGTCCTTGATGTTCATCCCCATGGGGCCCGTGCGTGCCGCTGATGGGGACGGGTGTTAACGATGAATATGATTAATTCGTTTACGGTGGACGTTCTCGCTCAGCCGTCGAAGAGCCGCCCATTAACGCCATGACCCTTCCAAGCCTCGTCAAAGACCTCACTCTTGGTGGCTCCAGCTTCAAGCCCCAGGATCTGACCGCGGTGGGCAATCTGCTCTTCTTCACTGCTGATGATGGCGTGAGCGGAAGGGAGCTCTGGACATCCAATGGCACAACGGCTGCCACCGTGCGGGTGAAAGACATCAGGGTTGGAAAGGGAGATTCCCTTCGCGATGAAGACCGGAACCAACTGACGGCGATAGGAAACACCCTCTATTTTGTTGCTGATGATGGAGTGCATGGCAGCGAACTATGGAAAAGCGATGGCACTGAAGCGGGCACGGTCCTCGTCAAAAACATCAATCCTGGTGTTAAGGCTTCCAATCCCCGCAATTTCGTCCGTATGGGCAGCACCGTTTATTTCACAGCAGACGATGGCGTCAGTGGGATGGAACTTTGGAAGTCGGATGGCACAGCGGCCGGCACTGTGCAGGTCAAAGATATCAACCCTGGAAGCACCGGTTCTTTTCCCTTAGACTTAACAGTCATCGGGAACACCCTCTACTTCGTCGCTTTTACAAATACTCATGGCGAAGAACTCTGGAAGTCGGACGGCACATCTGCAGGGACGGTTCTTGTTAAAGACATCCACTTCGGCAGCACGGGATCTGAGCCGAAAGACCGCACGGTGATTGGCAATACGCTCTATTTCTCAG
>JBJTUM010000014.1:0-5840 GCA_046080725.1 Cyanobium sp. | reverse complement strand
CTTCCAGATCCGGCTGATCAAGCGCTCGTTGAGCGCGAGGATCTGCTCTTGATCCAGGAAGCTCATCTCCATGTCCAGCTGGGTGAATTCCGGCTGTCGGTCGGCCCGCAGATCCTCATCACGGAAGCAGCGGGCGATCTGGTAGTAGCGCTCCAGGCCTCCCACCATCAGGAGCTGTTTGAACAGCTGGGGCGACTGGGGCAGGGCGAACCATTCGCCCCCGCACACCCGGGAGGGCACCAGGTAGTCGCGGGCGCCCTCCGGCGTGGAGCGTGTGAGCACGGGCGTTTCCACCTCGATGAAGCCCTCGCCCTCCAGAAAGCCCCGAATGGCCCGCACGGTGTCGTGCCGCAGCCGCAGGTTGCGGGCCATGCGCTCCCGGCGCAGATCCAGATAGCGGTGCTTGAGCCGCAGCTCCTCCCGCACCGGCTCCTCGTCGTGCACCGACACCGGGAAGGGCAGGTTGGCCCGCAGGGGGTTGAGCACGGTGATGGTGGTCGCCAACACCTCCACGGTGCCGGTGGCCAGGCGCGGGTTCACCGATTCAGCTGGTCGATCCCGCACCGTGCCGCTGACTTGGAGCACGGTTTCATTGCGGAGGTGGCTGGCGGTGGCGAAGGTGGCGGCGCAGGCCGCTTGAACGCTGGGGTCTGCACTCACCACCTCCGGATCCACAGTGAGTTGCACGGTGCCGCTGCGATCCCGCAGATCGATGAAGATCACCCCGCCATGGTCGCGGCGGCGGTCGACCCAGCCGTGGAGGGTGACGCTGCGCCCCCGATCCTCCTGGCGCAAGTCGCCGCACCATTGGCGGCAGTGCTCAAGGAACCCGGGGCTGCCCATGGGGGTGTGGGGGGAGCAAAACGCTGAGTTTCCCATGGCGCTTCCCTGGGCCCTTCGGGCCTGATCTAAGTTGTGGCGGATCTGATGGATGCATGACCCGGTCTTTCCCCCTGGTCACGGTGGGTGCCTTGGTCAGCAATCCCGCCGGCCAGGTGTTAATCGTGCGCACCACCAAATGGCGCGGCACCTGGGGGGTTCCGGGGGGCAAGGTGGAGTGGGGCGAAACCCTGGAAGATGCCCTGCGGCGCGAATTTCTCGAGGAGGTGGGCCTGGAACTCAGCGGCGTGACGTTCGCCTTGCACCAGGAGGCTGTGGATGATCCCCAGTTCCACTGCCCTGCCCACTTTCTGTTGATGAATTACTTCGCCCACAGCCAGCAGACCGCCATCACCCCCAACCACGAAATTGTGGAGTGGGCCTGGCTGGTGCCGGAGCAGGCCCTCACCTATCCCCTCAACACCTTCACCCGCATCCTGGTGGAGCACTTGATCGACGGGACGCACGCCAGCGGCCCTGATTCCGAGGCCTGATGCCCCTCGTTTCCGTGATTACGCCAGTGTTGCCGGCCCATTCGGCCTGGCTCACCGACACTTGGCACAGCCTGCGGCATCAGGAGTCTGCGGCCGAGCACCCCTGGGAATGGGAGTGGCTCGTCCAGCTGGATGGCCCCGAACCCCTGCATGAGCCCCTCCCGGACGACAGCCGCATTCGCCAGCGGGCAAACCCGGTGGCTTTCGGGCCGGCCCTGTCGCGCACCCTGGCCCTGGCCCGGGCCAGGGGCGCCCTGGTGAAGGTGCTGGATGCCGATGATCAGCTGACCTCGGGGCAGCTGGCTCGCGAACTGGCCGTGTTCCGGAGCCATCCAGAGGTGGGCTGGCTCACCTCGGCCGCCCTTGACCTGTTGCCCGATGGCCGTTGCGTCGCTCCCGGGCCAGAGATGCCCGAGGGGCCGATCCCCATCGGCTCGGTGGCTGGCTGGTGGCACCAGAACGGCCGGCGGCTGCCGGTGCATCCTGCCAGCCTCTGTGTGCGCATCGAACTGCTGCGAGCCCTAGGGGGCTGGATGGCCCTACCCGCCTCGGAGGACACGGGGTTGTTGCTGGCCCTCAATGCCGTGGCGCATGGCTGGCATCTTGGCCAGCCGGGTCTGCTCTACCGCATGTGGTCTTCTCAGCTCACCGCTTCCCCCCTGCTGGAGTCCCGCCAAGGTCACCGCCAAGACGCCTTCACCATCGCCGAGCAGCGGGCCGATGCCCTTGCCGCCATGGGTGTGCGCTGGCCGTCCGGGCCCGAATCGGCTCAGATCAGATAGCCGCCGCTCACCTTGATGTTGGTGCCGGTGATGTAGCTGCTGGCTGGGTCGGCCAGAAAGAGCACCGCCCGGGCCACCTCCTCCGCGCTGCCAAAGCGGCCGGCTGGGATGCGCTCCAGGGGAGGTTTGCGCTCGGAGTTGTCCAAAGTGCCGGGGGAGACCCCATTGACCGTGATGCCATGGGGAGCTTCGGTGACGGCCAGGGTGCGGGTGAGCATGAGCACGCCGGTTTTGCCGATCTTGTAGGGCGTCAGGCCGGGGACGGCCCGCAGGGAATCCGCATCCACATCGATGAGGTTCACGATGCGCCCAAACCCCTGCTGGCGCATGGTGGGCAGGGCGACCTGGCAGGCGTGGAAGGTGATGTGGAGGGTCTGCTCCACGGCCCAGTGCCATTCCGCCGCGGTGGTGGCATCCAGGCCCTTCCAGAGGATCCCACAGGCATTGTTCACCAGGATGTGCAGGCCACCCAGGCTGCGGCCGGCCTGCTGAAAGGCGGCTTCGGTGGCGGCAGCATCGCCCAGATCCGCCGCCATCGCCAGGGCCCGGCGCCCCCTGCGCTCCACCTCCGCCACCACCTCCTCTGCCTCGGTCGCGCTGGCGTAGTAGTGAATCACCACGTCGGCACCGGCATCGGCCAGGGCCAGGGCGATGGTGCGACCTGTGCGTTTGGCGGCGCCGGTGACCAGGGCCACCTTTCCTTCCAGGGGGAGGCTGCTCATGGTCCCTCGATGGTTTCGGCTGTCATCAGGGCCTCGAGGATGTCGGGATGGTGGGTGCGGATGATGTCGGCGCCGGCGAAGAGCACGTTGGAGGCAAACAGGATGCGGGCTAGGCGCTCCGGTTTGCGTGCGGCATAGAGCAGGATCGGACAGCCCAGCACCCGCAGCCGATCCAGGTTCCAGAGCACGCTGTTCTGCAGCTGGATTTTGCCGAAGTCGTCGGTGGCGGGGTGGATGATGCCCAAGTTGGGATCGATGATCACCTCAGGAACCCCGGCCGTCCGGGCCTGCTCCACCCGGGGGCCTAGATGGTCGAGCAGGCCCTGCAACCGGTAGGGCACGGGAGCCGCCTCTCGCATGCGGTATGCATCGCCATAGGGCATGTAGGTGAGGATCAGCGAGGCTCCGGCCGCGGCGATGGCCCCCAGGGCCTCCGGGCTGATTTCTGCGCCGGTGAAGTTGATGGTGGTGGCCCCCTCCGCCAGGGCCACCTGCACGGTGTTGGAGCTCCAGGTGTCCACGGATACTCGGTAGCCCTCCTGGCGTAGGCGGCGCAGGGGGGGCAGGAGCCGGCGCTGCTCCTCCACGTCGTCGATTATGGGGGCGGTGGGGGTGATCGAGCGGGCCCCCAGATCCAGGCAGCTGCAGCCATGGTCCGTCAGCCAGGCGGCCCGCTCTAGCATCTCCCCCTCGCCGGTCACCACGGAATCGCGCACCATCGATTCGGGCGAGAGGTTGATCACCCCAAGCAGGGAGGGGGCGCTGGGAAGGAGCATGGCGGGGAGCTGGCAGGGAAGAGCAAAGTGGCGGAGGGCGTTTAGGGCTGGCCCATGGCGGCGGTATCGGCCCCCACGGCCTCCACCAGGCGGGGGAGGGCATCCGGCCGGAGACGGCTCACCTCATCCAAGGTGGGGGTGAGGGGGATCTGACGATCTTCCTCCACGAAGCGGCGCCCCGCCTCAAAGAGATTGGTGGCAAAAAAGTCCACGGCCTGCTGCTCCTGGCCCCGGTTGATCTGCAGGCTGTTGATGGCGGCATCGTGGGCATAAGAATCCATCAGGTCGAGCACGACCCGCTGGTAGGCCGTCACCACCGTGCGCACCAGACCGAGGTCCACCACCTGCCCCTGGCTGGCCAGCCCCCGGAACAGGCTGAGAGTGATGTCCCGGCTCATGCGGGCCAGGCCCCGATCCGGCTGACTCTGGTGCAGATCGAATACCTGGTGCTTGTGGTCGTACCCCGCCGCGATGTCCACCTGGCAGAGCTGGCGGGTGGAGTAGTCGCGGAACACCTCCGTTAGCACGCCGATCTCCATCCCCCAGTCGGAGGGCAGATGGAGGCGGCGGGCCGCGCTGATCCGCATGGCACACTCCCCCGCCAGGGGATAGCGAAAGCTGACGAGAAACTCCAGGTAGCGGGAGGGAGGTACACAGCGGCGCAGGGCGCGGATCAGGGGCGTCACGAAAAGCCGGCTGACCCGCCCATACATCACCTCTCGGCTGATGCGGGGATAGAAGCCCTTGGCGAACACATAGCCGCTCTCCTGGTGCACCACTGGGAACACCAGCCGGGCCAGCATGCGCGGCTCGAAGCTCACCACGTCGCAATCGTGGAGGGCCACGACCTCGGCTTGGCCCAGGGCCTGCACCAGTCCGAGGCCCAGCCAGATGTTGTGGCCTTTGCCCCGATCCCGAGGTGCTAGGCCCGCCTGATGCCACTCCTGCACGAGGGCCGTCACGCGGGGCCCGTCATTCCAGATCACCTGGTGGGGCTGGGGCAAGGCGGCGAGAAGCCGTTGAGCCCGTTCATAGGCTTCCCGATCGGCCTGGTCGAGGCCCACCACGATGCTGCCCAGCCAGGGCATGGTGGAGAGGTGGCGCACAAAGGGGGCGAGGGCCGGCCCATCCAGCTCACTGGCGAGGCAGGGCAGCACGAGGGCCACGGGCGAGCGGCCCACCTGGCGCGCCACCTCTGCCTCCAGATCCTCCCGGCTGCGGCTGCCCAGATCGTGGAGGGTGGTGACGATGCCGTTCTGGAAGAAGTCGCTCATGGGGCTAATTGCTCCAAGGCCGTTTCCACGGCCGCCAACCAGGCCCTGGGGCCTGCGGCCACCACGTCCCGCTCCACTCTCGGCCGACCAGGGGGCGCTGGGTGGAGCCGCAGGGGCGGGCGATCCGCCGGATGGAACACCAGGGCGATATCGGCCCCCTCCAGCAGGGTGCGGTCGTTCTCACTGTCGCCGCAGGCCAAGCGCCGGGTAGGCCAGGGCCGGAGGGCGGGCCAGGGCTCCAGCTGGTGGAGCGCCTCCCCCTTGTCGAACGGTGGACCCACATGGAGAAGTTTTCCTCCCAGAACCGCCCGCAGCCTCCGCTTGCCCAGCTGCTCTTGCAACCACTGGAGCTGCTCCGGGCTGTCTTGCCACAGGAGAGGCACGGAGGCCAGTCGGGCCAGGGCCAGGCTTGCCAGCCGCTCCTCCAAGCCCGTGAGCTCCCTGATCGCCGCCAGGGAGAGCTCTTCCAAAAGAGTGAACCGCAGGTTGGCCTCCTGGCGCAGGCGCCGCAGCAGGGCCACCAGGGCGGCCGGGTGCTTCCCCCGCACCAGGGCGCCGTAGCCCTCCAGCTCCAGAGTGGGGGGCTGGGGAGCGGACCAGGCCTGAAGGGGCCAGCCGAGGCCGCAGCCGTTTTCAAACAAAAAGGGCTGGGGGGGGAGGGAGGCCAGGTTTTGCAGATCCACCATTTCGGCAAAGGTTTTGCTGGAAGCCAGCAAGGTGGGGATGCCCCGCTGGTCGATCCGTCGCACGCAGTGGCCCAGCTCGGCCGTCTGCTCTGGCGCCTCCAGCAAGGTGTGGTCCACATCACTCACCACCAGCCAGGGGGCGGTCATGGGGTGGACTCCAGGAGATGCACGGTGTGCCGATCGGCGACGGCGCCTGCCAGGTCCGCCACGGTTTGTCCGGTGAGCGG
>JBJTUM010000013.1:0-3442 GCA_046080725.1 Cyanobium sp. | reverse complement strand
TCCTTCTCGGCCCTGGTGCCGAGGATCACCAGGCCGGTGGCATCGCCACCGTCGTCGAGGATCATGTTGGGGGTGCCACCGTCATGCCACTCGAGGCTGCGATGGGTGAAGGCCCAGTATTCATCGAGGGTTTCGCCCTTGTAGGCAAATACGGGGATGCCAGCAGCTGCGATGGCGGCAGCCGCATGGTCCTGGGTGGAGAAGATGTTGCAGCTGGCCCAGCGCACCTCTGCAACGAGAGCGACGAGGGTCTCGATCAGAACGGCGGTCTGGACGGTCATGTGCAGGGATCCGCAAATGCGAGCCCCTTTGAGCGGCTTCTCAGCGCCGTACTTAGCCCGAAGGGCCATGAGACCGGGCATCTCGGTCTCGGCGATGTTGAGCTCCTTGCGGCCAAACTCGGCCAGGCCGATGTCGGCGATCACATAAGAACTGGTGGCCTGCAAATGGGGGAAGGCCACTGCGGGCGCCACAGGCGTCGCAACCATGGAAAATCTCCTGAAAAGGGACGTGGAAATATTTGCGGAGACGCCGAGGCTTCGGGCTCGCTTCGAGAGAATCTACAGGCAAGTGTCCAAAAATCGTGATAGAGATGTGCCAACTCGCCGACGCGGATGCCACCCGCGCTCTGGGCCGCAGGCTGGCAGCGCGGATCCTGGAGGACACCGCTGCCCATCAGCGTCCGATCTTGCTGCTGCAGGGGGATCTGGGCGCAGGCAAAACCTGCCTAGTGCAGGGACTGGCAGAAGGGTTGGGCATCAGTGAACCGATTACCAGCCCCACCTTTGCCCTCGCCCATCATTATCGAGGCAATGTCGCAAGTAGGCCCACTGCCCTTGTGCACTTGGATCTGTACCGCCTGGATCAACCTCCCGCCGCCGCAGAGCTCTTTACCCAAGAAGAAGAGGAAGCAAAGGCCCTGGGAGCGGTGCTTGCGGTGGAGTGGCCGGAGCGGCTGAGTTTCCTTCCGGAGCCCTGCTGGCAGGTCGTGCTGGCGTTCACGGGGGAGGAACGGCTGGCTCGGGTGAGTACGAACCCCAGCTAGTGGCCACCGATCTTCAGCCGCTCCTGAAGGGCCGCGATGATGCGGGAATTGGCTGCTGGGAAGGGATAACCCTCCAGCTCTGAGGGATCCACCCAGCGCACCTGCTGGGAGGCCAGGGGCTGGGGCTCGCCGGAGCGCCACTGGCAGAGATGCGCCACAAACCTCAGCCGCTTGTGGCTGTAGGCGTGATCGAGGCTGATCAGCTCCTCCCCCACCTCAGCGTCGATGGCCAACTCCTCCCGCAACTCCCGTCGGATGGTGTCGGCGATGGGCTCATCGGGGTCCTGCTTGCCCCCGGGGAATTCCCACAGCCCCCCAAGCAGCCCCTCCTCCAGCCGCTGATCGATCAGCACTCGGCCGAATGAATCAAACACCACACCCACGCCGATCACCTGGAATGGCACCACACGGGAAGGGTCCTTCACCGGGAACTGAACAGGGTTAGTGGAAGAATAGGCGCCACAGGTTTCCTTCCAGGGACAGGCGGGGCAGCGGGGGCGACGGGGTGTGCAGACTGTGGCCCCCAGGTCCATCAGGGCCTGGTTGAAGGCTCTCGGATGGAGGGGATCGAGGAGGCTGGCGCTCCAGCTCCAGAACAGGTGCTCATCCTTTCGGGGAGGGCGGGGATGGGCCATCAGCCTTGCCAACACTCGCCGCACGTTGCCATCCAGCAAGGGAGCGGGCTGGTCGAAGGCGGAAGAGAGGATGCTGCCGGCCGTGCTGCGGCCGATGCCTGGAAGGTCCAACCATGCCTCCAAGGTGCGAGGCCAGGGATCGGCGCCGCGAGGCCCGGCCTGCTGACGCACCAACAGCAGCCTTGCCCCCTGCTGAAGGCGCCTGGCCCGGCTGTAATAGCCCAGGCCCTGCCAAAGCTGGAGCAGGCTCTGGCCATCGGCCGAGGCCAGGGACGCCAAATCAGGGAGCCTTCCCATCCAGCGATTCCAATAGGGGAGCACAACCTGGAGCTGGGTCTGCTGAAGCATCACCTCAGCCACGAACACGCCGTAGGGATCAAGTTCCTCACCGTCCGCCGGCAGGCTGCCGTCGGGGCGCAGCTTCCAAGGGATGGCGTGGCGACCGTTCTGCTGCCACCAGTTCAACAACGCCGCCCGCAGGGGGATGGCTTCACCCTGCAGGGAGGGTTCACCCAAAGCCCCCCGGCCGTGGGCGTGCACTGGAGAGAGACACATTCGCTGGAATGGACGGAAGAGCCGTTTCGGCCGCGGGAGCCCCCGGCTGGGCAACCACATTGAACGCAATCGACCAGCGTTCCCCTTCCCCGCGAAAGGGCGCCACCGAATGGGGCTGCCAGGCGGGAAAGACGTAGTAGTCCCCTGGGATCGGCAACACGTAGTGAGCCATACCGGTGCGAAAGGTTTGGATCTGCCATTCCTCGGGCCCATGGAAGCAGAGCTGGCCATCGAACCGATCGCCAGTGATCTGGGGAGGCACGTGCAAGAACAACACACCAGAAAAGCTGCCCCCATGGGTATGGGTGGGGTTGTAGTCCCCGGCACGCTGCACATTCAGCCAGAGGTCAATCAACCGGAGGCCATAACGCCCAGTGATCCAGGGTCCTCGCCCCTGGGGGGGCTGAAGATCGATCACATGACGAATCCACCGCTCGCAGCCGGGAAGGATCACCTGCTGGCAGAGCTCCTGAACAACGGGATGCTGGGGATTGAGCTCCCGTTGCTGGGAGAGTTGGCCAGCCAGCTTGAGGGAGGCATCCGGAGCAGCCTCCGGCGAAGCCACAACCTTTGCAGCCAACCGGTTGAGAGCCGTTAAAAGCTCAGTAGAGAGGGTCCCTTTCAGGACATAGCGAGGAAACAGAGTGAGCATCTCGATGCTCGAGTCGATGATCGAGGCCAGCTCTGAAGCCATGGGCAGGTGGCACCATTCAGCGAGGCTAGGGCTTCTTCTCAAGCTTTCCTTCAGCTGGCCATGTAGGCCTCAATGGCCGAGCTACGGCGCCGGAGACCGGCCAAGGCATCCCGCTCCAGATTGCGGACCCGATCCCGGCTGATCCCCAGCACCCTGCCGATCCCGGTAAGGCTCATGGGCTCCTGCCCCTCCATCCCGTAGCGCATCTTCAATACCCGCCCCTGCAGCTCCGGCAGCTGCTCCACCAGCGCTCGCAGATCCCCCTTCAAGCACTCCCCATCCACCATCTCCCCAGGCAACATCCCATCCCCGGAAAGCAAATCCAACAGTTCCGTATCGTCCCCATCTCCCACCTTCGTCTCCAAACTCACAGGCTGCCGTGCGCGGCACAGCAGATCTTTCACCTCCTCCTCCGGCAGCTCCACGGCCACCGCAAGCTCGCTCACCGTCGGGGTGCGCCCCAGCTCCTGGCTTAACTCCCGCTGTCCTTTCTTCAGCTTGTTCAGCGTTTCT
>JBJTUM010000012.1:0-2501 GCA_046080725.1 Cyanobium sp. | reverse complement strand
CATCTGGCCCGACTGCTCCAACGGGCGGGGCGCTCCGCCCACGCCCCTGGCCGCACCTCCCAGGTGCTCTTCATGCCCACCAACGCCCTTGAGCTGATGGAAGTGAGTGCCATGCGCCGCGCCCTGGGGCGGGGCGTGGTGGAACACCGGGCCGCCCCTGATGCCCCCGTGGATGTGCTGCTGCAGCATCTGTTGACCCTGGCCTGCGGCCCGGGATTCTGCCCCCACCAGGAATGGCAAACCATCCGCACCGCCTGGAGTTTCCGGCACCTGGAGCTCGAGCAATGGCAGTGGTGCCTCAACTTTCTGGAGCACGGTGGAAGCTGTCTGGCGGCCTACCCCCGCTACCGCAAGTTGGAGCGGGAGCCCCTCAACGACCACAAAGGCCCAGGCGCTCCACGGGCCTTTCGTTTCCGGGTGCAGGACAAAGTGATTGCCCGACTGCACCGGCTCAACATTGGCACGATCACCGCCGATCGGAGCGTCAGCGTGCGCTTTGTGCGGGGGGCTGTGATCGGCCATGTGGAGGAGGCCTTCATCGGACGACTGAGGCCGGGGGATGTGTTTTTCTTTGCCGGCCGCCAGCTGGAATTCCAGCGTCTGCGGGAGATGACGGCCTACGTCAAAATCACCACAAAGACCACCACGGCCGTGCCGGCTTGGGCAGGGGGGCAAATGGCCCTCTCCGACTTGCTCAGCCACCATCTTCGGGAGGAAGTGAATCGCTGCAGCCAGGCCCTGAAAGAAGGACCGGCCAGTGCTCTGTTGGATACACCGGAGTTAGTGGCCCTTGTTCCCCTCCTGCAACGCCAGGCCGAGCTTTCTCGAATCCCCGCTCGCGATGACTTTCTCGTAGAGGTGTGCCGCACTCGGGAGGGATGCCATCTCTATGCCTATCCCTTTGAGGGGCGATTTGTGCATGAGGGGCTGGGATTTCTCTGGGCCTGGCGGTTAGCCCGCCAGCACCCGGGCACCCTCACCGTTTCAGTGAATGACTACGGCTTTGAATTGCTGGCTCCCCGGGGCTACCCCTTCTCTGATCTATTGGCGCATCACGCTGAAGCGCTCCTGAGCACGGAGGGACTGGATAGGGATCTCGAAGCAGCGATCAACCTTTCTGAGTTGTGCCGGCGCCGCTTCCGCGGGATCGCTCAGGTGAGTGGCCTGGTGCACAACGGCTATCCGGGATCCACCAAAAGTGGTGGGCAATTGCAGATCAGTGCGGCCCTGCTCTTTGATGTCTTCCGTCGTCATGATCCCTCAAACCTGCTTCTGCAACAGGCCCGGCGCGAAGTGATCAGCGAACAGCTGGAAAGGCATCGGCTGGAGGCCACCTTGCAACGGCTCCAGACCTGCCGGCTTCAGGTGGAGTGCACACCCCGCCCTACCCCCCTGGCCTTCCCCCTGTTGGCAGAACGGCTATCCAACCGGATGAGCAATGAATCGCTCCTGGATCGGCTGAAGCGCCTGCGGGAGGAGGCCGAAAAAGCAGAGGGTTTGGGATGATCCCCTTGGCCAGCAACACCTCAGGGGGGCAGGGAGGCATCGGCTGGAAGGGCTGCGGGGGGATTCGATGGGGCGGACTGCAGAACCTGATGCACCATTACCCCCGAACCCACCAACGTGGCGCCTGTGACGCCGAGGAGGCCTAGTAGCAGGCAACGGCTGGTGCGCGGGAAGACGCGAAAGCTGGCAATGATGGCCACGGGCCAGAGGGGGGGGATCGCCCATGCGGCCGCCAGCATCCCCACGGTGCCGACCCGTGTTGCCCGATCAAAAACCTCGGATCGTCGAACCAAGGCAAGCTGGGCTCGGTGTTCACGCAGGAGTTGGCGATCCTCTTCGGTGTGCCAATAGCCCAGCCGGCGAGCCAGCTCCAGATCCCTCTCCGCCCCGGAACGGCCCAGGGAAGCAACAACGGAAGGAAGCCACCCGATGCGAGCCATCACAACAGTTCGTGAGTAAGGAAATCAACCTAGAAGCGTGATTGTTGGAAGACGTTCGGGTTGCCAGGGTGGGAAGGGAGAAAGAACCGCCCTTAGGCCACCAGGTAATTGCGCAGGTCGCGGGAACGGCTGCGGATCACTTCCAGGGCACGGCGTTCGAGGTTGCGGGTCTTGTCCCGGCTCATCCCCAGTTCCTTGGCAATCGAGGTATGGCTCATGGGCTCCTGCCCCTCCATCCCGTAGCGCATCTTCAATACCCGCCCCTGCAGCTCTGGCAGCTGCTCCACCAGCGCTCGCAGATCCCCCTTCAAGCACTCCCCATCCACCATCTCCCCAGGCAACATCCCATCCCCGGAAAGCAAATCCAACAGTTCCGTATCCTCCCCATCTCCCACCTTCGTCTCCAAACTCACCGGCTGCCGTGCGCGGCACAGCAGATCTTTCACCTCCTCCTCCGGCAGCTCCACGGCCACCGCAAGCTCGCTCACCGTCGGGGTGCGCCCCAGCTCCTGGCTTAACTCCCGCTGTCCTTTCTTCAGCTTGTTCAGCGTTTCT
>JBJTUM010000011.1:0-5381 GCA_046080725.1 Cyanobium sp. | reverse complement strand
ACCCCCCCCTATGACCAGACCCTCGTCTTGGGCCCTGCGCATCCCGAGCGCTTCTGCCAGGAGATGGCTGCAGCACTCGGGGTGTCGGTGGCTGTGGTGGATGTGAACGATCTCGGCCGGGTGAAGGTGCTGGCGGCTAGCCGGGGCAGTGATCTGCCCCTCATTGAACGGGCTCTGCGCCCCAATCCTGCAGGGAACGCCAATGAACGCACCCCGCTAGTGCTCATTCGTCCCACTTGAGGCCAAGTGCCCAGCTTGTGAGTTGGCTGACTTGGGAGCAGGGGCCAGCCCCCTAAAATTTAAAGATCCGTACTGTTTCCTCAGGCCCTCGAACGGCCCTTCCACCTGGCTATGCCCGTAGGTTCCAAACACGTCGAGCGGATCCGCCTTCGGATGGATCGGCTCAGGGGAGCCTCTCCTGGGGGCTGGCGAGTAGAGCGTCTCCAGGGTTGGCAGCTTCCTCTGCTCCAAGACCCGGCCTTTTTGCCTCTCCTTCCCCAGCTCCAGCGCTCCTTGCTGCTCGGTCTGCCAGAGCGACTGTTGGGGGCAGTTGTGCCCGCCCTGCCCCAGGCCCCGGTGGTCCATCTGGCTCTTCTCCGACGACCCCCCGAGCCCCCCCAGGCCCTCGGATTGATCATGACCCGACGGCTGAACCGGAGAGGCACCTGCTGGGAGGTTGATCACCTGGCTTTAGCCCAGTCCAGAAACCCACTTTTCCCTCCCGATGGGGAGGTCGTAGAAGCCCTGGTGCGTGAAGCCATCCAGAGTACGAGGGGTGTGGCCAGTTGGATCGCCACATCCTCCTTGCTCGATGGCCAGCGCCAGGCTTTTCTGCGGTCGCAGGGGTTTCAGCAGGTGCGCCTCGATCAACTGTGGCAGTGGAATCCCAACGGGGAGCCCCCTGCCCTCCCCCCCGGGCTGCAGGCGCAGCCCCTCAACCGGCAGACAGCCCCTCTGCTATGGCATCTGGAGCAGTCCTGCTGTCCTGCCCATCTCCGCCATGTCTTTGACCGACGGATCGAAGACCTGCTGGACCAATCTGGCGGATCCGGTTGGCTTTTGGTGGATGGCAGCCGGAATGAAGCGGTAGCGGCGATTCGCCACCAAACCCACCATCCCGAGGTGGGTTTGGTGGCCGAGCTGAGCCTTCAGCCTGGTCGGGAGGATCTCTACGGCCCGCCGACTGCTTGGTTGCTCCATCGTCTTGCCAAGCCAGGCACACCCCTGGTGGTCCGTTCTGATCGAGACGATGAAGACCGTCGCACCTGTCTGGAGAGCTTTGGGGCCACGCTTTTGGGGGAGCAGCTCCTCATGGCCCGCACCGTTTGGCGTCGACAGGAAGTCGTCCAGCCAGCCCGTCAAGCTGCCCTCAGGCTTGAAGCCATGCTGGACCAGTGGAAACCTTCCCCTCGCTCCCTACCCACGCCAGTCGGGCAGCGCTGAGTGCTCCCTCGCCCCCCCTCTTCTGCCCTCGCCCTTGATGTCGGGCGAAAGCGCATCGGGCTGGCGGGTTGTGACCCCCTTGGCCTCACGGTGACCCCCCTTCCAGCCCTGCAGCGTCGCAGCCCTGATGAGGATGCCAGAAGCCTTGCAGCCCTGGCCCTCAGCCGCCAGGCCAAGCTTCTGGTGGTGGGCCTTCCTCTGGATGCGTCCCAACACCTCACCACCCAGGCTCGTCACAGCCTCCGTTATGGCCGCCTCCTGATGCGGCTGATGGCAGCTGGGGGGCTGGAATTGCCTTTGGTGTGGGTCAACGAGTTTGCTACCAGTTGGGCTGCTGCCGAGCAATTTGGGCTGAGGGGAGATCGAAGCGGGAAACTGGATAGTGCAGCCGCAGCTCTGCTGCTGGAACAATGGTTGCGAGAGGGTTCTGTGATCGAACCCGAACCGCTGCTTTCCTTTCCCCTACTCCGCTGAACCCATGACCCCTGAACCCCCTGACCTGACCGGGTCGGGAGATGTGCCCACCGTCCTGGTGAAGGATCAAGCCGGAAGGGAGATTCTCTGCTTTCTGGAGCATCTGATTCCTCTAGACGGCAAGGACTATGCCCTCCTCACCCCGGTGGACACTCCGGTTTGCCTAGTGCGCATCGCCCAGGGAGAGGAGGACAAGGACGAGGTGATTGAAAGCCTTGAAGGTGCCGAGCCGATCCTCTCCGTCGCGGATGTGGTGTTGCAGGAACACGACCTGACGTTGGTCCGTTCAGCGGTGACCCTTACGGTCAGCGGAGAATTGGAGGAACCGGACCCGGATGAGCTGGAGGATGAGCTGGAGGACGAGTTCGAGGATGGGGATGAGGAGAGTGATCTTTACGAACTTTTGATTCAGTTTCGGGCGGACAATCGGGAGTATGGCCTCTACATTCCGTTAGATCCTTTCTTTGTGGTCGCCCGCATGGAGGGAGCCTATGCCGAGGTGGTCGAAGGTGAGGAATTCGAGCGTGTCCAGCCCCGGATCGAGGCGGAGCTCGATGAGCGCGAACGGGAGAGTTGAGCTTCGCCCATGCTGCGCCAACTCCTCACCCCAGACTGGACCCCTGGCTGTGCCTTGCCCCAGCTGACGATGGAGGCGTTGGAGACCCAGGCTGGAGCTCCCATCCGGGCCCTGGTCATTGATGTCGATCGCACCCTGCTCCCCCACCGCAGCTCCCAATTGCCCCCTATCGCGGAGAAATGGCTGCAGGAAGTGGGGGCCCAGCGGCCCATTCACCTCTTCAGCAACAACCCCTCCAAGCGCCGCATCGGTGGGCTCTCCGAGCAGTTGGGCTTTCCTTACACGGCCGGCGCCGCCAAGCCTCGAAGTGGTGCCCTGCGACGGGTGATCCAAAACCTCAAGTTCCCCCCAGCCGAAGTGGCGTTGGTGGGTGATCGGGTGTTTACGGACGTGCTTGCCGGTAATCGGCTCGGCCTATTCACGGTGTTGGTGAAGCCGATCGATGCCACGGGCCAGGCCAACCGGCTGGATCGGCTTCAATCCATTGAGCTGGAAGTGGCCCGTCAGATTCGCACTCCGCTTTGGGAAAGGTGGCTCTGAACCGCACCCTGCCCCGTCGCGTGATCAAGGTGGGCACGAGCCTGCTGCGCGGCCAACCGGAGCGCTCCACCGCAGCAGTGATCACGGATCTGGCCACATCCATCGCCCGTGCCCAACGGGCTGGCGAGCGCATTGCTCTGGTCACCAGTGGCGCTGTGGGGCTGGGCTGTACGGGCCTCAACCTGCCCCGCCGCCCTGCAGATCTGGCCGCCCTTCAGGCTGCCGCTGCCGTCGGTCAGGGACGGTTGATGGCGCTGTATCAGGAGGCTTTTGCCGTTCGCGGGCTCACGGTGGCTCAGGTGCTCCTGACTCGGGGTGATCTGGCCTCTCGGCGCAGTTATCGCAGGGCCTGTCAAACCCTGGAACAACTGCTCGAATGGAATGTGGTGCCGATCGTGAACGAAAACGACACCCTGGCCACCGATGAATTGCGCTTCGGGGATAACGACACCCTCTCGGCTTTGTTGGCGGTGGCGATCGGTGCGGGGGAGCTGGTGTTGCTGACGGATGTGGACAGGCTTTATTCCGCTGACCCCCGCACAGATGCCCAGGCCGTGCCGATTGTGGAGGTGAGCGATCCTTCGGATCTGGTGCGTCTTCAGAAGGGCGCCGGTGGGGGAGGCCAGTGGGGAACGGGTGGCATGACCACCAAGCTCACGGCTGCGCGCATTGCCACCGCCAGTGGCATTCGGGTGAGGCTGGCCGATGGCAGGGATCCGGCCGTGCTGGACGCCCTGCTGGCGGGCGAGCAGGTGGGCACGGTGTTTCAACCAAGCCCCAGCCCCCTCTCGGATCGGAAGGGTTGGCTGGCCCATGCCCTCATCCCCAGCGGCGCCCTGGTAGTGGATGCAGGTGCGGAGCAAGCGTTGCGCCAGCAGGGTGCATCTCTGCTGGCGGTAGGGATCCGGGCGGTGGAGGGCCGTTTTGATCGCTTAGCGCCCGTGCGCCTGCTTGGACCTGGGGGAGGGGAGATCGGTCGGGGTCTCTGCGGTTGGAGCAGCGAGGAAGTGAGGGCCATTTTAGGCCTGGATCGTGAGGAGATTCGTCGTCGGCTGGGGGAGGTGGGGAGCGAGGTAGTCCATCGCGATCACCTGGTGCTCACCGCCCCTTAAGGGAGGCCTACGATCCGCCCACACCCTTCGGTGGGCGCGCCCACTCCCATGCGTTTCAGCAATTTGCTCAGCCAGCTCGCCGCGGTGGGTGAGGGCATGCCCCGTCACCTCTCTGATGATCCAGAGATTCAGGGCGCGGAATCCCTGGAGCGGGCAGGTCCGGGCCAGCTCAGCTTCCTGGAGCCAGGGCACGCCCCGGCGGCCACCCTGCAGACCACCGGTGCGGCGGCGGTGCTTCTCTACCCCGACCCCGAGCTCCAAGCGCTGGCTAGTGGTTTGGGTTTGGCCTGGATCGCCGTGCCCCAGCCGCGACTGGCCTTTGCCGAGGCCCTCGATGCCCTGTACCCCAGAACCCTTCCTCCGCCGGGTGTGCATCCCACCGCCGTGGTCAGCGCCGAGGCCTCCGTGGCTCCTGATGTCCATGTCGGGCCCCACGCAGTGGTGGGTCCCGGCTGTGAGGTGGGCGGGGGCTGTGTGCTGCACCCCGGGGTGGTGCTGGTGGCAAACGTGCATCTCGGCCAGGGGTGTGAGATCCATGCCAATGCGGTGCTTCACCCCGGCTCCCGCCTTGGCGAACGCTGCGTGGTCCATTCCGGGGCCGTCATTGGCTCCGAGGGATTCGGCTTCGTCCCCACTCCCCAGGGCTGGCGCAAGATGCCCCAGACCGGGCTGGTGGTGCTGGAGGACGGGGTGGAGGTGGGCTGTGGTTCCATGATTGATCGGCCCTCCGTGGGAGAAACCCGAGTGGGGGCGGGCACCAAGATCGACAACCTGGTACATGTGGGCCATGGCGTCACCATCGGCCGTGGCTGTGCCCTGGCGGCCCAGGTGGGGATTGCAGGGGGGGCCCGATTGGGGAATGGGGTGATCCTGGCAGGCCAGGTGGGGGTGGCCAACAAGGCCACCTTGGGCGATGGGGCCATCGCATCCTCTAAATCGGGCATCCATGGCGATGTTCCGGCCGGGGAGGTGGTGAGTGGCTATCCAGCGATTCCCAACCGGCTCTGGCTGCGTTGCTCAGCAGCGTTCAACAAATTGCCCGAGATGGGCCGCACGCTCCGCCAGCTCAAGGGCGATCGGAAAGAGTGATTGACGGTGGGGGCGGCTGGCTAGCCTCCCTTAGAGGTCTGAGCCCCGTGCACCGATCTTCCCGCTGTTTTGCCCAAGCCCATGACCACCTACCGGATCACCCTGCTCGCTGGCGATGGGATCGGGCCGGAGATCATGGCGGTGGC
>JBJTUM010000010.1:0-24401 GCA_046080725.1 Cyanobium sp. | reverse complement strand
CCCCACCCGGTCCCTGGGACCCCGTGCAGGTGGTGGTCAACACCTGGCCCACAAGCCGATGGCTGGGGGAGGCGTTGGCCCTCCACCTGGGGGGGATCTCGGCCCATCTGCGGTTCCCGTTCCCCGGCAGCCACCTTCGCAGGGTCGTGAACCTCCTGCTGGCTGATGGGGAGGGCACGGAACAGGAGGCGGAGGCGGATCCATGGCGCGCCATCCACCTGGTGTGGTCGATGCTTGAGGAGCTGCCCTGGATCGCCTCCGAACCCGAGGGGGATCTCCTGCGGCTCTGGCTCCTGCGCCAGCCCTCCCAAGGGCGGGTGGATCTGCCGAACTGGCAGCTGGCCCGGGCCATGGCCGATGCCTTCGACGACTACGCCCTCTACCGCCCAGAGCTTCTGAGCCAATGGGACGCGGGGCGTGATCTTGGGGTGACGGGCCAGTCTCTCCCCCCCCAGCAGCTGTGGCAGCCCAAGCTCTACCGGCGCCTTAGAGAACGGCTGCCTGCCCAACCGTTCGGCCTGCGGGTGAAGGAGGTGATCCACCGACTCGGCGCAGGGGAACCCCTGCCGGGGGCGCTCAAGGCCCATCTGGGGGAGCGCCTTCGGGTGTTCGGCCCGAGCAGCATGGCCCCCATCCAGGTGCAGCTGCTGCAGGCACTCGCCAGGGTGCTCCCGGTGGATTTCTACCTCCTCACCCCCTGCCCAGGGCTCTGGCAACGCTGTGTGGAGCGTCGCCAGGCCCTCAGCGAGGCCCTCGCCCTCCAGCAACCGCTGGCGGAGGAGTGGATGGGCCAGGCCCCCCCGTTGGAGGCCCGCTTAGGCCGGCTGGGCGCTGAATTCCAACAACTCCTAGAGGGCACGGGGGAGGCACAGCTGAGCGAGGAACGGGAGGAATCACTCTTTCTTCGGCCCACCCGCCTTTCCAGCCAGGGCCGAACCGGCTTGCCCTGCCTGTTGCATCAGCTGCAGGAACATCTGCTCAGCGAAGACCTCCAACCCAGGCTCCATCTGGCCCCAGGGGACACTTCCCTGGAATTTCATGCCTGTCCAGGCCCCCTCCGGCAAGTGCAGATCGTGCGCGACCGGGTACTGCAGTTGCTGGCAGCCGACCCCACCCTGGAACCCCGCCACATCCTGGTGATGACCCCGGCGGTGGACACCTTCGCCCCCCTGGTGGCCACTGTGTTCACCGACCGGGAGGCCACAGGTGTGGATCTGCCCTGGCGCCTCACTGATCGCAGCCAGCAACAGGAGGGGGGGGTGGGCCAGGCCCTGCTGGAGATGCTCGCCCTGGCGGGGGATCGGCTGACGGCAAGCGGTCTGGAGCGCCTGATCGAATGCGGCCCCCTGCAGCGGCACTTCGGCCTGAGTGCGGAGGAGGCGGGGGCGATCACGGAGCTGCTGCAACGCTGTGGGTTTCGCTGGGGTCTGGGGGGGGCAGATCGGCAAGGTGACCCCACCCACAGTCTGGGCTGGACCATCGACCGACTGCTCCTTGGCCTGGTGCTGCCCGAATCCGACGGCACCTGGGACACCGAGACCGCACCCGCCCGGCCCCCGGCCCCCCTGGAGATGGGGGGCAAAGCCCTGCATCTGTTGCTGCGACTGAGGCATTGGCTCACGGTGCTTGGGAAACCCCGGCCCTGCACGACGTGGGTGGATCAGTTGCGAGCCTTGCTCAACGATCTGTTCGGCGAGGACGGGCCCACGGATCTGGAGCTCACCGCCTTGCACACGGCTCTGGAGGATTGGCGAGTGAGTGCGCTGGACCATGACCTTCTCCTGGATCCAGCCGTTGTGGGAGCGGTGCTCAAGGAGCGGTTATCAATGGACAGCGGACGCTTCGGCCATCGCAGTGGGGCCCTCACGATCAGCGCCCTGGAGCCGATGCGGGCGATTCCCCATCGGGTGCTGGTGCTGATGGGCCTCGATGCGGGTGTGTTTCCACGGCAAGGGGAGCGGCCGGGCTTTCACTTAATGGAGGCGGCAAGGCGGCTGGGGGATCCAGATCCGGCAGACCAAGACCGCTATGCCCTGCTGGAGGCCCTTCTCTCAGCCCGGGACACCCTGCTGATCACATGGAACTGCCGGGATGAGCGCACGGGCGTCAGCAAGCCGCCCTCGGCCCCGGTGCAGCAGTGGTTGCAGTGGCTCCAAAGCCTCTTGCCGGTCGTTGAGGCGGAGGCCCTCCTGGTGAAACACGAACCCAACCCCCTGGCCCCCGCCAACTTTCTGCCCCAGGGCAGCCGGCCGCCAGCCAGCTGCGACCGTCGCCTGCTGGAGGCCTGTCAGCGACTGGAGGCCGGCATCCAACGTCCCCCCAAAGGCTTGGCCAGCCCGTCGCTCGCCCCTCGGGAAGGGACCCTCCCAATAGCGGAGGATCCCTTTGAAGACCTGCGGGCCTGGTTGATGGGCCCCCAGTTGGTGTGGTTGCAGGAGCTGGGACTGCGGCCGAAGGAACGGGAGGACGTCCTGGAGGACCTGGAACCCCTCGAGCTGGAGGAGCGAGAGCGGGCAGCCCTATTCCGGGAGGTGATCGCCCCAGCCCGGCCGATGGCGCCACCGGGCGATGGGGGAGCCTGGCTAAGGCGCCATCGGGGGGAGGGCACCTTTCCGCGGGGGCAGGGCGCGGTGCTGGAAGCCGAAATGCTGCAGGAACGCTGGGAGAGCTTGGACGCCACGCTCGAATCCCTGGGTGCGGAGCGGGCCCTCCCCCTGCACTGGGGGGCCTGGGCGGGTTGCCCCACCCTGCGGGGCGATGCGGTGGTGCTGGTGCACCCGGGGCGAGATCGGGCGGCCCATCGTCTGGACCTTTGGTTGCAGCTGCAGCTTGCAGCAGCCGCCCTGGAGGAGGCTCGACCCCAGAGGGGGGTTCTCATTGCCCGGGGAGGGAGTGAACAGAAACACGGTTTTGCGATCCAACTCACCTTCCAGGCCCCACCCCCGGAGAAGGCCAGAGCAGAGTTGGTACGTCTCTGGCAGCTGCGCCAGGCCTGGCGATCCTCCTGCTGGTCCGTGCCCCCAGAAACTGGCTGGACGTGGATAGAGAAAGGCTGTCCAGACGTTGACAGCAAGGGATTTGACAACGCGGTGAAGGTCTGGGAAGGCAGCGGCTTTTCCGGCGAAGGGGAACGGGAGAGAGCGGAGATGCAGATCTGCTTCGGGAGCCAGCGCACCTTCAAGTCGCTGGTGGAGGATCTGCCCTTTGAGGAGCTGGCAAAAGAGCTCCTGGCCCCCATCTGGCAGGCCGTGCTCTCCACCAAGGAGGCCGGTCGCTGATGGCGCTTCACCCCCAAGGACCTGAAGCCGCCCTGGCCGAGGAAGACTTCCTACCCAATGCCTTTCCCTTGGAGCCGGGGCTGCGGTTGCTGGAGGCCAGCGCAGGAACCGGCAAGACCTTTGCCCTGGCCCATCTCAGCCTGCGGCTGCTCACGGAGAGGGCCATCCCCCTGCGACGCCTTCTGGTGGTCACCTTCACCGACGCCGCGGCTTCGGAACTGCGGGAACGGATTGGTCGTCGATTACAGCAGGCCCTCAGTGGGCTGCAGGATCCCGAATGGGAGCCACCGGATGCGGTGCTAGCGGAGTGGCTCGCAAACCAGCGCCGATCCTCCCGAGCCGGGGAAACGGTGATGCGCTTGCTGCTGGCCCTGGAAGGGCTTGATGGGGCCGACATCACCACCATCCATGGCTTCTGCCAGCGCAGCCTCCAGCGCCATGCCTTGGAAGCCCAGCGTCCACCGGGGCTGACCCTCGACAGCGAGGGGGACACTCTGTTGGAGCAGGTGGTGCACAGCTACTGGCAGGGGCAGGTGTTAGGGCTGCCCTCTCATCTGATCCGGGGGCTGAGCACCAAAGGGATGAAGCCCAAAACCCTCCGATCCCTCCTGCGCACCCTGGACAGCGATCCCGGGCTGGAACTCGATGCCCTGCCAGAGGAACTTCCTGTGGATACTCCTCTTGACGCTGCTCTACCGGAGTTGTGGCGCCAACGCTGGCACCAGTTCACAGATCAGTGGGAACGGCGGGGCCCAGCCCTCACGGAAGCGCTCTTCGCTCAGGCCAGGGAGTGGAAGGCCATGGGGGCCAAACACACCCCCTACACGCTGAAGGAAACAAGAAAGTGGAGCTCTGGCGTGCTGGATACTTTCATCGCCAGCCTTGGCCATCAGGCCCCTCCCTACGACCAGGTGTTGGGGCAGGAGATGCTCAAGACGTTTCTCCACCCCGGCACCTTCTGCAAACTCGCCCGCAAAGCAGAGGGGATCGGCCCACGGCCGATCAAGCTTCCCGAGGCCCCCCTGATGGAGGCCGTCGGCGAGCTCGTGGATGGCCCGGCCGAACTGGCCTTGCTCCATGCCTGCCACTGGGGGCGCCGGGAGCTGGCCCGCAGGCGCCAGGGCCTGGGGCTCTGCTCGTATGCCGAGCTCCTCAGCGGGCTAGATCCGGGCGCCGAAGCTACGGCTCCCACTCCCCTGTTGGCTGCGGTGGCGGGCCGTTACAGCGCAGCACTGATCGATGAATTTCAGGACACGGATCCGATCCAATGGCGAATCCTCCGGCTGGCCTTCGGCGGTGGGGATCATCTGCTGGTGATGGTGGGCGATCCCAAGCAGGCGATCTATCGCTTCCGGGGAGGGGATCTGGCCACCTACCTGGTGGCCCGCGCTGAGGCCCAGAGCTGTTATCAGATGCGGGATAACCGGCGCTCCACCCCCGAGTTGATCGCGGCCCTCAATGCTTTCTTCAGGCGGGGACTGCCCCGCTCCCAGCTGGCCATGCCCCTCCTGGAGGCCAAAGCAGCTCGGGGGGGCGATGGGCAGTTGCCCATGGAGCTCCTCTGGCTGGGCCGGTCGAACACCCTGCCCAGCAGCGCAGACGTAGACCTTCTGCTCCCGGCCCAGATGGCCGCCTACGTGGCCCAGCTGCTGGCGAATCCACCAGGCTTGCTGGAAAGCACAGGGGTGCGGGCCCTGGAGCCCGACGACATTTGTTTTCTGGTGGGGACCCACACCCAAGCGGAAGGCCTTCGCCAAGCCCTCCAGGATCGGGGCATCGCCAGCCGCCTGGTGAGCCAGGCCGATGTGTTTGCCACCCCGGCTGCTACAGCCCTGCAACGGCTGCTCGATGCCCTGGCCGATCCGGCCGATGCCAACCGGCTCCGGCTCCTTGCCGCCACTCCCCTGGTGGGATGGGATGCGGAAACCCTCCGGGAGGCTCCTCCGCTGCACTGGAGTGCCTTGGCCGCCAAGGTGCAACGGATGGTCCAGCTCTGGCCCCAGCAGGGTCTGCTGGGATCTCTGGGCGCAGTGCTCACACCTGTGCAGACGGCCAGCCTGGCCAAAGGAGGGCGCTTCCTGGCGGATTTACAACAGGTGGCCGAGCTGGTGCAACAGCGGGTTCACCGCGAGCGGCTTGGGCCCCACGCCACCGCCCGCTGGCTCCGCAGAAGACGACAGGCTGAGCTGGAGCGAGTGCCCGAGGCGGAGCAAACCCACAGCGACAAGGTGAGGCAGGCGGTGTCCGTGGTGACGGTGCATCGCAGCAAGGGGCTGGAATATCCGGTGGTGATCTGTCCGTACCTTTGGCTGGATGGGGGGCAGGGCCAGGGGGAGGGCAGACGCTGGCACCCTGGACCCGATCAGCCCCCTCGGCTGGATCTTCATCGCAACCGGTCCTGGGGAGTTGGGTATCTCGCTGAGAGGGGCCATCAGGTGGCCCAGGAAGCGGAACGGGAACGCCTCGCTTACGTTGCCCTCACCCGAGCGATGCATCGGCTCGTGCTGGCCTGGGTGCCAGCAAAAAATCGGGAATGCAATCCGCTCTATCCCTGGTTGTTCGTGAACGAGCCCGTGCCGGATGTGGAGGAGCGTTGGCCGGATGACACACCACTGGAGGCCTGGCGGCAACGGCTGGAGGAGCAGATCGCGGAACACCGCTTGCCCCTGCGACTGCTCGACCCTCCGGCGCTGGATCTGGCGGAGGTTCCGCCGTCCCCTCGGAAGGAGGGCGCCATTCTCCTGACCACGGGCCCGGTCCCCACGGGATCTCTCTACCGGGGATGGGCCCGCAGCAGCTACACCAGCTGGACCCACAGCCGCGCCGGCAAGGAGGGCCCCCAGCTTCCCGCTGAAGCGATGGAAGAGGGGCGGGACATCAGCGATCCAAGCCCGGAGGAGGAGGCCCTGCAGGAGACCCAACCGCCAGTAGCCGAGGCGATGGCTTGGCCGGCCCTGGGCCCCTGGGCCGACCTGCCCCGGGGCGCGGGCTTTGGAGAATGCCTGCACCGGGTGCTGGAGCAGATCGACTACGGATTCGCACTGCCATGCCCGTCCGTGCAGGCCGTTGTGATCCACGAACTCAGGCGGGCGGGCCTGGACGAGTGCTTTGCCCATCCTCTGTTGGTGGCCATCGAACAGATGCTGGGAACCCCCTTTGGCGGGGAGCTGGGGAGCCTTAGGCCGGCGGACCTTGAGGCCCGTGGGCGGATGAATGAACTCCATTTCGACCTCAGCCTTCACCATGTGCGGGCGGCCGACCTGGCCCGAGCCTTTTGCGACCACCCTGGGGGGGCCTTCGGGGAGGGGTATGGAGCGGCCCTCTCCCAGCTCCCGGTGAACCACTGCGGGTTCCTCACCGGCTCGATCGACCTGGTGTTTCCCACCCCAGGAACAGGGCAGTGGTGGGTGCTGGATTGGAAAAGCAACTGGCTCGGTCGGCGGGATGGCCAGGGCCGAACCGTCTTCTGCGGCCCCGGCGACTACGGAACAGATGCCCTCCAAGCACTCATGGCAAGCCACCACTATCCCCTCCAGGCTCATCTCTATCTCGTGGCCTTGCATCGCTACCTGGCCTGGCGCCTGCCGGCCTATTGCCCGGAGCAGCACCTGGGAGGGTATGCCTACGTGTTCGTGCGCGGCACCCCAGGAGAGGCGGGGCAGGAGGTGTTGCCGGGCCCCGTACCCGGAATGGTCGTGGAGCGCCCCCCCCTGGAGCGGTTGTTGGCGCTGGATCGGGCCCTCGGAACGGCTCCCTCTGGATGGGAGCCCGGCCTGCATCCATGAGCACTTTTCCGCGTCGAGATCCCTTGCGCCGAGATCCAGCAGGCTGGGTGCCCCCGGTGAGTGAGGCCCTGGCGGAGGCCCTACCCCGGCTGTATGGAGAACGCCCTGATGCCCGGCTGGGCGAGCTGATCGAGGCCCTCACCCGAGCGATGGAGCGGGGGGAACTCGCCATCGATCTAGGGGGTGCGACCCCGGACGGGGTTCAGGAAATCGGATGGCCCGAGGCCCACCTCCAGGCCCTAAGGGCATCCGCCTTGAGCCGCCCCCCCCATGGGCCCCTCGCCCTGGAAGGCTCCTTGTTGCGTTGGCGCCGCTGGCAGCGGCTTCGGCTCGAGGTGATCGAAGCGCTTACCGCCCGGGCCCACCGTCAAACCCCCCTGGCCCGTTGGCGCCCCCCTGCCGGGGTCAAGGACCCCCAACAGCGGGTGGCCATCCGGACTGCGCTGGAGCGTGATCTGCTGGTGCTGGCCGGAGGTCCGGGCACCGGGAAAACGAGCACGGTGGCCCAGATCCTCACCGCTGTGCGCCAACAGCAGGACGACTCCCGCATCCATCTGGCCGCCCCGACGGGCAAGGCCGCTGCCCGGCTTCGGGCCGCCACGCAAGGGCGCTGGCCCTGCACCACCCTCCACCAACTTCTGGAAAGTCGTGGCGAGGGCCTCTTCCGGCGGAATCGGGAGCGGCCCCTGAAGCTCGACCTGCTGGTGGTGGATGAAGTGTCGATGGTGGATCTGGAGTTGATGGGGGCCCTGTTGCAGGCGCTTCCAGAGAAAGCGCGCCTGGTGCTCGTGGGAGACCCGGCCCAGCTCCCTCCTGTAGCCCCAGGGGCGCCCCTGCAGGAGCTCTTGCAGGTTGAACGGCAGCCGCTCCTGGAGCCCTCGGTGGTGACCTTGCAGACCCGTTATCGCAATGCGGGAGCCATCGCCGAGGTGGCCTCGGCTTTGCGGGAGCAGATCGGCGATCAGAGAAACCCTGGCAGATTGCCGATCGAGGCGATTCGGCTCCAGCTTTCCGCCTTGGGAGCAGGGGCCAACCTCCACTGGCAGGAGGAGCCACTGGGCCCCCTGCCCGCCGTTGTCATCCAGCGCCTGCAAGACCATCTCCGCCAACTGGAAACTGCAGCTCGGCAGTGCACCCCAGGGAAGGACAACGGATGGCAGGCGCTTGTGGCCATCCGAGATGGGCTGCTGGTGCTAACGCCCAGACACCGGGGCCCCTGGGGAGTGGAGGCTGTGCATCGTCAGCTGCTGGGGGAGGGTTCAGGGTCTGCCCTGGCCCAGTGGCCCAGCGGCACGCCCGTGCTCTGCACGCGCAATCTCCACGGCTTGGGGCTAAGCAATGGGGATCTGGGTGTGGTGGTGGCGGTCGGACAGGATCGCTGGCTGGTCTTTGGACAGGACACCCCGATCTGGTTGCATCCGGCCCAGGTCAGCGGCTCCCTTGAGGCGGCCCTGGCCCTGACTGTGCACAAGGCCCAGGGAAGCGAATCCCTGCAGGTGATGGTGTTGTTCCCCGATGTGGAGGGGGGGGATTCACGGCTCCTCTACACCGCCCTCACCCGGGCACGGGAAGAGGCCTGGCTCCTGACGCCGCTGAAGCAAGAAAATGAAGGGTCAAGCCGGTGCTGAGTTCAACAAATGCTCTGCAGCACCAGCGGAGAGGTGTTAGATCAATTATGTTTTGCCGTTCAATTGACGATGGAAACCATAACCCAAATGCGCATTCTGCGGCCCTGGGGATGGTATGAAACCATCACAGCTGGCGAGGGCTATCTGGTGAAGCGTCTCTGGCTTGCGCCGGGCAAGCGCATCAGCCTTCAGCGCCATCGCCACCGTTGTGAACATTGGGTGGTGGTGAACGGGGCAGGGGCGTTGACGCTGGAAGACATCACCTTTCAGGCCCAGAGGGGCACCACGTTGTTTGTGCCGGAGGGAGCCCGCCATCGGGCGGAGGCAGGGCCTGATGCGCTCGAGATTGTGGAGGTACAGAGAGGAGAGGAGCTCAGCGAAGCCGACATCGAGCGCTTCGAAGACGACTTCGGCCGTATCTGACGTAGGGGACATGGATCGGGTGATAAGATCCAGCCTCACCCTTTGATAGAGCGAAAGCAGCAACGGGCGCCGGCCAGCAGGGAACTATTTCTTTGAATCCAGCAGGTGTCGTCTGAACTTGGGGCCTTTCTTTTGAGAAATGGTCATATGGGCAGCTGCAGTCTGTATTGAAGGAATTTCTGGCCTTCCAGCCTGAGGTTGACCCTTGTCTGATGTTTTTCTTGGCAGCTCCGCTGTCGAAATAGAAGCTGTCGTCGATTCCGCTCCAGCTGCTATCGAATCAGAGTTTGCACGCTTTGGTCTGAGAGCCGAACTGCTTTCCGCCCTGGAAACCATGGGTTTCCACACCCCTTCCCCGATCCAAAAAGCCGCCATTCCCGAATTGCTCCTGGGGCGCGATCTGGTGGGCCAGGCACGAACGGGCACAGGGAAAACAGCGGCCTTCGGTCTGCCGCTGCTGCAACGTCTCGACCCCGAAGAGCGCCGGCCCCAGGCGCTTGTGCTCACCCCCACCCGGGAACTGGCACTCCAGGTGGCCGAGGCCATGAACAGCTACGGAGCCCAGCTCCCCCAGGTGCGGGTGTTGGCGATCTACGGCGGAGCAGATTTCCGCGAACAATTGCTGCACTTGCGCCGCGGAGTCCAGGTGGTGGTGGGTACCCCAGGGCGCGTCATGGATCACATCCGTCAGGGAACGCTTGATCTCTCAGGACTGAGAACCTTGGTGCTGGATGAAGCTGACGAAATGCTGAGGATGGGCTTCATCGAATCCGTGGAATGGGTGCTGGACCAATTGCCCGCCCAGAGGCAGGTAGTGCTCCTTTCGGCCACCATGCCAAACGAGATCCGCCGCCTCTCCAACCGCTATCTGCAATCCCCCGCTGAAATCACCATCCACTCCAAAAAAGGAGAAGGCGGCAAGATTCATCAGCGCTTCCTGTTGGTGCAGCCCCAGGCGAAGCAACAGGTGCTGCAGAGGGTTCTCGAGGCCGAGGGCTCCGGAGGTGTGATCATTTTTGCGCGCACCAAAGCGGTGAGTCTCACCCTGGCCGAAGCTCTTGAAGGCCAGGGCCACAATGTGGGGTTGCTCAATGGGGATGTGCCCCAGTCCCAGCGGGAACGCACCATTCAGCGGCTGCGGGATGGTCAGCTGGATGTGCTGGTGGCCACCGATGTGGCGGCTCGGGGGCTGGATGTGGATCGCATCGCTCTGGTGATTAACTACGACATGCCCTTTGACGGGGAGGCCTATGTGCATCGCATCGGCCGCACGGGGCGGGCGGGCCGCTCCGGTGCCGCCATCCTCTTCCTGACCCCAAGGGAAAAACGATTCCTTGGTGAATTGGAGCGGGCTGTGGGGGAATCGATCGCACCGATGGAGATCCCCTGCAACTCCAGCATCAACCAAGGCCGGTTGAACCGGCTCGAATCCAGCCTGGCCGATCTGGTCGCTGAATCGCCGCTCACCCTGGAGGAACAGGGGTTGCTGAGGGAACTCCTGCAACGGCTGTCCAGGGAACAGGGCGTCGAACCTGAGCGCCTGGCCGAAGCTGCGGTAGCGATGGCACTGAAAGGAAAGCCGCTGCTGCTGAAAGAGGAGAGGCCCGAACCCATCGCGGATTCCACTTTCAAACGGCGCGCCCGGGAACCCCGCCAGGAGGACGCTGACCGGGGCCCAGAAGCCAACATGGAGCGCTTCCGCCTGGAGGTGGGCTGGCGGGATCGGGTGAAGCCCGGCAATATCGTCGGGGCGATCGCCAATGAGGGTGGTCTTACTGGCCGATCCATTGGAAAGATCCGCATCTACGACAGCCACACCACGGTGGATCTCCCTAAGGGAATTCCTGCCGGAGTGGTTGCCAACCTGCAACGGCTGCGGGTGATGAACAAGGAACTGCAACTCTCCCGTTTATGAGCTTTTCTCGCCTTCCCCTCTCCCTGGCCCTGCTGGCAGCCACCACCCTCCTCGGCCAGGGTGCAGCACCCGCAAGGGCCTCTGGATTGGGATCCATGGTGCAGGCTTACTGCCTTGCGGCCGTGGAAGACGAGATCACAAGAGCAGGGAAGGTGGCCCCCCAGGGAATGGCCGACTTCGCTTGCCGTTGTGTGGTGGATCAGCTCACAGGGGGCACCAGCCTTCTTTCGGCAAGGAGCTATTGCCGTGAATCCACCGCCCGTCGCTACGCCCTGTGAAGGCAGATTGTGAGCTCAAGCGCACAATCTGGTCACGTCAGCGCTGGAGATAGCGGTGACTTCATGGACACTCAGGCGCTCGACGGCCATCACGAGCGAATGCTGAACCTCAGGTGCTTCCGTCAGCAACAAGGTTTGCAAAAGGTCGAAGTGATCCTGGGGTGCCAGCTCTCCGTCCTCTCTCCAGGAGAGGCTCCAGGGCACCAGTGATGGCGACAGGGGAGGGATCATCTGGGAGCGGGTGAAATCAGCGTTTGCTGACAATGGGGCCAGTTTGCCGGGTTCCTTCGGAGTCTTCCAGTTTCCTTTCGCCTCCCTTCACACTCCTCAATGATGGCCGGAGGTGAGGGAGTAAAATGATCGAGATTCAAATGAGTACAGGCTTCCTTCGGCACGTTCAGCCGGCACGGCCCTTCAGGAGGTTCACGCAGATGTGATTGCGTGGTTCTTTCCCCTCTGGTCTGCACCGCTTACTGACTTTCCTGGGACACCAGCACCAAACGAATCTGTTCCAGGACCTCTTTTCGAATGACCATTTACGTTGGCAACCTCTCGTTTGATGCCGAACGCGAGGATCTCGTTGACCTGTTCGGTCAATACGGCCAAGTCCGCCAATGCAGCCTTCCCCTTGATCGGGAAACCGGACGCAAGCGTGGCTTTGCCTTTGTGGAGTTGGCAGACGCCGATTCCGAACAGCGGGCCATTGATGACCTCCAGGACGTGGAGTGGATGGGCCGCATGATCCGAGTCAAAAAAGCCACTCCCAGGGAAGGCGGTGGTGGTGGTGGCGGTCCCCGTCCTCGCAACGGCCGTGGGGGAGGTTATGGCGAGCGCTCAGCCCGTGTCGGTGGCCCAGCCTACTAAGTACCAGCCCCAACCTACCGGCAGTCGGCGTTCGGGGCTGGAGCGGCTGATCCATCGGCTCCAGCCCCACAGGCGCACCGTTGTTCTGGCGTCGCTCTGCTCAGTCCTCAACAAGTTGTTTGATCTCGCCCCGCCCGTGCTGATCGGCTTGGCGGTGGATGTGGTTGTGAAACAAAACAACTCCTGGCTGGCCAGCTTTGGCGTTCAATCCGTCCCATCCCAGCTGACGGTTCTGGCACTCGCCTCCTTTGTGATCTGGAGTGCAGAGTCGCTGTTTGAGTATCTCTATGGGCTGCTCTGGCGCAACCTGGCCCAGACGGTCCAGCACGAGTTGCGAATCGAGGGCTATGACCATCTCCAACACCTCGAGATGGCCTTCTTTGAGGCGGGGAGTAGTGGTCAGCTGCTGACCATCCTCAACGATGACATCAATCAGCTTGAGCGGTTTCTCGACCACGGAGCCAACGAGGTACTCCAACTGATCACCACGGTGGTGGCCGTCGGCGGAGCCATGGTGGCTCTCTCTCCCACGGTGGCGGGAGTGTCGTTCCTTCCCATCCCCCTGATTCTCTGGGGCTCTCTCCGTTTCCAGCGACGCCTCGCTCCCCTCTACGGGGACGTGCGGAGCCGGGCCTCGGATCTGGCCAGCCGGCTAACGAACAATCTGGGCGGCATGCTCACCATCAAGAGCTATGCCGCAGAAGCCTGGGAACGCTCCAAGATGGAGCAGGACAGCGAGGCTTATCGCCTCAGCAACCAACGGGCCATTCGCCTCTCGGCGGCCTTTGTTCCCTTGATTCGCTTTGCCATCTTGTTTGCCTTCCTTTCCATTCTGGTGATCGGGGGGCTCCAAGCTTGGCGAGGCACCATTGCGGTGGGAACGTACAGCTTTCTGGTGTTTATCACCCAGCGGCTGCTCTGGCCTCTCACCACCCTGGGACGCACCCTGGACGACTACCAACGGGCCATGGCTTCCACTGACCGGGTCCTGAATCTGCTGGATCGGCCCATTGCCATCCCCTCAGGAGAGCGTGCGCTCGATCCCGAGCAGGTGGCTGGGCACATTACGTTCCAAGGCGTGGAATTTGCCTATGGGGAACGCACACCCCTGCTGCATCAATTTGACCTCGACATTCCAGCTGGCAGCACCCTTGGCATCGTGGGCTCCACGGGCTCCGGCAAGAGCACCATCGTGAAACTGCTGCTTCGCCTCTATTCCATCCAGTCCGGCAGGATTCTGTTGGACGGAGTGCCAATCGAGAGCTACAAACTGGGCGATCTGCGGCGGGTGATCGGACTGGTGAGCCAGGAGGTGTTTCTATTCCATGGCACCGTGGCTGAAAACATTGCCTACGGCACGTTTGCGGCACCCTTTTCAGCGATTCAACGGGCAGCCACCCTCGCTGAGGCCAACACCTTCATTGAGGCCCTGCCCCTGGGGTACAACACGGTGGTGGGGGAAAGGGGGCAACGGCTCTCCGGGGGGCAGCGCCAGCGGCTGGCCCTGGCCCGGGCCCTGTTGAAGGATCCGCCCGTGCTGATCCTCGATGAAGCTACGGCGGCTGTGGATAATGAAACCGAGGCAGCAATCCAGCACTCCCTAGACACGATCACAGCCCATCGCACCACTCTGGTGATTGCCCACAGGCTGAGCACCGTGCGCCATGCCAATCGCATTGTGGTGATGGAACACGGCAGAATTCTGGAAACAGGTGGCCATGTGGATCTCCTTGCCGCAGATGGGGCTTACGCCAATCTCTGGAGAGTTCAAGCTGGCCTACGGGCCAATGAACCTCTGAGGATTTAGGGCTGCCCGTCATGCCTCGTCGTTCTGCCCGCTACCGTCCCCGCCGCCAGCGCCCGCTGATCCCATTGGTTCTGGCCACCTCCCTAGGGCTGGCTGCAGGCTTCGGGCTCTCCGCTCCCCTGGCGAAGCTGGTGAGGGGAGTGGATACGGAAAAGGCCAGCAAAACGGCAGAGTGGCGCAATCCCTTCGGAGACTGGGTTGATTTTGGCCAGGATGATGTCCTTATTCTGGGAACGGATGTGGGAGGAGGAAACACCGATGTAATTGCCGCCATGCGGGTGGAAGGGGGCCAAACCACCATCACCCAGATTCCACGCGATGGCTACATCGAGACAGAGCAATATGGGCCGATGAAAATCAATGCCCTCTATAGCGCCGGTGGCACTGAAGCTCTTAAGCGTGAGATTTCTGATCGTATGGGTCGTCCAATACGGCATCACCTGATCGTAAATTTGGGAGCCATACGCAAGATTGCCGACATGATTGGTGGCATCGAAGTAGATGTGCCAAAGAGAATGGAATATACAGACAACACCCAGGGGTTATACATTGATCTTCAGCCCGGACTGCAAACGCTCAAAGGTCGTGATCTCGAGGGCTTCCTGCGCTTTCGCCATGATGAAACCGGCGACATTGGGCGGATGGAGCGCCAACAGATGGCCGTGCAAGCTCTCTTTCACAAGCTGATTCGGCCGGAACAACTGGTGCGGCTTCCCGTTTTGGCGATGCTCTCCGGCAACGACCTGCAAACCGACATGGGCCCCATGGAACTAGGCGGTCTGGTGACGGCCATCAGCACCACGGAGCTCAAGATCCGCCATCTGGATGGACGACCCTTTGACCAAGGGGGGGTGAGCTACCTGGAGCTGGATTGGCCCGCCCAGGGCGATCCTGGACTTGCGCCGCTCAACTCCCAAGAAGCCCGCCGGTCGTTTTTCCTTTTCTGAAGCAAGATGCTACTTGTAGCAGCTACGTTGGGCCGCTCTTTGGCCCCGACAGGGTGATCAGGGCGAGTGCAAGAGCGACCAGTGCCAGGGAGGGGCTGGAGGAGGCGGCCACCGTCACCCCCAGAGCCGCAGTGAACCAGATCGAGGCGGCACTGGTGAGTCCCCGAACTTCCGGGGCCTGCTGCCGGCCCCGTGGGGGCGCCACCAGGATCTCACCTGCCCCCAGAAAGCCCACACCGGTAGCTACCCCCTGAATCGCCCGGCTGCGAGCACCCGCATCCGGCCCCGCGGCCAGAACCATGAGGCAGGCGCTCAGACCCACAAGCACATGCACCCTTATCCTGTTTGGATGGGGCAGGGTGCCGTGATGGGCCCGGTTGAGCCCTACCACGAGTCCGCAGAGGACGGCCAGCCCCATGCGCAGGAGAGCTTCCAGATCAGGGGTAAGAAAAGAAACCATCATGGCTTTATCCTTGCCTTGAGGCGCATTCTTCTGCCACCAGGCGGTCGGCCAGGCGGTCGGCCTGGGTGGGCACGTGGGAGAAGGCAGCGCTGAATCCGGCGAAGATCCAGAGGCCGGGCGCTCCCTCCACAGGGCCCACCATGGGCTGATCATCGATGCAGAAACTCACCGGCACCTGCTGGTAGGGAGCAGGAAGCGCCGCCAGCTGGGGATCCAGCAGCCGCAACCCATCTCGCAGCCGTTCCTCCATCCACTGGGGGTCGGGCGCCCCGTGGGCTCCGGGTAGCGCGCTGATCTGACCCACCACCACACCTTCCCCCCAGGGAGCCATTCCCGCATCCACGATCCACTGGATGTCAGGGCTGGATCGTGCAGAGCCAGCCTCCAGTGCAGGGCGCTGCCAATGGCGAGGTTGCACGATGCGGCCCCGATGGGCCTGCTCCAGCCACGGATTCGGAGGGCTATCGGGACCAACCAGCAGAACCCCAGCCCAGGTGTGGCAGAGCCGGGAAGGGAGAGATGGCCAGAGGGCGCGGCAGCCTGCTCCAGCCGCGAGCACCAAGGTGGGCGCCCGTAAACGTGGTTGACCAGGGTCTTCCGGTTCAAGATCCAGCTCCCATCCACCCTCCGTCAGGGGTCTGATGGCCTTCACCCTCCGGGCCAGAGGGTGCACGCCTGCGGCGGCGAGCACCCGCGGGCGGGCGGCCATCCAGGTGGGGATGTCGATGCGGGCGAGGGGAATAGGAATCCGGCGGGTGAGGGCCGCCAGATGACGAGGCAGCCCGGGGCGAGCGTCATGGAACACCAGGCCGCTGGGGTGCCAGCCCAGGGGACCATGGAGACGTTCCAGGCGGCGCCAGACCCAGGAGGAAGGGCCCCAGGCCACTGCGCCGTAGCTGAGGGCCGTGGCGGTGCGGTCCCCGCTGCCGATCAAACGCACGGACGCCCCGCGGCGGGCGAGGCTGAGGGCCAGCACCGTGCCCGCTAGCCCATCACCGATCACCGTGATCTGGTCCTGCCGCTGGGAGGCC
This sequence comes from Cyanobium sp., assembly GCA_046080725.1. Classification (GTDB taxonomy): domain Bacteria; phylum Cyanobacteriota; class Cyanobacteriia; order PCC-6307; family Cyanobiaceae; genus Cyanobium. The sequence continues at coordinate 7,982 of JBJTUM010000010.1, read as the reverse complement.
AGGCCCATGAGGCTCAGACGAGGAGGTTGAAGGAGGAGATCACCCGCTCGAAGAGCTCGCGCACCTTGGGCCAACGGGCTTCGTTGGTGCTGGCGGCAAAGGTGTAAAGGCGTCCCCGGTCCACCACCACGGTGGCCAGCTCATGGCGGTTTCGATCCGCCAGATGCACGCTGTATTCCAGGTCGTAGAAGGTGCGGCCGGCCAGCTCCCGCTCCCGGGCCTCCACGAGTTCGGCTTGGCGGCCGCTGCCTTCCGGGGCGATCACCACCTGGCGAAGCTTCTCGCCCACGGCCTCGGCCGTGCCCAGGTTGGCGAGGTCGTTGGTGCTGTTCACCTCCGAGATCACCAGGCTGAGGGTTTCATCGCTGTTGATCAGGTCGTGGAACACCACCTGGGGCCCGCCGCTCACCTGCACCCGATTCCAGCCGGTGGGATAGAGGAAGGCGTAGCGCCCATCCGGGCTTTGGAAGGATTGGAGGCCGGCCGCCGCGGCACTGCAGGCCCCGAGCCCCCCCGCCAGAGCAAGCACCAGCAGGAACGAGAGCGCGCCCCGGACCAGGGTGCGCAGGGGGAGGGGCAAGAGGGGCAGGGAAACCATGGAGAGCGGGGGCGGAACGGATCGGGCAAACGTGGACTTGCCCGCCATTCTCCCTCCAGGCCTGGCACCAGGGCCAAACCCCCTAGATTGACTGGACTTGCACCGGGGCGCTGAGCGGCTTCACCCGACCACTCGCTCGTCTGATCGATCAGTTTGAGCGGCTGCCGGGGATTGGTCCCCGCACGGCTCAGCGGCTGGCGCTCCACATGCTCAGGCAACCGGAGGAGCAGATTCGGGCCTTTGCCGATGCCCTGCTGGCGGCCAGGAGCCAGGTGGGGCAATGCCGAACCTGTTTCCATCTCTCGGCGGAGCCCATCTGCGAGATCTGCCGCACGGAAGCCCGGCGCAACGGCCAGCTCTGCGTCGTGGCCGATTCGAGGGATCTGTTGGCGATGGAGCGCACCCGGGAGTATCAGGGGGGTTACCACGTGCTGGGAGGCCTGATCTCGCCGATGGAGGGAGTGGGCCCCGAGATGCTGCACATCCAGCCCCTGGTGGAGCGGGTGGATCGGGATGGCATCAGCGAGGTGATCCTGGCCCTCACCCCCAGCGTGGAGGGAGATACCACGAGCCTTTATCTGGCCCGTCTGCTCAAGCCCTTCACCGTGGTGAGCCGCATCGCCTATGGGTTGCCGGTGGGAAGTGAGCTGGAATATGCGGACGAAGTCACCCTGGCGCGGGCCTTCGAAGGGCGCCGCCGCATGGAGTGAGCCCGCCTGTGATGTCTTTTATGAGGTCTTGAGATGACTGCCCAGCGCCCCACCCGCCATAGCACCATCCCACCGGCAGAGCGATTGCCCGAGTGGCTCCGCCGTCCCGTGGGCAATGTCTCCGCTCTGGAGGGGGTGCAGGAGGTGGTGAAGCAGCAGCGGCTGCACACCATCTGCGAGGAGGGCCGCTGCCCCAACCGGGCGGAATGTTATGCCGCCGGCACGGCCACCTTCCTGCTGGGTGGACCCATCTGCACTCGCAGCTGTGCGTTCTGCCAGGTGGAGAAGGGCCAGGCCCCCATGCCCTTGGATGGGGCCGAGCCCGAGCGGGTAGCAGAGGCTGTGGCCCTACTGGCCCTGCGCTATGTGGTGCTCACCGCCGTCGCCCGCGACGACCTGGCAGATCACGGCGCCCAGCTCTTCACGGCCACTATGGCAGCCATTCGCCGCCGGGATCCCCTGGTGGCGATCGAGGTGCTCACGCCTGGTTTCTGGGGGGGCCACCGGGACGAAACGGATGGACTGGCCGCCCAGCGGGAGCAGCTGCAGACCGTGCTGGCGGCCGAGCCGGTGTGCTTCAACCACAACCTGGAAACGGTGGAGCGGCTGCAGGGGGAGGTGCGGCGGGGGGCCACCTACCGCCGCTCCCTGGGACTGCTGGCCGCCGCACGGGAGCTGGCGCCTCAGATCCCCACCAAATCAGGCCTGATGCTGGGGCTGGGGGAAACCCGGGAGGAGGTGGTGGCGGCCATGGAGGCTCTGCGGGCCGTGGACTGCCAGCGGCTCACCCTGGGGCAATACCTGCGGCCATCCCTGGCCCATCTGCCTGTGGATCGCTACTGGAGCCCTGGGGAATTTGAGGAGCTGGGGGTCGCGGCCAGAGCCATGGGGTTCGCCCAGGTGCGCAGCGGGCCGCTGGTGCGGAGCAGCTATCACGCCCAGGAGGGGACGGTCTGATTCAAATGCATACCTACAAGGGAATCCACTGCTGAAGGGCATTGCGACCACTGATCGCTTCCATGGCCACCTCGCCTAACGTATTCGCAAAATAAAGTCCGGGATGATTTAGACAGATCAGGCTGTAAGTGTTGGATTGTCAAAAAAATATGGTGAGTCTGCGCCATGGGCTTGGACACTGGATCTGCCATTTTCGTTTGTGCAGCTAAATCATATGGAGTTGATTTCGCTGACACCTTGATGATTGGGCGACAAAGTTTTTTCCACTGCCTGCATCTCTGCAACGCATTTTCTCGATTCTTAATGTCAATCAAGACGCAAAGCGTTTTGTTCGTGATAATGGGTATGCCGAGGAATTCTTTCGCCTCATGGGGTGCAAGAGGTGAATTCTCTGGACTTCTCTTCTTATGAGGGTGCCACCTATGTTCAGGATATGAACTCACCCATCCCTGATCACCTGCGCAGCCGCTTCTCTGGGGTTTAGACGGTGGCACACTCGAGCACGTGTTTAATGTGCCACAAGCTCTAACTCGCTCCCAACTCACATTCTGACGATCGCCAAGAAAGTAGCCGAAGTGGCGATATTTTCCGAAACTCCCCAACAAAGCGATTATGCGGTTGCATGGGCTTTGCATTCCCAATCAAGAGTGCAGTCAGCGACTAAAAGAAATACCCTGTTTGGAAAAATACAAAACTGGCAGAGCTGCCTGCCGAAACGCCTCATCAAGGTGGTGGCACAGCTACAGGGTAACAAGGAATGGACGTCATCACTTTTGCAAAACAGACATAGACCTTTCGATCGTGTTTATTACAAACGCATCTGCGAGAAAGATCTTCTCCATGGAAACCTATGTTGATTGCCTGACGCAACAAAGATACAAGCTGTAAGTTAAGTCTTAGTCTGTTGCTCTCCCTGGTCTAAGGCTTGCTCTGCGGCAGCAGGCATTTGTCCGAATCACACCCGGCCGGCCCGGCCTCTTGGAGTTCGCCGTTGTCGTAGCGCTGTAGGGCTTCGAAGAAATCGTCGTTCATCCGGCGCCCTTTCACCTCCGCCTGCAGCTGCTGATAGGTGGCCCGATCGATCGGTTCAAACGGCAACCGGGGGAAGGTGGCGTTGGCATCAAATCGGGCCAGCAGGGCCGCAGAGATGTAGCCCTCTCCGTTGTCGATGGCGCGATGGATGGCAGCGGCCAGAGCCTCCACCTCGTGCTCGCGGAATTCCACCGTGGCTGAGGTGTTGTGGGCTGTGTAGTGCTTTTGCACCTGCATGTAGAAGTCGAATTGGGCCAGAGCTGAGAAGTTGTTGATCTCCACCCGATCGGCGCCGGGCAGATTGGCCCAGCTCACCTCCGTGGGGATCTCCACCAGCCACTCCGTGCAGCGCGGATCAAAGGGATCGTCCAGCAACCTGCCCTGCTCATCTTTATCCGATTGGCTGGGCACGATCGTGTAGCCATATTCCATGCAGGCCAGGGCCACCGGATCGTTCTTGCGGAAGGTGATGCGGCGGATGAAGCGCTGGGCCTTGGGCGGATGCCAGCCCGGGGAGGCACCGGTGAGCAGGCTCTTGGTGCCCGCCGGCTGCACGGTCGTGCAGCGGTTGGGGCGGCGCAGGCCATGGCGATCGCAGTAGTCCCACACCGCCTCATCAACGATGGCGCGCCAACGGCTCAGATAATGCGCCTCCTCTGCCCGGAAGGCGCGGCCTTCCTCGCTGTCGGGACGACCCGCCTCCCACCACTGCAGCCAAGGGGTGCCGAAGGCCTGCACAAAGAAGTCGAAAAGCCCCGTGAAGCTCACCCCCACGATGGGATCCCAAGCCCGGCTCTGGCGGTAGCGCTCCACTTCGAAACGGTGGTTGAGCAGGCAGGCCACGGCGAGGCCGCCTGCCCGGAAGGCCTCCTCCTGGCCAACCTGATCCTGGGGATCGATGCGGTTGAGGTGGATCTCCGCCAGGTTGCAGTGGAAATCAGCCCCGAGGATCTCCCCGCAGGGATTGAGGCCATACCGGCCTAGGCGATGCTCCAGCTCGGCCTCGCCGATCTCCGGGTGGTGAAGCTGGAGCCAGCGGCCCGCCTCCTCCTTGCCCTGATCGCAGTAGATACCCACGAACTCCTCCCGCAACTCAGGGGTGGGCAGCAAATCAGCGTTCGAGCGGGCGATCGCCTCAGGGGCGAACTGGATCGCACCCTCTCCGGAATGAAACTGCTTGGTCACGGCGTCCAGCACGGTCTGGCGATCGGGACGGGTGTGATACACCCGGGTGTGGTTGGCCATGCGCAGGGCATCCCGCTCTGGATCAATGCGCCAGTTGCCCTCGCTGTCCTGCTGCCAGAGGTTGTCCTTCGCCTGGGAAGCGGCGGTGTCGTCGGAAGAAAACTGGCGCATGCCCGCGCTGCGGCGGATGTTGCCTGCCACGATCGTGACGGCCGCCTCATCGATCAATAGGCAGCACTCCACGGAGCTGAGTTGGCGCCCTTGGGCCTTGTCGAGAATCTGGGCCACCCGGCCATAAAGGTCCTTGAGCTTCACCGGGTTGGCCATGCCGCCAAAACCTTTCAGCCGCTCACCCACCGGCCTCACATCGGAAAGATCAACAGAGATGCGGATCGGCTCTCCCTCCACAAAACGCGCATCGCTGCTCAATTGCAACAGCAGCCGATAGCTCTCCACCCAACCCTGCCGGGTATCTCCCACCTTGATCACCACCTGCTGGCCCTCGATGGAGTGGGTCGTGAAATCCTTGCGCTCGCCAGGGGGCGTGGCGCCGATGTCGGTCACAGAATCGATCACCAGCGCGTTGCGCACCACGGGCAGGCGGCTGATCAGGTGGGGCTCGATGATGGCGCCGGTGCCGCAACCCATCATCGCCAGATCCATCATCAGGGCGAAGGCTTCCCAATCCACCAAGTTGGTGGAGGTGCAGTTATATGCACCACTGAAGTTCTCCTGCCGGGCAATCCACTCCGTGCCGCCGATCCACAGCCAACGGCCGGAGGGGAGGGCCTTCTGCTCCAACTGCATCCGCCGCAGGAGCTCCACCTCTTCTTCATTCAGATCTCCCAGCTGCTGGAGCCCCTCCAGATTGCGCTCCACCACCTGGCGCCAGCTCTCCCGACCACCCGGTCCCTTGCGGCTGTAGGTGCGGTAAAACACCGGATTGGCCGCTGGGGCGGTGGCGGGGAAGTCGTGGGCGAACTCCGACATCGCTGGGGCGCTGAACGCAGCTGGCACAGCCTCCTCACCGGGGCGGGTCGAACGGACCGAGAGGGGAGGTATGGAAAGGGTCACGGAGATCGGGAACCAGTGCGTAGGAAGCAACATAAACGCCACGGATGGGGCGTGCAATGGCGGAGCGGCACCACCGACGGTGTATAGCTTCAAGACTCACGACAGCCCCTTGCATCGGGAGGAAGGGCATGCAGCTGCTCTGCCACGATCGAGCCACAGGCATCTGGAAGGCATGGACCGGATTTGCGAGCCGGAGCTCATGGACGAGCCCTTTCAGGCTCATACCTATGCCCATGCCGATTTTGAGGAATCTGACCGGGCCTTCACGGCCCACATCTTGGCCCTAGTCGCTAGCCGCCCCCAGGGGAGCCCTGTCGGAAAGATCCTGGATCTGGGCTGTGGCCCTGGAAATATCACTTTTCTGCTGGGAGAAGCCCTTCCCCAGACACCGGTGTTGGGGCTGGATGGGGCAGAGGCCATGCTCGCCCTGGCAGAAGAGCGCAAGGCCAAGAAACCGGAACGCTGGGCCCACGTTCACTTTCAACAGGCCCTCCTCCCCCTGGCCGCCCGTGCGTTGGAGACCACCCTGCCAGCTCCGATCGCCCCGCCCTACGACCTGATCGTGAGCAACAGTCTGTTGCACCACCTCCATGATCCCGCCGTGCTCTGGCACACCGTGCGGGCCCTTGGTGGCCCTGAAACCCTCGTGGTGGTCAGGGATCTCCGCCGCCCCCCCAACCCAGAGACGCTAGAAGAGCTGGTGGCGCAGCATGCGGCGGCGTTTCCACCCGTGCTGCGCCGCGACTACGCCAATTCCCTTGCTGCGGCGTTTTTGCCCCATGAGGTGGAGGCCCAGCTCGCGGCTGCTCAGCTGGGCGCCTTGCGGGTCGCCCCCCTGGAGGATCAATACTTGGATGTGTGGGGGCCCCTTCCCTCCTGAAGCCACTTCAGGGGGCTACCACCTCGATCGCGGTGCGCTGCACCACCAATCGGAACTGGCGAGGGGCAAGGCAGCGGTTGATGAACTCCTGAACCTTCGCCACTTGCTGCGGGGTGGGCAGGCTGGGGTCGCTCACCGTCGCGCGGGCCATGATCAATGGTGGTTCCTGATCCCACTGGATGTGTACCGCTTGCAACCTGGAATCCCTCCCAAGGGTGAGGGTTTCGTTGCTCAGGCTCTGCTGCACCAGCTCTTCGATGCGCTGCTCAGAGGCCTGACGGCGGGCACTGGCAAGCAGGCGCAAAAAACTGCCCCACAGGGGCACGACCAGCAGGGCTGTGAGCACAAGACTCGTCAGGCCCAGCCGGCTGTGGCGAATCCGCCCCCGAAAGGGCCGCTCCAACACACTCAACGCCACGATCGCCCCGCTGAGGATCCCCAACAGGTCGGTCGTGAACAACAGCAGCGCTCCCCCCGCCTGCTCCCACTCCCCGGCAGCGAGCGACAGGCCCACCACACAGAGGGGTGGCATCAGGGTGACTGCAATCGCCAACCCTGCAAGTGCGGCAACAGCCTCCTTCCGCAACTTGGCAAACATCGCGATGCCCCCCGCCGCCAGAGCAACGCCGAGATGCAGCAGGTTGGGCCGGGTGAGGGCCATCACCTCCTCTCCGAAGGTGGGCATGCCCACAAGCACACCCACCATGGCTGACACCATGACCGTGAGAGCTGCTCCGATCAGCAGCGTGCGCAGGGCCCTGGCGAAATGGAACGCACTGCCCCGGAGCACCTCGAAAGCCATCGCTTCCAGGGGCTGGATCCAAGGCGCCACCACCATCGCGCCGATCACCACGGCCGCACTATTGGCGAGGAGCCCCAAGGTGGCAATCAGGGCCGCACCCAACGTGAGCACCACGAAAACCTGACTGAGCCGCGCATCCTGCGAAAACTCTTGGGCCAGAGCAGCCATGCGGTCGGAAGGGGTCTCAGTCATGGTCGGTGGATGGGCCGCAAGGCTGACGCCCAGGCTGGCAGGCTGGGGAGATGACCATCCCCTCGTCCGAGAGCGCCATCGGCATGGCCCCCTCGCCTGATCCCATCCCCACCGGGGGCTCACAGGCCACGTTGGATGGGGACCTGGCTCAAGCCGTGGCCCGCCGGCGGAATTTCGCCATCATTTCCCACCCCGACGCCGGCAAGACCACCCTCACGGAAAAACTCCTCCTTTATGGCGGCGCCATCCAACAGGCCGGTGCCGTGAAGGCCAAGGGGGAGCAGCGAAAGGTGACCTCCGATTGGATGGAGCTGGAGAAACAGCGGGGCATTTCCATCACCTCCACCGTGCTGCAGTTCGACTACAGCGGCCGCACCATCAACCTGCTGGACACCCCGGGCCACCAGGACTTTTCGGAAGACACTTACCGCACCCTCGCCGCGGCCGACAACGCCGTGATGCTGGAGGACGCGGCCAAGGGCCTGGAGCCCCAGACCCGCAAGCTGTTTGAGGTGTGCCGCATGCGGCGCATCCCGATCTTCACCTTCATCA
>JBJTUM010000009.1:0-7075 GCA_046080725.1 Cyanobium sp. | reverse complement strand
CTGTTGAGGCCGAGTGTCCAGCTGTTTGCGGCGGCTCCAGCCACACCATCCAGGCTCTTCACCCTTGCGCCCAGGGCCACTTGGCCAGCGCTCCCCCCCTTGGGGTAGGCCGTTGATTGGAAGGTCCAGCTTGTGCTTCCTGTTGCCGCCTCAGCCGCACCGATCGGCACCCCATTGGCAAGGACTTCCACCTGCTCATCGGCACGCAGCGGAGCGGCCAGGCTGCCCGTCAGTGTCGGCTGGGCCAGATTCGCGACCGTGCTTCCCAAGATGGTGGCGATGGTGGTCGGCCGCCGCAGGAGCTGGAGGTTGAGCGTCTGGTCGACGGTTTCGCCCAGCAGATTGGTGGCACGGATCGTGAGACTCACCATTTGCTGTCGGTTGGCCAGAGGACGCAGCGACAACCGGCCGCCCGCAAGGGTGGCCTGCAGCAGATCGGGGGCGCTGTTGCGAATCAGGGCATAACTGAGTTCTGGCTGTTTTGTGATTGTGATGCTGCTGAATTGGAGCAGATTGTTGGAGGTGAGCGTGTTGTTGCTCAGGGGGAGTTGCGAGAAGGTGGACCCCAGAGACGCACTAGCGTTTCCGATGGGCACGGCCGCCATCGCATCGAGAGTTCGGAGGTCGGCCTCCCCCAGAACGCGGCCGAAAACCGTGAAACCACCGTTCTGGTTGTCGAGGTTGGCGCTGTTGTCCGCCAGGCTCCAGAACCACTGGCTTGTGGCACTGTTCGGATCGGATCCAAGCTTCGCCATCGCGATCGTGCCGCGCAGATTGGAGCGGCCGGCACTGAATTCGTTCCTCACTGCCGGGAAGGTGGTGACCTCCGGCACCGTCGCACCCTGGGCTGTGGTGACCTGATTGAAGCCGCCGCCCTGCAACACGAAACCGGGAACGGAGCGATGGATGAACGTGTTGTTGTAGCGACCCGCGTTGCGGTAGGCCTCCAGGTTGGCGGTGGTGAGCGGTGCTCCCTGCCCTGGTTGATCGAAGAGCAGCACCCGGATCCGGCCGCTGCCCAGGGTGGTTTGGTTGTTGCCGGCAACCTGAACCGGCGCCAGCTGGAAGGTGGCCACCTTGCCGGTGGTGAAGGGATCGTCGAAGAACGCACCAAGCTCCACCAGCCTGTCGCTGTCGCCCCAAGCGAGTGCCGCACTGCTCAGTGGCCTGGTGACGATTGGATCGGGCAGGTTGTAGACCGCGATGCTGAAGGTCTTTTCGAAGGCTTGGCCAGCGGCATCGCTGACCCGGATGCGCACCGTCAACTGGCTGCGGACCTCCTGATCAAACACCGCGTTCGCGACCAGCTGGCCACCGGCAGTGATGCGGAAGCGACTGTTGTCAGCGTCACCGGCGCCCGCCACAAGCGAAAAGATCAGCCCGGCCGTAGCCAAACTTTGGCCGTTGGCCCCGACGGCGGTGAGCTGGCCGATGGCCACGCCGAGCAGATCGTTTTCATTGACCGTGGCACTGGAGAGCAGCAGGTTGGTCGGAGCCGGAGCCATGACGCGCTTTGCTAGGTCGTGGCAGGGCTCACCCCAGTGCCCTGGCCGTGGCCACCACGTTCTCCACGGTGAAGCCGAACTTCTCGAGGCACACCGGGCCTGGCGCGGAGGCACCAAAGCGGTCGATGGAGACGGCAGCACCATCGAAGCCGGTGTATTTGTGCCAGCCGAAGGAGCTGGAGGCTTCCACCACCACCCGTTTGCGGCAGGCGGCAGGCAGCACGCTCTCCCGGTAGCTGGCGTCTTGCTCCTCGAAGAGCTCCACGCAGGGCATGGACACCACCCGCACGTTGCGGCCTTCAGCCCGGAGTTGGGCGGCGGCCTTCACGCAGAGATCCAGTTCGGTGCCGGTGCCAATCAGGATGAGATCTGGGGTGCCGTTGCTGTCTTCCAGGATGTAGCCACCCTTGGCGACGGCTCCTGGGGAGGAATTGGCCTGGTTGGCCATGGCCTGACGGCTCAGAGCCAGCACAGTGGGGCGCTTGCGATTGGCCACCGCCACCTGATAAGCCCCCATGGTTTCGTTGCCATCACCGGGGCGGATCACCAACAGGTTCGGAATGGCCCGCAGGTTGGCCAGGGTTTCCACAGGTTGGTGGGTGGGTCCATCCTCCCCGAGGCCGATGGAATCGTGGGTGAGCACGTAGATCACACCCAGCTCACTCAGGGCTGAAAGGCGCATGGCGCCGATCATGTAGCCGGCGAACACCAGGAAGGTGCCGCCATAGGGGATCAGTCCGCTGTTGTGATAAGCGATGCCGTTGAGGACGGCCGCCATGGCGTGTTCGCGCACCCCGAAGTGCAGGTAGCGGTTGGCTTCGGCCCCTTTCTGGAAGCTGGCTTCGCCCTTGATGTCCGTGAGGTTCGAGTGGGTGAGGTCGGCGGAGCCGCCAATCAGCTCTGGGAGCTTGGGTCCGAAGGCGTTGAGGGCGTTGTAGGAGTGTTGGCGGGTGGCCAAGCCCTTGTCGGCGGGGGTGAAGGTGGGGAGGGTGGAATCCCAGCCCACCGGGAGCTCGCCCCGGAGCCGGCGCTCAAATTCCGCAGCCTCCGCGGGATAGGCCTGCCGGTAGGCGGAGAGGGTCGCGTTCCAGTCGCCTTCGGCGTTGGCCCCGCGCTGGATGGCCTGACGCCAGTGCTCGTAGACCTCCTGGGGCACCTCGAAGTCGCCGTAGGTCCACTCCAGGGCCTTGCGGGTGAGCTCCGCCTCATCGGCCCCCAGGGCAGCTCCATGCACCCCGGCGGTGTTGGCCTTGTTGGGGGAGCCGTAGCCGATGGTGGTGGTCACCTTGATCAGGCTGGGCTTGTCTGTGACAGCCTTTGCGGCTTCCAGGGCCCGCACAATGGCGCCCACATCCGTGTTGCCATCGCTCACGTGCTGGACGTGCCAGCCATAGGCCTCGTAGCGCTTCAGCACGTCCTCGGTGAAGGACACCCCCGTGTTGCCGTCAATGGTGATGTGGTTGTCGTCATAGAGGGCGATGAGTTTGCCCAGGCCCAGGTGGCCGGCTAAGGAGGCGGCTTCCGAGGCCACCCCCTCCTGGTTGCAGCCGTCGCCCATCAGCACATAGGTATAGTGATCTACGAGGTTGTGGCCGGGCTTGTTGAAGAGGGCTGCGAGGTGGGCCTCCGCCATGGCCAGGCCCACTGCATTGGAAATGCCTTGCCCCAGGGGGCCAGTGGTCACCTCCACTCCTGGGGTTTCAAAGGTTTCGGGATGGCCAGGGGTTTTGGAGCCCCACTGGCGAAACTGCTTGATGTCGTCCAGGGTGACTGAGTCGTAGCCGGTGAGGTGCAGCAGGGCGTAGAGCAGCATGCAGCCGTGGCCGGCGGAGAGCACGAAGCGATCCCGGTTGAACCAGCGCGGATTCTTGGGGTTGTGCCGCAACACCTTGTCCCATAGGGCAAAGGCCATGGGAGCGCAGCCCATGGGCAGGCCGGGATGGCCCGAGTTGGACTTGTTGACTGCGTCGACCGCCAGGAAACGGATGCTGTTGATGCAGAGGCTTTCGGTGGAGGTGGTGGGGGCGGCGACCATGGCGGGCTCAGGTGTGGAGGGCAGAGGAGGGCGGGAATTTAGGGCATCCGGCGAAACGCCAGGCAGACATTGTGACCGCCAAACCCAAAAGAGTTTGACAGCACCACATTCACGGGGTGCTCCCGGGCGGTGTTGGGGACGACATCCAGGTCGCAGGCCGGATCCGGATTGGTGTAATTGATCGTAGGAGGGACCACATTGTGACCGATCGCCAGAACGGCAGCCACCGCTTCGATGCCGCCGCTGCCTCCGAGGAGATGGCCGGTCATCGATTTGGTGGAGCTCACGGGGGTGCGGTAGGCCTGGTCCCCGAGGGCGGCCTTGATGGCAGCGGTTTCGTTGCTGTCGTTGGCCTGGGTGCTGGTGCCGTGGGCGTTGATGTAATCCACGGCTTCGGGCTCGAGGCGGGCATCGGCGAGGGCTAGCCGCATGGCTTCGGCGCCCCCCACCCCTCCGGGGGAGGGCGCCGTGATGTGGTGGGCATCGCAGGTGGTGCCATAGCCCACGATCTCAGCAAGCACGCTGGCGCCCCGCTGCTGGGCATGCTCGAGGCTTTCCAGAACGATCACCCCGGCCCCCTCTCCGATCACGAAACCATCCCGCTCCAGATCGAACGGCCGGCTGGCGGTGGCGGGATCGTCGTTGCGGAAGGACAGGGCCTTAGCACTGGAGAAGCCCGCCACCCCCAGGGGGGTGATGGCCGATTCCGCCCCGCCGCACACCATCGCGTCGGCCAGACCGAGCTGGATCAGGCGAAAGGCATCCCCAATGGCGTTGGAGCCTGCGGCGCAGGCGGTGGCCACCGCACTGCTGGGTCCCCTGGCCCCCAGGGCGATGGCCGCCAGGCCTGTGGCCATGTTGGGGATCATCATCGGCACGCAAAAGGGGCTCACCCGGTCGGGGCCCCGATCCGCCAGCACATGGGCCTGGCTCTCCATCATCAGCAGGCCGCCCACGCCAGAGCCAATCGACACCCCAATGCGTTGGGCGTTGCTCCCATCGATCACAAGGCCGGCGTGGCCAATGGCCTGCTTGGCAGCAACGACGCCGAACTGGCAAAAGCGATCCCAGCGCTTGGCTTCTTTGGGTTCAAGCCAGCCGGCCGGGTTGAAGTGTTTCACCTCGGCCGCGAAGCGGCAGGCGTGACGCGAAGGATCAAACAGGGTGATTCCGGCGACTCCATTGCGCCCGGAACAGAGGCCCTCCCAATACTCCTGAACGTCATTGCCGATCGGCGTGACAGCCCCCAGGCCGGTGACGACGACGCGGCGGAGTCCCTCCACCATCGAGCGCCTCAGGCAGTTTTCTCTTGGATGTACTTCACGGCATCGCCCACGGTGGTGATGCCTTCAGCGGCCTCATCAGGGATCTCGATGTCGAAATGCTCCTCGAGGGCCATCACCAGTTCGACAGTGTCGAGGGAATCGGCGCCCAGGTCGTTCTGGAAGTTGGATTCGGGCTTCACTTCTGCAGCGTCCACGCTGAGCTGTTCAGCAACGATGCCGCGCACTTTTTCGAAGATGTCTTCCTGGGACATGGAGGCTGAGTGGGAGGATGCATCTTATGGGGTCGCCGGTGCGGACCCTTTCTCGTATGAACAAGGGTGACGGCAGCCGGGTGGAGGCCCCTCGGGATGGCCTGCCCTGCTTACCTTGGCACCACGCCCACTGCGCCCTTCAAGCCACTGAGGTCCATGTCTCACGCCGTCAAGATCTACGACACCTGCATCGGCTGCACCCAGTGTGTGCGGGCCTGCCCCCTGGATGTGCTGGAGATGGTGCCCTGGGATGGTTGCAAGGCAGGCCAGATCGCTTCCTCACCCCGCACGGAGGATTGCATCGGCTGCAAGCGCTGTGAAACCGCTTGCCCCACCGACTTCATCAGCATCCGGGTCTACCTGGGCGACGAAACCAGCCGTTCCATGGGTCTGGCGTACTAAACACGCGCCCTGGTGCCCGGCGCAGTTCCCCCATAAGCTCAGGCTGGTTGTGGGGACCGTATGTGCGGCATTGTTGCGCTGATTGGATCGAGAGAGGCGGCGCCCCAGCTGTTGGAGGGTTTGCGGCAGCTCGAGTATCGGGGCTACGACTCGGCCGGGATTGCAACCGTGGATGGGGAAGGCTTGCACTGCCTGAAGGCCGAAGGCAAGCTGGTGAATCTCACGGCCCGGTTCGAAGCTGAGGGAGCCCCTGGCCAGTGCGGGATTGGCCACACCCGCTGGGCCACCCATGGCAAACCGGAGGAGCGCAATGCGCACCCCCACTTGGATGGAAGCAGCCAGCTGGCGGTGGTGCAGAACGGGATCATCGAAAACCATCGCTTGTTGCGGGAGCAGCTGCAGGGGGAGGGAGTGCGGTTTCGCTCCGACACCGACACCGAGGTGATTCCCCACCTGGTGGCGCGTCGTCTGGCCCAGTTGGAGGGCGAGGGCTTGGAATCTTCGGCCCCGCTGTTGTTGCGGGCGGTGCAGGAGGTGCTCCCAGCGCTCCATGGGGCCTATGCCCTGGCGGTGGTGTGGGCCAAGGTTCCAGGGGCGTTGGTGGTGGCCCGCCGGCAGGCGCCCCTGTTGATCGGCCTAGGGGAGGGAGAGTTTCTCTGTGCCAGCGACACGCCGGCCCTGGCGGGATTCACCCGCACGATCCTGCCGTTGGAGGATGGGGAAACGGCCCTGCTGACGCCGCTGGGCATCGAGCTTTACGACGGCCGGGGCGGCCGGGTGCAGCGCTCCCCCAGTTTGCTCACGGGCACGGAGCATGTGGCGGACAAGCGGAGCTTCCGCCATTTCATGCTCAAGGAAATCCATGAGCAGCCAGAAACGGCGGCCCTGTGGGTGGCCCGCCATTTGCCGGAGGGGGCTCTAGTGGCCTTGCCCCTGGATGAGGCGGTGTATGAGGGGGTGGAGCAGATCCAAATTTTGGCCTGTGGCACGAGCCGCCACGCAGCTCAAGTGGGGGCTTATCTGTTGGAGCAGTTGGCGGGGATCCCCACCCATGTGTTTTATGCCAGTGAGTTTCGCTATGCGCCCCCGCCTTTGGGGCCCCACACGCTCACGATCGGGGTGACCCAATCGGGGGAGACGGCCGATACGTTGGCGGCCCTCGTGATGGAGCAGGAGCGTCGGCAGGGCTTGGATGATCCGGCCTACCAGCCCCGCTTGTTGGGGATCACCAATCGGCCGGAAAGTTCCTTGGGCCGGCTGGTGCCTCACCTGTTGGATATAGGGGCGGGCATTGAAGTGGGTGTGGCGGCCACGAAGACGTTTTTGGGCCAGCTGCTGGCGTTCTATGGGTTGGGGTTGGCCTTTGCGGAGCGGCGCCAGGGGCGGCCTGGTGTGCCGGGCCCGGAGCGGCTGGCGGCCCTGGCGAGAGAGCTGCGCAGCCTGCCGGAGGTGATGCGCCAGGTGGTCGACGACCACGACCAGCGCTGCGCCGCGCTGGCCCATCTGTTTGCCGACACCCAGGATGTGATTTTTCTCGGCCGGGGCATCAATTATCCGATTGCCATGGAGGGGGCGCTGAAGCTCAAGGAGATCAGC
>JBJTUM010000008.1:0-10379 GCA_046080725.1 Cyanobium sp. | reverse complement strand
GGGCTGCAGGCCCTTGGCCAGCAGGCGGTTGCGCTGGCGCACCCCGAAGCGGTGCTGTTCGTCCACCACCACCAGGCCCAGGCGTAGAAACTGCACCGGGTCTTCCAGGAGAGCATGGGTGCCCACGAGGAGCTGGAGCTGGCCATTAGCCAGATCCTGCAGCATCTCCCGGCGCCGCCGAGCAGGGGTGGAGCCCGTGAGCAGGTCTGAGGTGATGTGAAGCTGAGCGAGCCAGGGGGCGAGCTTGCGGTGATGCTGTTCGGCCAGCACTTCGGTGGGGGCCATCAGGGCCCCCTGGCAGCCGGCTTCGATGGCGGTTAGCAGAGCCGCAAGAGCCACCACGGTCTTGCCACTGCCCACATCCCCCTGCAGCAGACGGGCCATGGGCTGGGGCTGGGCCAGATCCTGGTGAATCTCCGCCAACACCCTCTGTTGGGCGCCGGTGAGGGGAAAGGGGAGCAAGCCCAACAGGCGAGAGAGCAAGCCCTCCTCAGCCCCTCCTGGGAAGAACAGGGGGGGAGCCTCCTGGCGTTTGAGGCGCTGCCGGCGCAACCCCAAGGCCAGCTGCAACAGCAGGAATTCATCAAACACCAACCGGCGCCGGGCCCTTTGCAGCCGCTCTTCATCCAGGGGGCGGTGGATCTGCTCCACCGCTTCGGCGCGGCTGGGCAATTGCAACTCCTCCTCGACCAGCTGGCAACCGAGGGGGTCGGGCCAATGGCGCACGAGGGGGAGCACCTTGGCGATCGCCTGCCTGAGGGTGTCGGCCGAGAGCCCCTCGGTGAGGGCATACACGGGCACCAAGCGGCCAATCTGCTCCGACCGCACCGGACTGGAGGGGCTGTCGAGCACTTCAATCAACGGATCGGTGAACCCCAGGCCCCAGGGGCCCTCCTTCACCAGACCACTCACCGCCACCGTGGAGCCGGGGGGATAGAGCCGCTGCTGACTCTTTAGCCAACCGGGACTGGCGAAACGGCGGCCAGCAAAAAAACGGCTCACCTTCAGACGGCCGGTGACATCTTGCAGGTGCAGCTCCAGAAAGGAAAGGTTGGGATTCTTGGGGCTGGTGGCGGTGTGGCAGCGGCGCACAGTGGCCACCACGGTGGCCGTGTTCCCTGGCACCAGGGCACTGATGCGCACGAGGTTGGCGTAGTTCAGGTAGTCGCGCGGGTAGTGCTGCAACAGATCCACCACCTGAAACATCCCCAGGGCCGCCAGGCGGGTGGCCTGGCGGGGGCCGATTCCCGGCACCTCCCCAAGAGGGGTGGTGGGCTCCAACTGACGCAGAGGCTGGTGGGGGCGGCCAGGGCTCTCGCTGGACAGCCGCAGGCGCGGTGGCGCCACGGGCTGGGAGGGCCTGGAGCGGGAGAGCAGCTGGTGCAATCCCTGGCGAAGTTGGGCGACCAGCTGCTGGCGCCGGGCGACGCCCAAATGGCCATAGCTGGTGAACCCCTCACGCCAGGAGGGCAGATGGGGCAGATCAGTCTCCTGAACACCCTCTGGAAGCTCCGCCAGGGAGCGCACCACAAAACCGCTGAAGGTGTCGAAGCGGCCCTGAAGATCACCAAAGCCCCGGTCGGCCTCCAACTGGGCAGCCTTGTGGAGCAGATCGCACCAGGCTCTCAGGCCTGGGGCCTTGGAGGATTCAACTGGCTGTCGTGACGCCACAGGCGTTGGGCATGGTGGGCCTGAAGGCGGCGCTGCAGGCGGTGGGCAGTCTCGGCCATTTTGTGGATCTCCTGCCGGTGGAGGATCAAACGACGGCGACAAGTGCGCAGACGCGGCTGCTCAAGCTCCAGATCCACCATGCGCAGGAGCACTCCCATGGGGGGGTGGGGAAAGATGGCAGCCCCGTGGGGCGCCATGGGCAGCCGGAGCAGGTTGGCCGGAGCACCCTGGGGTTCGATCTGGCCCATGAGCACCGCATCCAAGAGGGGCACGGGCACGGCCGCTACCACCAGGCCGGCCCGTGCCATCTCCAGGTTCACCCCGTGGGAGAGATTGCGCAGCCGACGGCTCAGGGCGATATCCCAAGCCTCCAAGCACTGGAGCAAAGCAACGGGATCGCGGGGCAGCTGCCCGGACGACCAGGGAATCTCCAGATTGGATGGACTGCGCTCCAGAGCGGCCAACATCTCCTCGCTGAGATGGAGGCCTGGGAAGGGAAGACCGGTGGCATCGTCCGGTGCCTCAGCCGTTGACGGCAAGGACAAGGAGAAGGGGAAAGGCTCCTCCCCCAAGGGAGGATTGAGCTGCAGCTGGATTGATCCTTGGGGCAAAGGTTCGCCGCCCCCACTCTCCTGCAAGGATTGGTGCCGCAGGGACAGCCGCTGACGTTCCTGAGCCATCTGGGTGGCCAGGTTGAGCAGTTGCTCCACTGTGAGGAAGCTGGAGCAACGCTCCATCAGGCCCTTGAGGCGGCGGTGCAGATGGGCACGCTCCGCTGGATGGAGCCGGTTGTAGCCCTGGGGATTCACCTGAGTGGCCAGGTGGGAGCAGGCCTGGTCCAGGCTTGCGGGAAGCACGTCCCGCAGCACCTGAAGGTAGAGGGCCAGGTCGCGGTAGAGCTGGGGAACCTGTTGATCCAGCCTGGCCTGAATGGCCCCCATCGACTGGGGGGCTGGGCCGCCGGGTTCGCTCACCTCAAGCTGCCTTCCCCATGGCGGCAACTTCCGCGGCAAAATCGCTTTCTTGCACCTCAATCCCCTCGCCGAGGGTGTAACGGGTGAAGCGCCGCACCCGAATGTTCTCGCCAGTCTTGCCGGAGGTCTGCTTCACCAATTCGCCCAATGTGATGGAGCCATCCCGGATGTAGGGCTGGTCGAGGAGGGCCAATTCCTTCAATCGCTTGTCAATGCGGCCTACGACAATCTTGGCCTTCATCTCCTCCTTCTTGCCCGCCAGATCATCACGGCCCATTTCGATCGACTTTTCTCGCTCCACCACCTCAGAGGGAATCTCCTCGGTGCTCACGTACTCCACGTTGGGGCAAGCCGCGATTTGCATGGCCACGTTGCGGACGAGCTCTTGAAAGAGCTCGCCCCGAGCCACGAAATCGGTTTCACAATTCACCTCCACCAACACCCCTACCCGACCACCGGTGTGGATGTAACTCCCCACAACCCCTTCTGCTGCAGTGCGGCCTGCTTTTTTCTCCGCACTGGCAATGCCCTTCTGGCGCAACCACTCCACGGCTTTGGTCAGGTCGCCGGCAGATTCCTGCAGGGCCTTTTTGCAATCCATCATGCCGGCGCCGGTCTTATCGCGCAGGTCTTTGACGAGCTTGGCGCTGATCTCAGCCATTGGGAGAACGTTTGGGAAGAAGGAAAGGGGGTTGGAACGGTTCAGAGGTGAAACGGGGAGGCAGGGGCCCTAAACCTCCTCCTCTCCCCGATCCTGGGATCCGCTGCGCCCCTCGTTGATGGCATCCGCCAGACGGCCGAGCACCAGTTGGACGGAGCGCACCGCATCGTCGTTGCAGGGGATGGGCACGTCGCAGAGATCGGGATCGCAATTGGTATCCAACATGGACACCAGTGGAATATCGAGTTTGCGGCACTCGAGAACCGCATTGGTTTCCCGCCGCTGATCAACCAGCACCACCACATCGGGCAGGCGGCGCATGGTCTTCAATCCACCGAGGTACTTCTGCAGGCGATCGAGCTCGCGGCGCAGAACGGCCGCTTCCTTCTTGGGACGCATGGCAATGGCGCCAGATGACTCCATCCGCTCCAGATCCTTGAGGCGATCAATCCGGGCACGCATGGTGCTCCAGTTGGTGAGCATGCCGCCCAGCCAGCGCTGGTTGACATAGGCCGCTCCACAACGGCTGGCTTCCTGGGCAATCACCTCAGAAGCCTGCTTCTTGGTGCCGACAAACAGGAAGCGTTTGCCACTGCGGGAGGCATTGCGGACCCACTTGTAAGCGTTGTTCATGCAGACCGCGGTCTGCACCAGATCAATAATGTGCACCCCATTGCGCGCGCAATAGATGTAGCGCGACATCTTGGGGTTCCAGCGACGGGTCTGGTGGCCGAAATGGGCACCAGCTTCCATCATCTCGGCGAGCGTGACGACAGCCATGGTAGGGGTTTCGGGTTGGCCTCCACCTGCCAGGGATGGGCCGCAAGGCTGCCATCACCCGAAACGTGCAGGTGTGCGGAATGGGTGAACCAGCTCAACTTACCAAACGGTCAGCTGAGGCCTTGCCTCTGGGCTTCGGCAAAGAGCTCCCGCACCCCCAGCCGGTTCAGGGGCAAACGCAGCAGTTCCATCGCCCAACGGGCCTGGCCACGGCGCAACAACCAGGCCAGAATAGGCCGGAGGCTCCGTTCGTTGAGAACACCCCCCAGGGTGAGGAGCTCCCAGAGGAGGCGATGGAGCCAGGTGTACTGAATGATGGTGCGCACGCGCCGGGTGGGGTGCTTGCGGAAAAACACCAGGGCCATCCGGGCCCGCTCCCGCTCTACCCGCATCAGATCGGGAATCTGCTCCAGGGTGAGGGCTGGATGCCAGTGATATCCCACAGCTTCCGGAGCCCGCACCAGCACAACCCCCAGCTGGCGCAGCCGCTCCCCTAACTCCAGATCTTCCCAGCCATAAAGATGGAAGGTGATGTCAAAGAGCCCCGCCTTTTCCAACACCTCCCGATCAATGGCCACGTTGCCCGTCGCGAAGTAGGCCCAGGAGAGATCGGTGAGTTTGTGGGGCTCGCTGGTGGGCTGTTCGAAATTGGCCGTGTTGATCACCGCGCCATAGGTGAAACACAGGCGATCCCCCCGCTCCGTCCACGCCCTTTGGAGGGCACGGGCGTGGCTGAGGAGGAAGGTGGGGGTCACCACCAGGTCGCTGTCTATAAAGACAATCACATCCCCCCGGGCCTCCTCCACCCCCCGGTTGCGTCCCTGGGCCGGCCCGCCGTGCTCCTGGCAGAACAGGCGGACATGGGGAAACAGGTGCCCATGGGCCTGGAGCCAGGTCACGGTGTCATCGCTGGAGCCGTCATCCACCACCACCACCTCGTAGCGATCCACGGGGGTATCGAGGCGCTGCTCTTCAAGAGCCCGCAGACACTTCTGGAGGATCGGCAGGCGGTTGTAGGTGGGAATGACGACGCTGAAAAACATGGCTAGGCCGGCATGGAAAAGGGGGGATCCCCTTGGATCCCCCCTGCCAAAGCTCCCGCGGGAACACCCAGGGGTGGCTCAGTCGGCGGCGCCGCCGTTGCTGGCCGTGCCCGTTACGCCGTTGCCCGCCCCTTCGCCCCGGCCGTCGTTACGCAGCTTGCGCTTTTTGAATTTGCGGGCGTAGGCGCGGTTACGCTCCTGCTTTTCTTTCTTGAGATTGCGGCGTTTGGCCATGCGCGAGGTGCTTAGAACTGAGAAACAACCACCCTAGCCAACGGTGAGTACAGGCTCTTCATTCCAGAGCTTGCCATCTTCCATTTGCACTAGCCGATCCGCCACGTCCAGAATGCGCGGGTCGTGGGTGACCATCAACACGGCACAGCCCTGCTCCCGTGCCAGGCTTTGCAGAAGGTTCACCACATCCCGGCCGCTCTGACGGTCGAGGGCAGCCGTGGGTTCATCAGCCAGCAGCAGGCGGGGCTGGGCCGCCAAGGCGCGGGCAATCGCCACCCGTTGCTTCTGGCCGCCGGAGAGATCATGGGGAAGTTTTCCCATGTGATCCTCCAGACCCACGGCCCGCAACCACTGCCGGGCCCGATCCCGCCTGGCCCGGTAGGACAGCCCGGGCAACAAGTCTGCGCCCATCTGCACATTTTGCTCGGACGTGAGGCAGCGCAGCAGGTTGTGGCCCTGAAAGATCATGCCGATGCTCTGGCGGAGCCGTTGCCGCTCCCCCCTACCGCAGCTCCGGAGCTCCTGGCCCAACACCCGCACCGAGCCATCCATCACCTGGCGCAGGGCTCCCACCAGGGTGAGGAGGGTGGTTTTGCCGCAACCGGAGGGCCCCGTCAGGAGCACCACCTCTCCAGGCTGGATCACCAGATCAACCCCCTGAAGCACCTGCCGGCGCATGGAGCCCCGGCCATACCAATGGCTCAGGCCCTGCACCTCCACCGTGGCAGGGGAAACCGTGGGAAGCGGGGAGGCCATGCCGCTAGAAGATCTCGGCGGGGTCGGCATCCGCCAGCTTCCGCATGGCCAGAAGGGCAGAGGCCATGCACATGGTGAGGATCATCGCCAGCACCACCAGGGATCGGTCGTTGGTCATGAAGACGGGCAGGTTGGTGCCCCGACGCACCAGCACATAGAGGCCCTGGCCGGCGAGCCAGGCGGGCACAAAACCCAGAGCCGAAAGGAGCAGACCCTCGCGGGCCACCACTCCCAAAAGAGTGGTGAGGGGATAGCCCATGGCCATAAGCGTGCCATATTCCGGCAGATGATCACTGACATCGGAATAAAGAATCTGGTACACAATCACACACCCCACCACAAAACCCATCGCTGCGCCGAGGGTGAAGATGAAGCCGATGGCGGTGCTGCTGCGCCAGTAGTTTTTTTCAAACTCCTCAAATCCTTTCTTGCTGTAGACGGCCACATCGGGCGGCAGGGTCTGGCGCAGGCGTCTAGCAACGGCAGCAGCATCGGCACCAGGCTTCAAACGGATGAGCCCCAGTTCGATGCTGCCCGGGGGCGTGGAGGGCATGAGCTGGAGGTAGGTTTCGCTGCTGGTGAGCATGTTGCCGTCCGCTCCGAAGGAGGGGCCTAGAGACACCAGCCCCGCCACCCGCACCCGTTTGCCCGCCACTTCCGTTTCCACGGTGCGGCCCTCCTTGAGCCAAGGGGCGACAGGGCCGTATTCCGGTCGCGAGCGCTCATCAAAGAGGATCCGCCCCCGCTGGGTGAGCAACTTGGCCTGGTTCGCCAAGTCTGGAAGAAGAAAGAGGGAATCATCGGGCTCAAAGCCCAGGGTGAGGATCGAACGGGTGGTGCGCGTTTCGGGATTGCGCCAAAGCAGGAGGTTCCAATGCACGGGCGTGGTGCCCGCCACGTCCGGATCGGCCATGGCCTGCACCAGGCGCCGCCGGGGAAAGCCCGCCATGGCGATGGAGCTCATGGTGCGGGGGCTGATCAGCACCAGATCGGTGTCAAACAGCTTGTGCAAGGTGACGCTGGCATCAAAGAGGCCATCGCGAAACCCCAGCTGCATGAACATGAGGATGCCCGCAAAGCAGATGCCCGCCAGGGCCACGGCCAGCCGGGCCGGCTGGCGGGTGAGCAGCAACCAGGCCAAGGGGATCCGCCGGCCCTGCCAGGGCATGGGGAGGCTCATGGCTGCAGGCGGGCGATCACTTTGAGACCCGTCAGGCTGCGCACCCTGGAGGCATCCTCTGGCGTGAGCCCCACCCGCACTTCCACGATGCGGGCATCCACATCGCCACTGGGATCGGTGGAGAGCACCTCCCGTTGGCGAACCTGGGGGCTGATGCGAACCACAGTGCCCCGCAGCGTGCCCTTGAAGCCGCCGTTTTCACTGCTGATCAGCACGCTCTGGCCAAGGCGCACCCGGTCGATATCGCTCTCGTAGACCTCCAGCAGGGCCTCCATGCGCTCACTGGCCCCCAGCTCCAGGATGCCCTTATCGCCGGGCCGCTCCCCCACCCGGGCCTGGATCCGCAAGACGGTGCCATCGATGGGAGCCCGCAGGGTGGTGTTGGCAAGATCGGCCCGCACCCGCTCCAGATCGGCGCGGGCCACCTGCCACTCCCCCATCAGCTGGAGATATTGCTGCTCCCGGCGATCCAGCTCATCGGCGCTGATGGCGCCCGCACCGGTAAGTTGGCGATAGCGGTTGAGCTCTCGCTGCTCCACCTTCAACCGTGTCACCAGGTTGGACAGGCGGGTGCGAATCACCTGCTCCTCTGCTTGCAGGGTGGGACCGGTGTCGAAGCGGGCCAACACCTCCCCCTGCCGAACCCGGTCGCCCTCGTTCACCAGCAGTTCGCTAAGCCGGGGGCTGCCGCCAATGCCTGCGATCGGCGCGGCCAGCACCCGGATGTTGCCCGCGGGCTCAAGGCGGCCAAGGGCCGCTACGGCTTCAGGGGCCCGCTTGGGCGGGGTCTTCGGGGCAGGCGCGGTTGCCTCGGAAGGAGATTGATTGGGGAGGGCCAGCTGGCGGGTGGCCACCAGGGCCACCAAGGTGAGGGCGGAGCCCGCCAGGGCAGCCACCAGGGCCAAGGGGAGGCTCACTCCACTGGCAGGCTGCCCGGATGGCCCAACCCCAGTCAGGTCTGGGGTTGGGGCGCCAACGGGTCGTCGAAGAGCAGGGTCTCGATATAGGTGTTCGCCCACTCCGGGTTGAACGCCTTCTCCAGAACCCGCCGGGTCTTGTCGTTCTGTTTCTGCTGCTGGCAATAGCGGAGCTGCCCCTCCCAGCGCGCCAAGGTAGTTGCATCATCCCAGGCCTGGGGTTGCACCGTGGCGCTCGCCCGTCCCAGGAGCTCCAGGAAAGCCGCCACCTCCTCCACGAACCAGCCCTCCTCCTCAGGGGTGCGGGGTCGGACGAACAGCACATGGGGGGAGAAGATCGATCCCCAGGGCGGCAGCTCCCGAACCTCGCAGAAGGGCGCCCGAGGGCGCTCCGCCAGCGCAGCCGCGATCTCTGACGGGAGAGCTGGGGTCACGGGAGAAAGGTCCACGATCGCCGCTGACACCACGCCGCGGCCCGCGACGATGTCTGCGCCAAAGACAGGCAGGTCGTAACGGGGATCGGGGAAGTGGACACAGTGGAGGATCTGGAGGCCCGCCCCAAGGCGGGCTGTTTCCAAATGGAGCTTGCGCAATCCCCTGCTGCGGTGCAGTTCGTTGCGGATGGACAGTTGTTCCCCATCCAGGCTGCCGCTGATGGCCTCCAGGGCGGGATCCACGGCCAAGGGCTCCAGATCGGGCAGCTGCTGGCGCAGCTCCCGAATCCGACTGGCCAGGGCATCAACCAAGGGGTGGACACCAAGGGACATCTGGCTCATCAGCAGGACCCAGCAGCCAGCAGAATGGCGATCCTGCCACGCGCTGATGAGTCAAACCCGCGGATGTTGCGCCCCATTGCTACTAACCCTGGCTGATCCCATCACCCATCGGCTGGGCAACGGCGTCGACCTGGTGAGCCTCGAGATTCCGGAAGCGCCTCTGGTGTGCCTGGATTTTTGGTGCCGGGCCGGAAGCGTGTTTGAGGCCCCCAGCGAGAGCGGCATGGCCCACTTTTTGGAACACATGGTGTTCAAGGGGAGCGAGCATCTGGCACCGGGTGAATTTGATCTGCAGATTGAGGCCCTGGTAGGCAACAGCAATGCGGCCACCGGCTTTGATGATGTGCACTACCACGTGCTGATCAGCCCTGAAGCTGCGCCCCGGGCCCTGGATTTGCTGCTGGACTTGGTGCTCACCCCCCGCCTCGAGGCCCAGGCGTTTGCCATGGAACGGCAGGTGGTGCTGGAGGAACTGGCCCAGAGCGAAGACCAACCGGAGGAAGTGGCCCTGCAACGGCTGTTGGAGCTGGCCTGCCCCGAACATCCCTACAGTTTGCCGATCCTGGGGCGGCGCCAGGCGCTCCTCGGCCATGCCCCCGATGCCATGGCAGCCTTCCACCAGAGGCTCTATGGAGCAGGACGCTGCGTGCTGGCCTTCTCCGGAGCGGTGCAGCCCTCTCTGGTGGAGCAGGCCTCCTTGGGACCCCTCGCCCAGCTGCCCCCCTGCTGCGAACCGGCCCCCCTTCCGGGGCTGAAGGTGAAACCGGGGCACCACCACCTAGCCCTTCCCAGGCTGGAGGCCGCCCGGCTGTTGATGGCTTGGTGGCAACCGGCCGCGCCCCACCTCGAGGCGGTGATCGGCGCCGATCTGGCCACCACAGTGTTGGCGGAGGGGCGTCGGTCCCGGCTGGTGGAGCGCCTGAGGGAACAGCTGCGGGTGGTGGAGAGCATCGACCTCGATCTGCACACCATGGAATGCGGCAGCCTCGCCCTGTTGGAGGCGGTGTGCGGGCCGGAGGATTTGGAGGAGGTGCGCGAAGCGATCAGCAGCGTGTGGAAGGACGTGATGGAGCAGCCGATCGGTCAGGGGGAATGGGAGCGGGCGCGGCGGCTGGTGAGCAACAGCTATCGCTTTGGCCTGGAGGCCCCTTCGGGTGTGGCGGGCCTGGTCGGGAATGCCCGCCTGTGGGGGAGAGATCCGCAGCTGTCGGCTCCTTTGGAGATGCTGCAGCGCTGGACCCCTTCCCGTCTGCAGGTTGAGGCCCTAGCGAGCCTGGATCCAGAACGGGCCTGCGTGCTCGAGGCGGTGCCCGCATGAGCCCCGCCCTGGAGCACACAGCCCTTCCGGGGGGACTGCCATTGGTGGTGCTGCGCCGCCCCGGCCCCC
>JBJTUM010000007.1:0-6499 GCA_046080725.1 Cyanobium sp. | reverse complement strand
TCCGAGCGCACCATACCCTTGTAAACAACTGTGCGTGCACTGATGGAGGCGAAGTAGAAATCGGTGGTGCCACTGCCCCAGATCTCCCGCATCCGGTCGACGGCCCTGCGTCGCAGACGGAACAGAAGGGCCTCCACCGCGTCAACATCATCGGGCACTTGGCTGGAGGCCTCCGGGGCCTCCAGCAGCCATTGCTCAATGGCTGGTGCTGTCTGCTGGGCGAGGGGGCCCAGTACGGACCGGTTCACCGGCACCTCCCGCCAGCCATGGCTGCGAAGTCCCAGCTGGGCGGCCTCCTCCTCGCAGATCTCTCGGGCTTTCAGTCTGCGGGGGTCGTCCATGGGGAAGAACACCATGGCCAGTCCCCGCACGCTTTGGCGGGGCACCCTGGCCACCTGGGGCCACACCGCCTCCAGGAAGCTCCAGGGAATGGCCGTCAGTAGCCCAGCCCCATCGCCGGAATCCGCGTCTCCGCCGCAGCCACCTCGATGTTCCATGCAGCGGAGGCCCCGAAGAGCCTGCTGCAGGATCCAGTGACTGGCTTCCCCTTCGAGGTGGGTGATGAAGCCCACTCCGCAGGCGTCCTTTTCTCCGCACACCGCCTCTGGAGGCAAGGAGTCGGTCTGGGGCCGTACGGCAGGGGAACGGTGGGCGTTGGAGGGAAGTGGCATGGGCTGGTGTGGCTGCCGCGTTCAGCAGGCGAACCTGCTGCGTGAAAAAAAACGTAGTCCCAAGATGAGGACTTCAATCAAGGATCCTAGGCAGGGGCATCCAAGCGCCGTTCACTGGGTCTACCTTTCGGAATCTGAGTGAAGGGAGACCGGGAGATGCTCAAGCGGCCCGTCGTGCTCACAGCCTTCTGTGGCGCCCTGATCAGCGCCTGGCCCGTTCCCCTTTCCGCGGGCCCGAACCCCCGGTTGCTCCAGCTCAGTGCTCCTCCGCTCCCGCCCCCCATCCCACCCGCCGCTCTCCCGATGCAGGAGGACGGGGGGACGCGGGCGATGGGACTCTTTGAGGGACGGGTGCTCCGCATCATGGCCTGCGTCAACAGGCTTCCTGGCTCTGGGTCGGCCCCCCTTCGGAGGTGCCGCGCGAGCTCTGGCTACCCCTGGAAGTGTTGCAGGGCCAGTTGGGATTCAGCAGTCGCACGCGAGGGGATGGTGCCTTGGAACTGGAGTGGTTTGGACAAAGCCTGATCGTGCCCCAGAACCGGCAGCGATCCCTGGCGGATGAGGTAGCCGTCGATATAGCCCCGTTTCTTTCTCCCCGAACCCTCCTGGCCGACATCGACGCAGGGGCATTGCGGTTGCAGGGTGGCAGACCCCAGGTGCGCCAGGTGCGCGTGAGCGCTGCCCCCCCCGGTAGCCGGCGGGTGGTGTTGGATCTCAGTGGCCCGGCGGTCGTGCGCAGTTCTGAGGGGGGGGTCTGGCTAGCAGCCGAGCTGCCGGAAAGCCTGAACCAGGACCTGCGCCGTTTGGGTCTCTCCGGACGACAGGAGGGGGAGGGTTGGGCCCTTGTCGCCTCTGCAGCCCCCCAGCGGGTGTTCACCCTTGGTCAGCCATGGCGGGTGGTCATGGATCTGGCCACCAGCAGAGAATCAGGCGCAGGGGCTGCCCCAGCCCCTGCGCAGCCATCGCTGGATCCCCGACTTCAGGTCCTCCTGGGGTCCCAGGTGTTCTGGAGCAAGGACCTACGCACCTTCGCCGGGCGGCGGTTCAGGCTCAACAGCGTGCGCATGGACCCCCTCGGCAATTCCCTGGAGCTTCGAAACCTCAGCCGGGGCGCAGGCATGGAAGGGCTCACTACCCTCCCTCTGCTGGCCCGTCGTTATGACGCCCTTGTAGCGATCAACGGGGGCTATTTCAATCGGGTCCGTCGGCTCCCCCTGGGGGCTCTTCGGGATCAGGGCCAATGGTTGTCGGGTCCCATCTTGAATCGGGGTGTAGTGGTCTGGGAGGGAGGCAGCCTTCCTCGCTTCGGGCGGCTCTCTCTCCAGGAGTGGGTGGGCGATGGCACCGCCCGCCAGTGGCCCGTGGATTTCGTCAACAGTGGTTTCGTGAAGCGCGGCCTGGCGCGGTACACATCCGCCTGGGGCCCCTACCGGGCCCTGAGTGGTTCGGAGCAAGCTGTCATGTTGCGCGACGGTGTGGTTCAGCGCCGGTATGACAGCGCCTGGTTGGCGGCTGGGGTGCCCCTCGGGCCAGGGGAGGATCTCCTTGTGGCCCGCAGCGTTCCCCTCCCCTGGGAGATTGGCACCCGCATCCAACTGGCCAGTCGGCCCAGCAGTGATCTGGGATTGGCACCTAACGTCATGGGCGGTGGCCCATTGCTCCTGCAGGGCGGGCGTATCGTCTTAGATGGTCTCGCTGAAGGATTTTCACCTGCGTTTCTCCGCCAGGGAGCACCGCGAACCGTGATTGGTAGTGATGGCCGTTTCCTGTGGTTGCTGACCCTGGAGGGCCTAGACGACGAGGGCCCGACCCTCGCAGAGACCGCTCGGTTCTTGCAGGCTGCAGGGTTGCAGGATGCCCTCAACCTAGATGGCGGCAGCTCCACCGGTCTGGTGATGGGAGGGCTGCACACTGTGAAAGGGCGGGGGGTGGTGTCGGCGGTGCACAACGGCCTCGGGCTCGTACCTCGATCCCTCCGCAGCGCTTACCCCGGCACCACTCCTGTGCCAACGGAACCGGTTTCCCTCGAGCCTGGGCCAGCGCCAGCGCCTGCTGCGGTCCTGCCAAACTGAGGAGAACCCGATCCCACAACCGTGCCCAGGGGCCAGAGCCTCCGCCTCACTCCCACTGCTGCTGCTGAACTCTGCCGTCAGGCAGCAGTGGCCGGCACCCCTGGGTTGATGCACCTCGACCTGCTTGCAGGCTCCTGCGAACAGTGGGTGATTCGCCTTCGTGCAGGCCATCTGGCCGGCAGCCCCGTGGCCCGGGCCGATGGCATCACCCTCTATGCCCCAGCCCATCAACAGGAGCTTCTCGCCGGCCTCCAGCTCGACTATCGGGGCGATTTGAGCGGAGCTGGTTTTCTGATGCGGGGGGCGGAACTCATCCGCTCCTGCGCTTGCGGAGCGGCCTTCACACCCCTAAAGAGGGGTTGGTCACCAGAGGAGTAAGGTGACGGATTGTGGTCAACGGTCGGACGCCCGACCACGACCCCCCGAGCAGTCCTTCGGCCCTCGATGCCCACTATCCAGCAGCTGATCCGCACCGAGCGGCAGCGTCTCACGCGCAAAACCAAGTCTCCCGCTCTGCGCGCCTGCCCTGAACGGCGTGGTGTCTGCACGCGCGTTTATACCTCCACCCCCAAGAAGCCCAACTCAGCGCTGCGCAAGGTGGCACGGGTGCGCCTCACCTCAGGATTTGAAGTGACGGCTTACATCCCTGGGATCGGTCACAACCTTCAGGAGCACTCCGTCGTGCTGATTCGTGGAGGCCGGGTGAAGGACCTGCCCGGTGTCCGGTACCACATCATTCGCGGCACCTTGGACACCGCGGGTGTGAAGGATCGCCGTCAGGCCCGTTCCAAATACGGTGCCAAGGCTCCTAAGGCTTGATCCCCGTCCCGTTCGTTCTTCTCGCTGCCCTGCCCCACCTCCATGTCCCGTCGCAACGCCGCTGAAAAGCGTCCCGTCCTTCCTGATTCCCAGTTCAACAGCAGGCTGGCATCCATGATCGTGGCCAGGCTGATGAAGCACGGGAAAAAGTCCACGGCCATGCGCATCCTTTCCGATGCGTTCACCCTGATCAATGAGCGCACGGGTGGGGACCCTCTTGAGCTTTTTGAGACCGCCGTTCGTAACTCCACTCCCCTGGTCAAAGTTCGTGCCCGGCGGGTGGGTTGAGCCACCTACCAGGTGCCGATGGAAGTGCGCCAGGAACGGGGCACAGCCATGGCCCTTCGCTGGCTGGTGAACTTCTCCCGCGCCCGCAACGGACGCAGCATGGCTCAAAAGTTGGCTGGGGAGCTGATGGATGCCGCCAACGAGGCTGGCAGTGCAGTTCGCAAACGTGAGGAAACGCACAAGATGGCTGAGGCCAACAAGGCCTTTGCCCATTATCGCTATTGATTTTCCTCGCCGTATCGGAGACCCCAGGGCGGATCCGACCGGCTTAGTTCAGACCAGTCTGTAAAGTACCGCCCGTTTTTTCCCGCCTATCTCCCGGAGACAACCCCGTGGCCCGCGCCTACCCCTTGGATCGAGTGAGAAATATTGGTATTGCTGCCCATATTGATGCAGGCAAAACCACCACGACAGAAAGAATTCTTTTCTATTCCGGTGTGGTGCACAAGATGGGAGAGGTGCACGACGGTGCGGCCGTGACGGACTGGATGGAGCAGGAGCGGGAGCGGGGAATCACGATCACGGCTGCTGCCATTTCCACCAGCTGGAACGATCACCGCATCAACATTATTGATACTCCAGGCCACGTGGATTTCACTATTGAAGTGGAACGTTCCATGCGCGTGCTGGATGGTGTCGTAGCTGTTTTTTGTGCCGTTGGTGGCGTGCAACCGCAGTCTGAAACCGTATGGCGTCAGGCTAATCGCTATAACGTGCCAAGGATTGTGTTCGTTAATAAGATGGATCGGACAGGTGCAAATTTTTTAAAAGTTTACGATCAAATTAAAGATCGGCTGAAGGCGAATGCTGTCCCGATCCAGCTCCCCATTGGTGCGGAGGGCGATCTCAAGGGCATCATCGACTTGGTGCGCAATAAAGCCGTGATTTACACTAACGATCTGGGCACTGATATTCAAGAAGCTGAGATCCCTGCCGATCTTTCTGATCTGGCAGAAGAGTGGCGGCAAAAGCTTATGGAGTCTGTTGCTGAAACAGACGAGGTGCTCCTGGAAGCGTTTCTCGAGAATGGAGAACTGACGGAAGAACAGCTGATCGGGGGAATCCGCAACGGTGTGATTCATCATGGGATGGTTCCCATACTTTGCGGTTCAGCCTTTAAGAATAAGGGTGTCCAGTTAGTGCTGGACGCTGTCGTGGACTATCTGCCTGCTCCGGTGGATGTGCCGCCCATCCAAGGTGTTTTGCCCGATGGCACGGAATCCTCCAGGTCCTGCGACGACGCCGCACCCTTCAGTGCTCTTGCCTTCAAGGTGATGGCTGATCCCTACGGCAAACTTACATTCGTGCGGATGTACAGCGGAGTGCTGCAGAAGGGCAGCTATGCGCTTAACTCCACTAAGGATAAAAAGGAGCGTATTTCTCGTTTGATCCTTCTGAAGGCCGATGAACGCGAAGAAGTGGATGAATTGCGAGCTGGAGATCTCGGCGCAGTCCTTGGTCTGAAAGACACCACCACGGGAGATACCCTGTGCGTTGAGAATGATCCCATCATTCTTGAATCTCTCTTTATCCCGGAACCCGTGATTTCCGTGGCCGTTGAGCCCAAGACCAAGGGCGATATGGAGAAACTCGGCAAGGCCCTGCAATCCCTTTCGGATGAAGATCCAACTTTCCGGGTGTCCACGGATCCAGAAACCAATCAGACCGTGATTGCCGGGATGGGTGAACTACACCTTGAGATTCTCGTGGATCGGATGCTGCGAGAGTTCAAAGTGGAAGCCAACATTGGTGCACCTCAGGTGTCTTATCGTGAAACAATTAGGGGGAGCGCTAAAGGAGAAGGCAAGTTCGCCCGCCAAACCGGTGGCAAGGGTCAGTATGGCCATGTGGTCATTGAAATGGAACCAGGAGAACCTGGATCAGGCTTTGAATTCGTTAATAAAATTGTCGGTGGTATTGTCCCAAAAGAATATATTGGTCCTGCGGAACAAGGTATGAAGGAGACTTGTGAATCTGGCGTGATTGCTGGTTATCCCATGATCGACGTCAGGGTCACTATGGTTGATGGCTCTTACCACGACGTCGACTCTTCGGAGATGGCGTTCAAGATCGCCGGCTCCATGGCCTTCAAGGATGGGGTCAAGAAGTGCAATCCTGTTCTTCTTGAACCGATGATGAAGGTAGAGGTTGAGATTCCCGAGGATTACCTCGGTTCAATCATCGGCGATCTCTCCTCCCGCCGTGGTCAGGTCGAAGGACAATCCGTCGAAGATGGACAATCCAAAGTCCAGGCCAAAGTGCCTCTGGCCGAAATGTTCGGCTACGCCACCCAGCTCCGATCCATGACTCAGGGTCGGGGTATTTTCTCGATGGAGTTCAGCCATTACGAGGAAGTTCCTCGCAATGTGGCTGAGGCCATCATCTCCAAGAATCAGGGCAATTCCTGATCTTCAACCCCATCAACCCAAACCCTAAACCCCCGATTCTTTATCATGGCTCGCGAGAAGTTTGAGAGGAACAAGCCTCACGTCAACATCGGTACGATCGGCCATGTTGACCATGGCAAAACCACCCTCACAGCTGCCATCACCAATGTTCTTTCCAAAAAGGGCATGGCGAAGGCCCAGAAGTACGACGAGATCGATGGTGCTCCTGAAGAGCGTGAGCGCGGCATCACGATCAATACCG
>JBJTUM010000006.1:0-10394 GCA_046080725.1 Cyanobium sp. | reverse complement strand
CTGGCCAGGAGCTTCACATGGGTGCCCTTCTTGCCCCGCACCACGGGCGCCAGGAGCTGGTAGCGGGTGCCCTCCGGCAGGGTGAGGATCTGATCCACCATCTCATCGATGGTCTGGGGGCTGATGGGCCGGTCGCAGTGGGGGCAGTGGGGCAAGCCAGCCCGGCCGAAGAGCAGCCGCAGGTAATCCTGGATCTCGGTGACCGTGCCGACGGTGGAGCGGGGGTTGTGGCTGGTGGATTTCTGATCAATCGAGATGGCCGGCGAAAGCCCCTCGATGGCATCCACATCGGGCTTGTCCACCTGGCCCAGAAACTGCCGCGCATAGGCGGAGAGCGACTCCACATAGCGCCGCTGCCCCTCAGCAAAGATGGTGTCGAAGGCCAGGGAGCTCTTGCCGCTGCCACTCACACCCGTGAACACCACCAACCGGTTGCGCGGGATCGTCAGATCCACATTGCAGAGGTTGTGTTGGCGGGCGCCCCGCACCCGGATCACATCCTCCAACCGGCCAGAAAGACCCTCGGGCCCGGCAGAGATGGAAGGGGGTTCTCCCGCGGTGGCCTTGGAGCCATTGGGGGCGGAAGACCCGCCGCGGGCGCGGGGCATGGAGGAGCCTCAGGAGCCGGCCAGTTTAGGCCCCTCGTTTCGGGAGAAGGGTTTAGAGCGCTACTCCTGTCAGCGATTCACTCACCTCCCAAAGGCGCCGGCGCTGCGGGGCATCGAGGGCGGCAGGAGCCAGCTTCACCGCCTTGGGATAGCCCCGCATTCCCCCCCACTGGTCGGGGCCGTAGTGGCCCCCAGGGGTCGCTTCCGGGGCGGTGGCCGCAAAAAGCTGGGGCAGGGCGCCCATGGCCGCGCTCTGGAAGCAGGGATCCATCAGGCGGTAAGCCAGGGCCTCTAGCTTCGAGCCATTCATCGCAAGGGAAGCGGGCTGCAGATTGGTGCGCGCCACCCCTGGATGGGCCGCCAGCGCCAGCACATCCGACCCTTCCGCCTTCAGCCGCTCCTGCAGCTCCAGGGCCATCATCACGTTGGCCAGC
This sequence comes from Cyanobium sp., assembly GCA_046080725.1. Taxonomy (GTDB): domain Bacteria; phylum Cyanobacteriota; class Cyanobacteriia; order PCC-6307; family Cyanobiaceae; genus Cyanobium. Next base: position 9,352 of record JBJTUM010000006.1, on the reverse strand, counting down.
TTGCTCTGGCTGTAGGCCTTCCAGCGGTCGTAGGAGCGCTCGCCCTGCAGATCATCGAAGGCGATGCGGCCGAAATACTGGGCCCCGGAGGTCACCAGCACCACCCGGGCGCCCTCCTGGGCACGCAGCAGGGGCAACAGAAGGAGGGTGAGGGCGAAATGACCCAGGTGGTTGGTGCCGAACTGCAGCTCGAACCCATCGCGGGTAAGGGTGCGAGGGGGAGCCATCACGCCGGCGTTATTGATCAGCAGATTGAGGCGGCCGTAGCGCTCCGCCAGGGTGGCCGCAGCCGCCCGCACGCTGGCCAGATCAGCGAGATCCAGGGGGAGCAGGTCGAGGGCGCCATGGACCTGGGGGCCGTGGGTGAGCTCTGAGAGAAGCTCCTGCCGAGCCTCCTCCCCCTTGCGGGGGGAGCGGCAGGCCATCACCACCGTGGCCCCCTTGGCCGCCAGAGCCTTCGCCGTTTCCAGCCCCAAACCACTGCTCGCGCCGGTCACCAGAGCCACCCGTCCGGATTGGTCGGGGATGGCGACGGCGGTCCAGGGGCCGGTGGAGGGTTGGGAAGTGCTTGCAACCGGCTCTACAGCCACGGTGGAGGCCATGGAACACAACATCCGTTAGTGATGTAATCAATCTTAACAATCCTTGGCTCAGGCCACCTCGTCCAGCAGGCTGGCCGCATAGCTGCGAGCCTCGCCGCTGTCGCCCCCCGCCAGCTCCGCCAGCTCGGCCTGCCGGGCCTGAGTGTCCCGCAGGTGGGACACTCGCGTGTGGGTCTGCCCCCCCTCCACCACCTTCGCCACCTTGAAGTGGTGCTCAGCCGCCGCGGCCACCAGGGGCTGGTGGGTGACGCAGAACACTTGGCGGGTGCGGGCCAACCGCTTCAACAGGGCCGCCATCGCCCCACTGACCCGGCCGCTCACCCCGGAATCGATCTCATCAAACAGCAGGCACACCTCGGGATCTGCGCTCGCCAGGCAGGTTTTCAGGGCCAGCAAAAAGCGGCTCATCTCCCCCCCTGAAGCCACCTCTGCCAGGGGGGCCAGGGGCTGGCCAGGGTTGGCAGAAAAGAGGTAGCGCACCCCATCAGCCCCCTCTTCGCTGAAGGCACCGGCCGTGAGCTCCACCGCAAAGCGCACATGAGTCAGCCCCATGGGCCGAAGCGCTTCCATGAGCTGGGCCTCCAAGGTGGAAGCGGCCTGGCTCCGGGCCTCCGTGAGCCGCCCGCACACCCGCTCCAGCTCCCTGCGGCAGCGGATCTCTCCCTGCTCCAACCCCGTCAACTCCGCCTCCAGCCCCCCCGGCGCCAGCTGGTTGCGCAACCCATCCCGCAGGGCGATCAGAGCCTCCAGATCTTGGCCATGGCGGCGCTCCAAGGCACGGAGAAAGGCCAGACGTTCCTGCAGCTGGGCCAAGCGGTCGGGGTCGCTTTCGAGGGAAGAGCCATAGCGATCCAGATCCCGCACCAGATCGTGCAGCTGAGCCAGGCTTCCCCGAAAGGTCTCCAGGACGGCGGACACTCCCGTGCGATCCAACGCCTCCATCAGCTGAAGCTCCTGCTCACAGGCCGCCAGGTGATCCAGGGCGGAGGGGGCCCCCTCCGCCCCCTCCAGCAACCGGCCCATGAGCACCATCACCCCTTCCTGCAGCCTCACCCCATGGGCCAGTCGATCCTGCTCTCCCTGCAGGCTCTGCCGCTCCAAGGGATCCTCCAGACCCGCCGCCTGCAGATCCTCCAGCAACTGCTCCTGCCGCTGGCGCTCCCGCTGCAGGTCGGCCCAGCGGGAGCGGGCCTGCTCGAGGGCCTGTTCAGCCTGCTTCCAGGCTCGGTAGGCCAGGCGCCCTTCTTGCAAAAGCGGCTGGAGCGGCGCTCCGGCGAAGCGATCGAGCCAGCGCCTCTGCTGACCGGGCCGGGCCAGGTGCTGGGTTTGCCCCTGCACAGTGAGATCGATCAAGAGAGGGCGCAGCTCCAGGATTTGTGCCCGACTCACCGCCACCCCCTGGAGCCGATGGCGGCTGCTCAGCTTGCCCTCCTGGAGGCGCCACTCCCGGCTGATCAAGAGCTCCGGCTCGTCTGGCTCCAGCTCCTGGGCCTCCAACCAGCCCTGCAGCGTTGATGTGAGGGAAAAGGAGGCCTCGATGGTTCCCCTCTGGCAACCGCGACGCAGCAACCGGGCCCCTTGGGCTCCCTGGGCTCCACCGAGAAGGGCATCGAGGGCATCAAGAAGGATGGATTTGCCAGCGCCCGTTTCACCGGTGAGCACAGTGAAACCCTGCCCAAACGAGAGCTCCAAGGTTTCGATCAGAGCAATGTTCTGCAGGCGAAGCCCAGTCAGCACTGGCGTTCTTTGAGAAGCGTGGGCGAACCGTAGCGAAAGCACCCGTGATTTAGAAGGTCTGCTGGTCTTTAGGGAAGAATGGATGGGGGAATCCCTACTTCAAATCTGCGCAAAAAAAAACCAAAGGCATGGTGTCATCTGGAGATGTTGTTGCTAGCTTGATGGAAGAAACCAAAGCGTTTATCCATGCCCACGAAAACAGCTGCCGCCGAAACTCAGGTGGAAGAAACAAAACCAGCCGAAAAATCACCTAGCCGAGCGAAGAAAGCGCTCTCGATGCTCACGGGGCCAGACCTGCTCGCCAAGGTGAAAGACCTGGGCGATGCCTCCAAATCAGATCTGGTGCGGAGTTGTGGCTACGTGAGCACCAAGAAAGACGGAACGGAGCGGCTGAACTACACGGCCTTCTATGAGGCTCTGCTGGAAGCCAAAGGGATGAATCTTGGCGAAAGCCATGGAGCCAAACCCGGTCGCAAACTCAGTTTCAACACCAAGGTGCAGTTCAACGGCAACTTGATGGTGGGCAAGGCCTATACGGCCCTGCTCGATCTCAAGCCGGGCGACGAATTTGAGATCAAACTCGGCCGGCGCCAGATTCGCCTCACCCCCCTTGGCGCAGCACCGGAGAGCGAAGCAGCCGACGACGACAAGGAGTTGGGCGAAGAGGATTGATCCTTCGGTGGGCGCGCTGGTCACCCCGTGCAGACAGAATCTCCATCTGCTTTGCGGCCTGACCGTTCCATGACGCCCCCCGCCAGTGCCGCACCAACGGCCGCAGAAACGGCCCTAGCGGCCATGCGTGCCTCGGTGTTTGGCACCGATCCCATGGCACCTCCCGCCCCGATCCATCCGGCCATCAGCGCCCCTGAGGATCCAAGGGCTCCCGTCAACAACGGCACCCCAGACACGCCTGAGGAGCTGGGCGATTTTCTCGAACTCTCCGGGCTGCTGGTCTACGACCCGGCAGCCATCACCCGTCTCTATGCAGGGCACCCCAAAAGATTGCTGCGCCGGCTCTGGCAAACCCTTGTGCCGATCAGCCTCTTTCTGCTGGGCGTGGTGGTCGACCGCTTCACAGGCCAGCTCAGCAATCCCGAGCGGGCACGAGCAAGGGCACGGGAATGCACCGAATTGCTGGCCGCCCTCGGGCCGGCCTTCATCAAGGCAGGCCAGGCCCTCTCCACCCGACCCGACATCGTGCCGCCCGTTCTGCTGGAGGAATTGGCCCAACTGCAAGACCAACTTCCTGGCTTTGACTCCGGCCTGGCCATGGCCTGCATCGAGGACGACCTGGGAGCTCCCGTGGACGAGATTTTCGCCACCCTGGAGAGGGAACCGATTTCCGCAGCCTCCCTGGGGCAGGTGCACCGGGGTGTGCTGAAGGGCGGCCAAAAGGTAGCGGTGAAAGTGCAACGACCGGGGCTGCGGGAGCAAATCACCCTCGATCTCTACATCGTGCGCAACATCGCCAGCTGGATGAACAGCAATGTGGGGCTCATCCGCAGCGACCTGGTGGGCTTGATCGATGAACTCGGCACCAGAGTGTTTGAAGAGATGGATTATCTCAATGAAGCAGCGAATGCAGAGAAATTTAAGCAACTTCACAGCCACAATCCAGCTATTGCCGTTCCCCAGATCTATCTCGAAGCCACCAGCCGGCGTGTGCTCACAATGGAATGGATTGATGGGGTGAAACTCACCAATCTTGAAGCCGTTAAAGCCATTGGCGTGGATCCCGATGAAATGGTGAACATCGGGGTGAATTGCAGCTTGCAGCAACTGCTGGAACATGGCTTCTTCCATGCCGATCCCCACCCCGGCAACTTGCTCGCCCTCTCTGATGGTCGCTTGGCCTATTTAGATTTCGGCATGATGAGCACGGTCACCCGGGAGGCTCGCACGGGCCTGATCCAAGCCGTTGTGCATCTGGTGAATCGAGATTTCACTTCCCTCTCCAAGGATTTTGTGAGCCTCGGTTTTCTCAGCGAAGAGGTGGATCTTTCGCCGATTGTGCCGGCCTTTGAGGGGGTGTTTGGCCAAGCCCTGGAGATGGGCGTCAGCCGGATGGATTTTAAAGCCGTTACGGATGATCTTTCCGGCGTCATGTATCGCTTCCCGTTCCGCGTTCCACCTTACTACGCCCTCATTATTCGCTCTCTGGTCACGCTGGAGGGGATCGCCCTAAGCGTCGATTCCGATTTCAAGATTCTGGGTGCGGCCTATCCCTATTTTGCTCGCCGCCTCATGGAAGATCCCGATCCCCAGCTGCGTCAGAGCCTGCGGGAAATGCTCTTCGATGGCGATGAATTCCGCTGGCAACGGTTAGAAGCTCTGGTGAGCAGCGCCGCCCTGCAAGACCAGCTGGATGTGGAGGGTCTGCTAGATCAGGTGATCGACTTCCTCTTTTCCCCCGGCGGTGGAATGCTACGGCGTCAACTGGTGGACGCCATGGTAGTGCGAATGGACCACCTGGCCTGGCGCGTGACCCTGCGCATCGGCCGGCGCCTGCCTGGCCGCATGCTGCCCCCAGGCCTGCGGGAACGACAGCAGAGCGCAGAGGCCCTGGATGCCCGGCCCCTCCGCGACCTGGAGCTCGTGCAACAACTCACCGCCATCCTCCAAGACCTGCCAGGCTTCGAACCCCGCTTGCTCCTCAGCCGCCTGCCCCGGATCCTGGGCGAACCGGATCTGCGCCGCATGGGGGCGGATGTGGCCAAGGGATTGGCGGAACGAGGGGTGGTGCGCTTGTTGCGCGACGTGCTGGTCACTCCAGCCTGAAAGCTGGCGGGACGAGGGAAAACCGCTCAAGGAGCACCTCTACATTTTAAATCAGGAACAGAGAACTCAGGAGCCCATGAAGAGGCCAAAGATCCAACAGATCCGTCCTCACACCGCCAGGGTGCTGGCCTCCGTCCTGGCCCTCGGCCTCTGTTGCGCCCCCACCACGATGCATGCCGCGGAAAGGGTGGTCCTCGTCAGTGGAGCCTTCCGCCGTTCCATCCCGATCAGCGAGTTTGAAACCCTGGCCAGCACAGGCCAGGGCACAGGTCTGCTGGGCGATCTCTTACGGCTTGCCAGACAAAACCCCAAAACGATGGGCAAGCTGCTGAACGAAAAAGTGAGCCTTCCTGTGCCCCTCGTGAGCCGCTTGCTCAACACCCGCATCGGTGAGGCCGTGCTCGACCGCGTGGCGGTGATCGTGCACCCCATCCGCTCAAGGGAAAATGGAATTCCCGCCCTCCGGGCCGCTGTGGTGCTGGGCATCGCCGAGGGAGACGGCCAACTCAACGCCCTGGGTTTTCTCAAGGCCTATCCCACCCGGGAAATGGCCGTGAATGTGCCGGCTCTTCTCAGCCTGGCGAAGAAAGCCAATTCCATCAGTGACCTGATGCGGTTTTTCTCGGAATCCCCCCTCGACGGACTACGGGGAAGTGGAGAAGGCAGCAAAGCGCCCGCAAAAGGGTCCTGAAGACAGCCAGCCGCTTAGATTCGGTTGTCACGCCCTTCTGCCCCGTGCCCCTGCTCCAAGCCTTGCGTCGCCTGGGACAGCGCCCCACGATGCAGGATTGGCCTGGACTGATCGAGGCCTACCGCTCCTGGCTGCCCGTGACGGCCGCCACACCTGTGATCACCCTGCGGGAAGGTGCCACCCCCCTGATCCCTGCCCCCAGCCTGGAAAAACTGATCGGCCGGGGGGTGCGGGTGCACCTCAAATACGACGGCCTCAACCCCACCGGCTCCTTCAAAGACCGGGGGATGACCATGGCGATCAGCAAGGCCAGGGAAGAGGGCTCCGAGGCCGTGATCTGCGCCAGCACTGGCAACACCTCCGCAGCGGCCGCGGCCTATGCCCGCCGGGGGGGCATGCGCGCCTTCGTGCTGATTCCCGATGGCTACGTGGCCCAGGGCAAGCTGGCCCAGGCCCTGCTCTATGGGGCGGAGGTGCTGGCGGTGAAGGGCAACTTCGATCGCGCCTTGGCCATCGTGCGGGAGGTGGCGGATCACTACCCGGTCACCCTGGTGAATTCCCTCAATCCCTATCGCCTGCAGGGCCAGAAAACCGCTGCCTTCGAGGTGGTGGATGCCCTCGGAGAAGCCCCCGACTGGCTTTGCATTCCTGTTGGCAACGCCGGCAACATCAGTGCCTATTGGATGGGCTTTAAGGAATACAAAGAGGCCGGCCTGAGCCAAAAGCTCCCTCGCATGATGGGCTTTCAAGCCGCAGGTGCCGCCCCCCTGGTGCTGGGCCATACGGTCGACCAACCCGACACGATCGCCACGGCCATCCGCATTGGCAATCCCGTGAACAAGGACAACGCTCTACGGGCTCAACAAGACAGCCAGGGGGCCTTCATGGCCGTGACGGATGGGGAAATCCTGGAGGCCTATAAACTGCTCGGCAGCGGCGAAGGAGTGTTCTGCGAGCCGGCCAGCGCGGCCTCCGTGGCAGGGCTCCTGAAGCGCAAGGATGAGGTGCCCACAGGCAGCACGGTGGTGTGTGTCCTCACCGGTAATGGGCTGAAGGATCCCACCACGGCCATCGAACACAACGATTCCCGCTTCCACACCGGCCTCGAACCGGACACGGCCTTGGTGGCCAAGGTGATGGGTTTCTAGGGCCTGCCACCCCACCAACTGGCCAAGGAAAACCCTGGGAAAGGCTCGCCCAAGCCTGGGGGAACAGGAGCTCAGGGAGCGAGCCTGGAACGTCCACTTTTTTCCGCAGGCTTTGGAAACGGGGGAAATCAGCCCGTTTTGCCCATTTCGCTTCTGCCATTCCGCAGCACATAGAAGCCCTACACGCAGGCTGGGCCTACCAAGACAAGCTTTTCCTCCGTTTCCGCAGGCTCTACTACGACGGATTTATGTTTTTTAAGAATCAAATCTTTTCTTGAACAGCTGAAGAGCAAACACCTGGTTGCGCATGGACCCATGGTGTGAAACCGTATGGCGGCTGATCCGTGCCCCCATGAAGCTGGTTTGCTCCCAGGCCGAACTCAGCGCCAGCCTCCAGCTGGTGAGCCGTGCCGTTGCGTCCCGTCCCACCCATCCGGTGCTTGCCAATGTGCTGCTCACCGCCGATGCCGCCACCAACCGCATCAGCCTGACGGGCTTTGATCTCCATCTCGGCATCCAGACCACCTTCCCCGCCAGTGTGGAAACCAGCGGGGCGGTGACCCTGCCGGCCCGCCTCTTTGGCGACATCATTTCTCGCCTTTCGGCCGACAGCCCCATCACTCTCAGCTGCGAGGAAGGGCAGGAGCAGGTGGAACTCACCAGCCTCTCCGGCTCTTACCACATGCGGGGCATGAGTGCGGACGACTTCCCCGATCTGCCTTTGGTGCAGACCGGCACGCCAATTCAGCTCGACCCCAACGCCCTCGTGCAGGGGTTGCGGGGCACCCTCTTCGCCAGCAGTGGCGATGAATCGAAACAGCTGCTGACCGGGGTGCATTTGAGCCTGGATGGGGAGGGCCTGGAGTGTGCCGCCACCGATGGCCATCGCCTTGCCGTGCTGCGCCTTCCCCACCTCCAGGCAGATGCCGCCGAGGCAGCAGACGCCAGCGCCGGTGAGCCCTTTTCCGTCACCGTGCCGGCTCGCTCCTTGCGGGAACTGGAACGGCTCCTCACCGGCCGGCCCTCTGCCGATCCCCTCAGCCTCTTCTGCGATCGGGGCCAGGTGGTGCTCCTCTGGGCCGATCAGGTGCTCACCACCCGCAGCCTGGAGGGCACCTACCCCAACTACCGCCAGCTCATCCCCGCCAACTTCAGCCGCACCATCACCCTCGAACGACGGGCCTTCACCGCCTCCCTGGAGCGAGTGGCCGTGCTCGCGGATCAGCACAACAACGTGGGGAAGATGGCCCTGGATCCTGCCCGTGGCCTGATCACCACCAGCGTGGACGCTCAAGACTTGGGCAGCGGCTCGGAGCAGCTGCCCGCGGAGCTGGAGGGCGAGCCGATCGAGATCGCCTTCAACGTGCGCTCCCTCTTGGAAGGCCTCAAGGCCATCGGCACCGACCGGGTGCGTCTGCAGTGCAATGCCCCCACCACCCCGGCCGTGCTCTCCCCTGCGGGCACCGAGAGCGACTACACCTATCTGGTGATGCCCGTGCAGATTCGCACCTAAGGCCTTGGCCCTCCCCGACCAGCTGCTGCTCACTGATCTCCTGCGCCGTCGGGTGCGCTGTGATCAGGGCCTCGACCACGGGCCCGGCCAGATGGCGTGGATGCACCCCCCCGTCCATCGGCTGCTGGGGTGGGTGAGCAAACCGTCCGCCCTCCAGCAGCGCCGTCTGGTGTGGCGGCTGGATCAACTGCGGGGCCTGAGCGATCAGGAGGTGTTCGTCAAGGGCGAGCCCGCCGAAAGCGATGCGGCCACGGTGCAACGCCTGCCCACCCTGCTGGATGCCCAACTCCTCGGGGCGGGCGGACAACCCCTCGGCAAAGTGGCGGATGCCGCGATCGACCTCCGCACCGGACGCATCGCCCATTACCTCGTCGCTCGCACCGACCCTCGCCTGCCGGGCACCAGCCGCTGGCGCCTCAGCCCGGATCGCATCGTGGATCAACAGAGCGGCCAAGTGTTCACGGCCCTCCAGGAGCTGGATGATCTGCCCCTCGCTCGGGCCAGCCTGCGGCAAGACCTGCTGCGACGCTCCCGCCGCTGGCGCGACCAGATGGGGCAAGAGACCACTCGGCTCAAGGAGCGCTTTCAGGAGGCCGGTGGCGTGCTGGAGGATCGGATGGAGGGCTGGTTGGACGAGCCCCCCTGGGAAGCCCAGTCCCGCCAAGAGCGCCCCCGTTCGTTCGATGGCGACGTGGATCCCCTGGACGATTGGCCCGAGGACGCTCCGTCCCGCAAACCTCTCTACCGAGAGCCCCGTCGCCGCCCTCCCTCCGACGTGGATGACCCCTGGGTGTGAGCCCGGCACCAGGTGGGAGACTGGATGGGTTTGAGACCGAGCAAGGAGATCCCATCGTGGTGGTGCCACCCGCCGACGCGGTGCAGG
>JBJTUM010000005.1:0-3275 GCA_046080725.1 Cyanobium sp. | reverse complement strand
GCGCACAAGCCTCACCCCGGAGGAGCTCAAACGCTGCATCGGGGATTACGACGCCTTGATGATCCGTTCCGGAACCCAGGTCACCGCCGATGTGATCGAGGCGGCCCAGCGGCTGCGAATCATTGGCCGCGCTGGTGTGGGGGTCGACAACGTGGATGTGCCCGCCGCCACCCGGCGGGGGGTGTTGGTGGTGAACTCTCCGGAGGGCAACACCATTGCCGCAGCGGAACACGCCCTAGCCCTGATGTTTGCCCTCTCGCGCCATGTGCCCCAAGCGCACGCCAGCATGGTTTCAGGAGGTTGGGATCGTAAGAGCTATGTGGGCAATGAGCTCTACAAAAAGGTGCTGGGGGTCGTAGGGCTTGGAAAGATCGGCTCCCACGTTGCCCGAGTCGCCCGGGCCATGGGCATGGAGGTCACGGCCTACGACCCGCTCATCTCCCCGGAGCGGGCGCAACAGATGCAGGTGCGGCTCCTACCCCTGCCCCAGTTGTTTGCCGAGGCGGATTACATCAGCCTTCACCTACCCCGCACGGTGGAAACAGAAAACCTGGTGAATAGCGCCCTGCTGCGCACCATGAAACCCACGGCCCGTTTGGTGAACTGCGCCCGGGGCGGAATCGTGGATGAGGCAGCTCTGGCCGAGGCCCTCGAGCAGGGGGTGATCGCCGGTGCAGCCTTGGATGTGTTTGCGGCCGAGCCGCTCGCGGCCGATTCAGTGCTGCGCAACGTGCACAATCGCCTCATCCTCACTCCCCATCTGGGGGCCTCCACAGCCGAAGCCCAAGAGAATGTGGCTATCGATGTGGCCGAGCAGATCCGCGATGTGCTGCTGGGCCTTCCCGCCCGCAGCGCGGTCAACATCCCGGGGCTGACCCCAGAGTTGCTCAACCAGCTCAAGCCCCACCTCCAGTTGGCAGAAACCCTGGGACAACTGCTGAGCCAGATGGGCGGGGGCCAGGTCAGTGAGCTTGAGGTGCGCCTGCAGGGCGACTTCGCATCCCTCGAGAGTCAGCCCCTTGTGGTGGCAGCCCTGAAGGGAGTCCTGTCCACCGCTCTGGGGGACAGCATCAATTTCGTGAATGCCACTCTGGAGGCCAGGGACCGGGGAATCAAGGTATTGGAGGTGAAAGATGATGGCAGCCGGGATTTCGCCGGCGGCTCCCTGCTCCTGCGCTCAAGGGGCAGCAAGGGCCCCCACAGCGTCGCAGGCGCCGTGTTCAACGAAGGAGAGCTGCGCATTATCAGCATCGACGACTTCCCGGTGAATGTGGCCCCAAGCCACCACATGCTCTTCACCCGGCACCGGGATATGCCCGGGATCATTGGACAACTGGGGTCCCTGCTGGGCGAGCACAACGTCAATATCGCCTCCATGCAGGTGGGGCGCCAGATCGTGCGCGGGGATGCGGTGATGGTGTTGAGCCTGGACGACCCCATTCCACCCAGCCTGCTGGCCTCGATCCACAACATCACTGGCATACAGGAGGCCCACCCCGTCACCCTTTGATGGCCTCCCTTGCATCCCCGGCCTCGCACGGATGGTGGAAGCTCTCCCTTGCTCTCCCAGGGGATCTGGAAGAGAGCCTGCTCTGGAAACTGCCCGAGCTGGGCGTGCATCGCGTAGCGGTGGTGCATCGGCCATTGGAGCCCCTGAACAGGGAGCTGCAAGCCTGGCTTCCGCAATCCGACTGGTCTGAAGCGGACCTGCAAGCCCTGGAACAGGCCCTGGCCCCCCTTGGGGACTCCTTTGCCCTCCAACTCCCCCCCCTGAGCTGGGAACGGGTGGCCGATGAGGATTGGAGCCTGAGCTGGAAGCAGCACTGGGCACCCGATCCCATCGGCGCAACCCTGCTGGTGCTGCCGGCCTGGCTGGAAGTGCCCGAGGAGGCTCAAGGCCGGCGGGTGATCCGGCTCGACCCTGGCCCCGCCTTCGGCACGGGCTCCCATCCCTCCACCCGGCTGTGCCTGGAGGGGCTGGAAGCCCTGGCGGCGAGCCAGGTCGGGGAAGGAGCTCCCAGCGATCAGCCTTTGAAGGGGCTGAGGGTGGCTGATCTGGGCTGCGGGAGCGGCTTGCTGGGCCTGGCGGCCCTCGCCCTGGGAGCGGAGTGGGTCTATGCCGTCGATACCGATCCCCTGGCCATCCGGGCCACCCAAGAGAACGCAGCCCTCAATGGTGTCCAGACCCTCTCCGTTCGCGAGGGTTCCACAGACGAGCTGGAGAGCCTGCTCCAAGGAGAGCCAGCCGATGTGCTGCTCTGCAACATCCTGGCCCCCGTGATTGCCGAGCTCTGCAGCAGCTTTCCCCGCCTATTGAGACCGAGCGGCCTCGGGCTCCTAAGTGGCCTGCTGGTCACGCAGGCGAATGGCCTGCTCTCCCGCTTGAGGGAACAGGGGTGGGAGGCCACCTTGGCGGCCGTCCAGGAGCCCTGGGCTCGATGTGACATAAGGCACACTAATCGGTGATCCCACACTGATTGGGGGTTTGCAGACTCAGGCCCAGAAATCATCGGGAACGGCCCTTTCGGATGTAGGAAGGGCGGGCCCTACGGCCCCAGCCCTCTGGCGGCTGTCTGCTCACCCACTTTTCCATGGCTAAATACAAGGTCACCCTTAAGAACGCCGGTGAGGGCCTCGACAAAACAATCGAGGTCCCCAGTGACCAGTACATTCTCGACGCGGCTGAAGAGGCCGGCATTGACCTTCCCTATTCCTGCCGAGCAGGTGCCTGCTCCACCTGCGCCGGCAAGCTTGTCACAGGCACTGTGGACCAGTCCGACCAGAGCTTCCTGGATGACGACCAGATCGAGGCCGGCTTCGTTCTCACCTGCGTGGCTTACCCCACCTCCGATTGCGTGATTGAAACCCACGCTGAGGAATCGCTCTACTGAGCCCTCGCCAACCGGCCGCTGATGAGCCACCCTGAAGGGTGGCTTTTTTTGTTTCAGGGAGGTCTGTGCAGCTGGTTCAAACGGTGTTCGCTTCAGGCAGCCTGCACACCAGCCCAGGGGGGCAGTACACCTACAGGGTGCTCGGCCCCTGTTGTCGCCTTTTCGACCGGGAAGAACTTCCGTGGCCCTGCTGCCGACTCGCCTGGAGGAGCAAAGAACCCAGCTGGAGGCGGGTGGGACGGCGCTTCGTGCCAGATCTGGCCGCACGGCGCTGCCCCTCCTACGCGGTGGAGCTGCTCCAGCCCGGATCCCGCCCGACCCACACCGTGATCACCCTCTTCCCCCAGCGCCTCTCCCAGGAGCTGCAGGAGTGGTGGTACAGCA
>JBJTUM010000004.1:0-13537 GCA_046080725.1 Cyanobium sp. | reverse complement strand
ACCGGGGTGCCCGCCAAGGCCGCGGCCCCCAGGGGGCAGATGTTGACCCGACGACGCACATCCGCCAGACGGGCCCGGTCGCGTTGGGCCATGGCCACATATGCCAGAAGATGGTGGGCCAGGCTGAGGGGCTGGGCCCGTTGCAGGTGGGTGTATCCCGGGATCAGGGTGTCCACGTGCTGCTCCGCGTGGGCAAGGAGGGCCCCCTCAAACCGCCGCAGGGCCCCATCGATGGCATCGATCTGCCGCCGGAGCCAAAGGCGCAGATCCGTGCCCACCTGATCGTTGCGGCTGCGACCGGTGTGCAACTTCTTGCCCAGGGCTCCGAGCCGGTCGGTGAGGCGACGCTCCACCGCGAAGTGCACATCCTCCGCCTCCACACCGGGGCGGAACAGGCCAGCAGCGGCCTCCCCCCTGATGGCCTCCAGGCCATCGATCAACTGTTGCGCTTCAGGCTCGCTGATCACCCCGCAGCGACCCAGCATGCGGGCATGGGCAACGGATCCGTCCAGATCTTCCTGGAGAAGGGTGATGTCAAAGCCAATCGAGGCATTGAAACGCTCGATGGCGGGATGGAGCCCTTGCTCGAAACGATCGCTCCAGGTGCCCTGGCCCCCGGCCGGCCCGGAGCTGGGGGGAGAACTCTCAGACGTCATCCAGGGCCCTGCGCTGGACTTCAGCTTGCCATCGCCCCAGGTGAAGAGGGCGGAAGGGGGGGCAGCCGGACTTCATCGCGGACTTTGAGCACCACCAGGGACGCGTCGTCTTCCGGCTGGCGATCAGCACCGAGGAAGCGATCCAGCCGGGCGAAGAGCTGGTCGAGAATGCTCTGAGCTCCAGCCGACGACCCGCAGGCCCCCTGGAAGGCCTTCATCAACCGGTCCTCATCGAACCGCTCACCGCTGAACCCCGTGGCCTCTGTGACACCATCGGTGTAGTAGAGCACCACATCGCCGGGCTCCAGGCGCACCTGGCGGCACTCATAGTCAGCCTCGCTCTGCAAGCCGATCAGGAGCCCGGGGGCATCGAGCCGCTCCACCCGGGCCTGCTGGCGGCGCCAGAGCAGGGGAGGATTGTGGGCGGCGTTGGCATAGCGGAGCCGCCGGGAGCGGGGGTCGTAGTCGGAGTAAAAAAGCGTCACGAACCTATGGGAGTGGGCCAGGTCCTCCTGGGCCAGATGGTTGAGATCGTGAAGGATGCGATCGGGGGGGAGACCGCTGAGCACCTCGGCCCGCAACATGCCACGCAACAGGGTCATCAGGAGGCCGGCGGGCACGCCCTTGCCCATCACATCCCCCATCACCAGGGCCCAGCGATCCCTTTCCCGCTTGCGGGCCAGACCATTGGGTCGGGTGGGAATGAAATCGTAGTAGTCGCCACCCACTTCAAACGCCGGCCGGCACCGGGCAGCCAGCTCCACTCCCTCAATCACCGGGCAGTGATCCGGCAGGAGCTGGGCCTGGATCTCCGCGCCAATGCTGAGCTGGCGATCCAACCGTTCGTGGCGGCGACTGTCTTCCTGCAAGGTGGCCGTCTCCAGTGCCACCCCTGTGAGGTCGGCCACCAATTGCAGGTGGCGCCGGTGCACTTCGCTCCAGCTGTAGCCCTGGCGATCGCTGAACACATAGAGCCGGCCCCGCTGACGGTTGCGGGCCACCACGGAGGTGGCGTACACCTGGGCCGGAGAAAGGAGCCGGGTGATCAGCCCATCCAGCAGGGCGGCGCCCGCCTCCTCGCTGGAGAGGGCCTGCAACTGGGCATCCGGGAGGGCAGCCAGCTGACGCAGCACTTCTGCGCAGCGATCTCCACTGGTGGCCTGGAGATGCTCACGCCAGAGGTGGCCATCAGGGTGGAACACCACCAGGAGGCTGCCCTGGCACTCCACCAGGCGAGCCATCACCAGGGGCACCAGTTCGAGGAAGCGCTGGAGGTTGGTGAAGCTCCTCAGGGCGAAAGCCAGAGAGGAGAGCAACTCGTGGTTACGGCGTTGCTCCCGGCTGAGGCTGTCGAGCAATTGCCGCAAAGAAGCCCTCGCCGTCAGGGCCTGGGAGTCGGCGGGCGCTGCGACGGAAGGGGAAGGGGGACTGGAAGGAGGGGGCGGCTGGCTGCCCAAGGGGCTGCCGTAAAGATGCTGAAACGTAGCAGCTTTTTCAGCGGGGCCGCTGAAGGGTGTCCCGGGGCCGTTCCCCGAAGAGGCGGCGGTAATCCCCGGCAAAATGGCCCGCGTTGTAGAAACCCCATTCCCCGGCAAGGGTGCCGATCTGGACCTCCCTAGGGTCGGCCCGCAGCAGCCGGCGGTGGATCCCATGGAGCCGCAGCATCTTGAGATAGGCCATCGGGCCCATCCCAAGATGATCCTGAAATCCCTGGATCAAGGTGCGACGACTGGCATGGACCTGGCGGCAGAGGTCGGCCAGAGTGATGGGCTGATTCGGATGGTCATGCATCCACTGCTGCGCCAATTTCACCATGTCGATCCGGGCAGGGTGCCGGGGAGGATGGTTAGGAGGTGGCCCGCTGATCAGGGCCTCCAGGAGCAGGGGCAGGAGGTCGTCCCGAATCAGGCCCTGGGTGGCCGGGAGCTGCAGGCGCCCAGGCTCTTTCATGGCCCATGCGAACAGCTGCCGCAGATAGGCCCGCAGGTTCGCCGCGCTTGAGGAGCTGATGGGCAACACGTTGGTGTTTGGGCAAAGCTCTCCGTGGAAACCGGGCCATCCAAGGCGGTCGGCCCAATGGGCAAGTGCGTTGAGGGGAACGAACACCAATCCGTAGGTCACCGCTGATGGAAGGGTGAGATGAACCTCCAGAAAAGGATCCACCCCAAACAAACTGTCCGCAGATAAGGACTGGCCATGGGAGCGCCATGGCTCCTCGCCGGGCCGGGGATCCAAATCAAGGCTGATCGTGAGCACACCCTTGGGCTTGGGGCCCTTGCTGTGAATCCGCCTGTTGAGCTGAAGCCGCACCAAACGGAGGGGGGGGACATCCAGAAGAAGCAGGTGGCCGGAGAGGGGGCCGCCCTCCAGCTGCAGCAATTGAAGGTTCAGTCCCAGGCAACGGAGGGCCTCCTGCAGTTCGTCCACAGACGTGAAACGCAGCAGAACTGGCCGAGCCATCAAGTCGTCATGGGCAGCAGTGGCGCTCATGACAGAGGCGGGGGGCAAAGCCAGCAAGGAGCATGTAGAGCGAAATGTAGGGGAAGATTCGCGTTTTTTGAGTGAAGTGGGCCCACTTCCTCGGGGAATATCAATCTGCTTTGGACCATCACAGGCTTCATCTCCATGACCGCCAGCCCAACCAGCACGCTTGAAGGCGCCTGGAGCTTCGGCCCCTACAGCCTCGATCGGGAGGGATATCTGTGGCTGGGGCCCAGTCCCATTCATTTGGCTCCCCTGCAGCGTCGTCTGTTGGTGGCTCTGGTGCGCCAGAAGGGTCAGGTGCTCTCCAGGGAACAACTGCTCTTAGAGGTTTGGGGACACGACCATGTGAGCGAAGTGAGCATTTCTCGCACGGTCCATGGCCTGCGGCGCATCCTGGCGGCCGGCCCCCTTGGAGAAGGCGTCATCCGCACCATCTATGGCGGTGGCTACCGGCTGGAGGTGCCCATCCATGCAACGGCATCAGGGGATGGGGCCACCGGGGCTGGAGCGGAAAGCGGAGCTGGATTCCCCACGGCCCAAACCCTTGGCACCTACGTGGAAGGGCTGGTGTGGGTGCGGCAGCGAGACCCCCGCCATTTGGGGCGGGCCGAAGGCTTCCTGCGCCGCTGCGTGGCGATGGCTCCAGACTTCACCCCGGCTCTGGTGCAGCTGGGGGCCACCCAACTGGCTCAGTACCAATGGGGATTGGTCCCCGCCGCATCCCTGGAGCCAGGGCTGGAGAGGCTGCTGAAGCAAGCGGAAGCGTCGGGCCAGATGGCCTCTGAAGTGATGGCCCTGCGGGTGGAGGTGCTCTCCCTGCTCCACTGGCAGCCGGATCTGGCAGAAGCCCGTTTCGCCAGCTGGCTGCCCGGGCAGCTGGCGAACAGCAAGGCGTGCCACGGATGGGTGCGGCATCTGCTGGCGACTGGGCGGGCGGCAGAAGCCATCCACCTGCTAGAGCCCCTGATTGCCCCAGATTGCCCGGAAGGTTGGCTGCTCACGGGGATGGCCTGGTGGATGGAGGGGAAGCACAGCAAGGCCATCGCCTGCCTTCAGAAACAGCTGCAGATTGATGGCCATCTCGTGGCCCCCCAGCTCTTTCTGGCCCTCGTGCTGGCAGATGGGGGCCGGCCGGCCGAAGCCCTGAATCAATTGGAGGCCTCCACCCTCCCTGCCAATCCCCACGAGCCACTGCAAGCCCTCGCTGCCCTTTGTTTGGCGCTCTGTGGCAAGCGTGCCCAGGCAAAAGCCCTGTTGAAAACGGCCCTGGGCCAGGGGACTGCAGACCTCAACATGACGAGCGTTTGGGGGCTGGCAGCGGTCGCCGTCGGCGAGGAAGAAACCGCCTCAACCCTGCTGGAGCTGGCGCTCGAGATCCGTTGCGGACTGGCCCCTTTTTCCCAACATTTCCCAGGGCTCCCACGGCTGGGAGAAAGCGCTGCCCTGGGACGATTCCGCGCCGGAATGACGAACCGTTTCCGTTGCACTTTCTGAGTGTTCACCCCATAGAAGCCTGGTCATCATCGGGGAAGCGTGCACACCACACCCCTTCTCCCCATGCCCAACGGACAACCCAACATTCTGATCCTCTGGGGCGATGACATCGGCCAGAGCAATCTCAGCTGCTACAGCCATGGCCTGATGGGGTACCAGACCCCGAACATCGACCGGGTGGCCAAGGAAGGCGCCAAATTCATCCACTACTACGCCGAGCAGAGCTGCACCGCCGGCCGCGCCGCCTTCATCACCGGCCAAAGTGTGTACCGCACCGGCCTGAGCAAGGTGGGCCTGCCGGGCGCTGAGCTGGGCTTCCGCGCCGAGGATCCCACCATCGCCGAGCTGCTCCAGCCCCTGGGTTACCGCACCGGGCAGTTCGGCAAAAACCATTTCGGCGACAGGGACGAGCACCTGCCGACGATGCACGGCTTCGATGAATTCTTTGGCAATCTTTATCACCTCAACGCCGAAGAGGAGCCCGAGCTGCGCGATTACCCGAAAGAGGATGATCCAGAGTTCCCCAATTTCCGCAAGCGCTTTGCCCCCCGCGGCGTGCTGCACTGCTGGGCCAATGGCGACGGCACTCAGCGGATCGAAAGCACGGGCCCCCTCACCCGCAAGCGGATGGAAACGGCCGACGACGAATTCATGGCCGAAGCCAAGCGCTTCATCCGCGATGCAGTGGCCTCAGGCCAACCCTTCTTCGTGTGGTTCAACACCACCCACATGCACTTCCGCACCTACGCGCGTCCCCAGGATGTGGGCCGCAGCGGACGTTGGCAGTCGGAATACCACGACGTGATGATCTATCACGATGAGTGCATCGGCGAGATGCTCAACCTGCTCGATGAGCTGGGCGTCACCGACGACACGATCGTGATGTACGGCACCGACAACGGGCCGCATATGAACAGCTGGCCCGATGCCGGCATGACCCCCTTCCGCAGCGAAAAGAACACCAACTGGGAAGGCGCCTTCCGCGTTCCGGCCCTGGTGCGCTGGCCCGGCAAGATCCCGGCCGGCACCAACATCACCGGCATCTGCAGCCACCTCGACTGGCTGCCCACCCTGCTGGCCGCCGCCGGCGAACCAGAGATCAAGCAGAAACTGCTCAATTGCCACCAGGTGGGCAACAAAACCTTCCGCATCCACCTGGATGGCTACAACATGCTCGACTACTGGACGGGCAAGGCCGACAAGAGTCCGCGCAAGGAGTTCTTCTACTTCTCCGACGACGGCGATCTGGTGGGCCTGCGCTACGACAACTGGAAGTTCGTCTTCAAGGAGCAGCGCTGCCCCGGCACCTGCCAGATCTGGGCCGAGCCGTTCGTGGAGCTACGGGTACCGAAGATCTTCAACCTGCTCACCGACCCTTATGAGCGGGCCGACATCACCTCCAACACCTACTGGGACTGGATGTTTGACCATGTCTTCATGCTCGTTCCAGCCCAGACCTATGTGGGTGACTTCCTGAAGACCTTCGTGGCCTATCCACCCCGGCAGAAGGCGGCCAGCTTCTCCTTGGAGCGGGTGATGGAGAAACTCGAACAGGCGGCCAGCGGGGCGGCCTGAGTGGGTGGGCGCCCCCCGGCCCAGGGCATGCTCTGGATCCCAGGGGGGTCTTTCCCCATGGGGTCAGACCACCACTACCCGGAAGAGGCCCCTGCCCATTCCGTGAGCGTGGAGAGCTTCTGGATGGATCGAACCCCTGTCACCAACGGCCAGTTTCAGAAATTCGTCAAGGCCACAGGGCACGTCACCCTGGCGGAACAGCCGGCGGATCGAGCCCTCTATCCCGATGCCCTGCCAGAGCGGCTGGTCCCCTCGTCGATTGTGTTCGTGCCGCCCCCGGGGCCCATCGGGCTGGGGGATCCCTACCAGTGGTGGCAATACATCCCAGGCGCCAACTGGCGCCATCCCGAGGGACCAGGCAGCTCCATCAAAGGTCGGGACAACCATCCGGTTGTGCATGTTGCCCATGGCGATGCCCAGGCCTACGCCACCTGGGTGGGGAAGGAGCTTCCCAGTGAAGCCGAATGGGAGCGGGCCGCCTGGGGGGGGAAAGAAGGGGCGGAGTATGCCTGGGGCGACGTGCTCCATCCCGGGGGACGCCCAATGGCCAACACCTGGCAGGGCACCTTCCCCCACCACAACACCAAACGGGATGGCTGGGAACGCACCTCACCGGTGGGACGTTTCCCCCCCAATGGCTACGGCCTGCTCGACATGATCGGCAACGTCTGGGAATGGACGGACGACTGGTATTTGGAGCATCGGGAACGGTTCGCCCCGGATGGCCATGGGATGGATCCGGATGGCGGGGGGTGCTGTGAGCGCCAGCGGAGCGTGGATCCCAACTCCCAGCACGGGGCTATCCCACGGAAGGTGGTGAAAGGGGGATCTTTCCTCTGCGCGCCCAACTACTGCCAGCGCTATCGCCCTGCGGCACGGCTGGCCCAGGGCATCGACACATCGACGTGCCATATGGGCTTCCGCTGCATCGTGCGGGCACCCACAGGCTGAGCGCTGTTGCACTTTGTTTCACCACCCCCCTACCCACCTGACGCCAATGAAACCCCTGCCCACGCTTTAGTAAGCGATTCCCCTTTTAGAGATGTCCACGCCATGGGCGGCAGCCCTGCTGACGGGAACGGCCCTCTCCCTCACCCTGGGATCCGGTGCAGTTCGGGCCGAAGTGCTCTACACCCTGGAGACGAAGTGCGCCCTCAAGGGCGCAGCACCCGTGGCCTGCAAAGTGGAGGCGGTGAACGAGGAGGGGGCCACCCTCTATCGGCACACCATCGGCACCACCACCCACACCCTGCGCATCAGCGACCAACCCTCCCGCTTCACCCTGTGGGATGGGAGCAGCAAAAGCTGGCAAAACATCCGCAATGCAACGGTGCTGTTTTCCAGCAACACCCTTTGCCTCAATGACAAGGACCTCTGCGTGGTCAATCCCAACTACCTCAACAGCCTGTTGCAGGATCGACCGGACTTCCGCGGACGGGATCTCATCCGTGCCCATTTTGGGGGCAATGGGCGTGTCGACATCCTCTGCTACGACGGCGGCTGTGATCTGGTGGCCCAGCGGAAGGGGGTCAAGTGATGGCACATCCCTTCGGTGCCACGCTCAGCCTGCTGACAGCAGCCCTGGTGGCCCTTCCCGCCGGACCGCTCCTGGCCATCGCTTCGAATCCAGCGGTGGGGGATGATCTGTCCACTCACCAGGCCCGTGGTGGGGGGGGGGGCGGCGGCCGGGGTGGTGGCCGTGGCGGCGGTGGTCGCGGTGGCGGTGGCGGTGGTGGACGCCTGCAAGGGGGTGGAGGCGGCGGCAGTCGGGCCCGCACCGGCTTCAGTGGAGGCGGCAATTTCACCCGGGGCGACAGGAGCCCCAGCGGCGGGTTCAGCAGTGGCAATCGGCTCGACCGGGTGGGCAATCCCTCCATCAATCGGCCGGAGGGCCTGCAACGGCAGGGCCAGGGCCTCCAGCGTCAAGATGGTGCCAGGAACCTTGGCGATCGCAGCGGGGCCCTGGTCGATCGCAACCAGCCTTTTGACCGCCAAAACACCTTCAACCAGGGCGATCGAATGATCAACCGGGGCGGAGACCGCACCCTGAACCGCCAGGGTGATCGGACCTTGAATCGGGATGGCGATCGCAACTGGAATGGAAACCTGGGGAACCGCTCGGTCAACATCGATCGCGACTGGAACCGGGAGGTGAACATCGGCGACATCAATCTCAACCCGGGCTGGGCACGGCCCGGCTGGGGTGTGGCCCGTCCCTGGAACTGGGGCTGGTATGGCCGCTGGAACACGCCCACCTGGGGATGGTGGGGAGCCAGCGCTGCGGCGTGGGGGATCGGCACCCTGGCCGCGGCAGCCATCATCAACGATGCGGTGAACGACGCCGTCTCCCAGAACGTTACTTACATCGTGGTGCCCAACACGGGCTATGAGCTGCAATTCGGCACCATCCAGCCCTACGGCAACTATTCCGTGAGCTTCGTGGTGACAGCCAACGGCACCAGCTACCAGATCAATGCCGATTGCAACGCCGGCGCCATCAATGGCCGCCAGCCCAACTCAGCCCAGGAAGCGGAGTTGCTCAATGCGGCTTGCCAGGTGGCCTACGGCAACGCCTCCTAACGCCCCCATGCCGGAGCAACCCCCAAGCGTGAACATCACCAACGAGTTGGCGAAGGAACGCAACCGGGAGGCGGCGGAGCGCACCTTGATGGCGTGGATCCGCACCTCCTTGTCCCTGATCAGCTTCGGCTTCGGGGTCGACAAGATCATCGGCGCCATCAACCGGAGCCGCTTAGGTGGCTCGGCCCGAGCCGACCTCTCCGTGAGGGTGATGGCCATCGCCTTCATCCTCACGGGCATTGGCGCCCTGGCCGCGGCCACCGTGCAACACAAGCGGGTCCTGCGGCGGCTCAACCGTGAGGAATTCACCTACTACGAGCACAAATCCCTGGGCACGGCAACCGCTGTTGCCCTAATGGCGATCGGAACCCTGTGCCTGATCATCCTCATTCATGGGGCAACGGGCTGAGGGTGGCCTCGCCCTTCAAAAGCGGCAGGCTGCCGTCGCCAAGGCAGCAGGGGGAAAGACCACGCTCCAATCCCGGGCCATGTCCACCACCAGCCAGCCCCGATCCGGAGCTTGCCTGAGACCCTCCACCAGCTTGCCACTGCTGCTGGGCTTGGCGTCATAGGCATACTCCCGCTGCCCATCGGTGTGGTGCAGCAACAAGCCCAGGCTGGGCCGCGGCTGACCCACGGTGCCGTACTGAAGCATGGGCAGGTCGCCATCGGAGTTGCCGAACACCGCCACCGGGCGACGACCGATGAAGGTATGAATCGCTTCCGGCTTGCCCGCCTTGTCATCGACAAAGAGCTGATCGATGGTTTTCACCAGTCGGGGCTGACCCTCCCGCAGCTCGAAGCGCACCCGACCATGGGATCCGATCACCTGCTCAGGAGGAATCCCGTAGAGGCAACCACTGAACACGCGCATGAAGTCAATCCCCCCGCCGGAAACGATCCAGGTGCGGAACCCATGGGCGCGCAGGAGAGCGAGGAGCTCCAGCATGGGCTGATAGGCCAGGGCGGTGTAAGGACGGGAAAAGCGCGGATGGCGGGCCTTGGCCAGCCAGCGGGCCACGGAGGCGCGGAACTCCTCCGGGGTCATGCCGGCATGGGTGAGGCCCAGCAGGCGCCCCATAGCTTCTTCGCTGCCGGGCCCCTTGAGCAGGGAGGCCAGATCACCCCGAAGCACAGCGGAAACGGCGGGATCGTTGGCAAGGGAAGGGGTCTGCCGCACCCGCTCCCGAAGCGTGTCCAGGAGATAGGCTAGCTGGATGGGGATGGGATTTTCCGGCCAGAGTGTGCCGTCGTTATCCAACACGGCAATGCGCTCCTCCGGGGGGATCCAATCGGGGGAGCCGCAGCGGCTGACCCGCTGCACATAGGCAAGGATCGCCCGCCTTGCGCTCCCGTCCTTCCAGGAGGGAAGGGGCAGCATCCGCTCCGATGGGATCTGCTCCGACGTAGCACAGCTGTTGTCGGAAAGGGGAGCGTGGGCAGCCTGCGCTGCCCCAGGCAAGACCTGGAGGAGCAGGGCGCAGCTCAGTAGAGCAGGGAAAGATTGACGCAAAGTTTCGCCTCCGGAGAGGACGGGCGTCCCTGAGCAACCTCGGGGAGTGTGGAGCCCGCGGATTGTCTACCCAGTCTGGTCATGACTGGCGAAGATGGAAGCTAGATCGACCATCGCCATGATTGAAACCATTCAGGAGGTGCTCGAACCGCTGGGAACGGCGATTCGGGTGCTCCTGGAAGCGCTTTCCGTGCTCACCGTCCTCTACGGGCTGCTGGCCATCTCCCGACAGGCCATCCCACGTTTTGGCCGTCGCTTGCCTGCGAGGCCCTCAAACCAGGCGCGGCTCACCTTCGGCAGCTGGTTGGCCCTGGCCCTGGAATTTCAGCTGGGTGCCGACATCGTGGCCACCACGACGAGCCCCTCAGAAACCAACTTGATTCAGCTGGGGGTGATCGCTGTGATTCGAACCTTTCTCAATATCTTCCTTGGCCGGGAAATCGAAGCCGAGCAACGCTGGGAGGAGGAAGAGGCGCGACGGGCCGCCTCCCGGGAGCCGATCCGGTTCGACTGACCATCCCCTTCCTGTTCCTGCATCCTCTTCCCGATTCCTACCCCTTCGCGGCCATGAACGCAACAACCCTCCTGCTCCTGTTGATCAAGATCAGCCTCATCACCCTGATGGTGGGCCTCGGCCTCGGGCTTCAACTGGACGCCCTGAAGGAATTGCGCCATCGACCCTGGCTGATTCTGCGGGTGTTGCTCGGCACTTGCGTGCTGGTGCCCCTAGCGGCACTGCTCCTGCTCAAGCTGCCATTCACCATGCAGATGTCTCCCGGGGCTCGCTTTGGCATCGCCCTGATGGCTTTGAGCCCCAGCGCTCCGCTCACCCTGCGCAAGGCCGATCTGCAGGGAGGGGATCGCCATCTGGCCGCTTTGCTGCAGGTGGCGGCGGCCTTGCTGGCGATCCTCTCGATTCCCCTGCTCACGGATGTATTCCGCGCCTCGTATCACGTGGATGGCTGGGACATCGGACCGCAAAGCGTGGCCAGCCAGGTGGCTCTGGTGCAGGTGCTGCCCTTGGTGATCGGCCTGGTGCTGCGGCGATTGTTTCCCCAGTTCGGGGCACGCTGGGCCCAGCCGATTCAGAAGGGGGCCTTTTTCGTGAATCTTGTCGTGATTGCCCTGATCCTTGTGATGATGGCCCCGAAACTGTTCACATTTTTGAAGGGCAATCTATTTGCCATTGTGGTGGCGGCACTGATGACCGCCATTGCCCTGGCCATCGGCTATCTCCTAGGGGGACGGAACACCGAAGAACGCACCACCAGCGCTCTGGTGACCTCCATGCGCAACCCGGGCCTGGCCCTTCTCTTTGCCGTCGCCCATGGCAAGGAGCTGGTGGGGGTGAAGTTGGCAATCCTCACCTATCTGCTAGTAACGATCCTGGCTTCCATTCCCTTCCTCCGCTGGTCTAAGAATCAGGGTCACTCCCTGCGTTGACGCAGCACCAGATCGATCAGCTGAAGAACGGATGCAGCCGCTGCCGCGACGTAGGTGAGGGCGGCCGCATCCAGCACGCGCTTCACCCCATCGGCTTCCTGCTGGGTAGAGACAATCCCCGTGCTGGCGAGAACGGCCTTGGCCCTGTTGGAAGCATTGAATTCCGTTGGAAGGGTGATCAGTTGAAACACCACCACGGCGGCAAACAGGCCAATGCCTGTCCAGGTCAGGAGGGGAGCGAAGGAGAGCTGCCGCAACAGCAGACCCGCCATGAAAGGGAGAAACCAGAGCATGTTGCCCACGTTGCAGAGGGGCACCAGGGCCGAGCGCCACACCAGGGGGAGATAGCCCACTTTGTCCTGGATCGCATGGCCGGCTTCATGGGCCGCCACGGCAATGGATGAGATGGATTGCCCGTCATACACATGAGGCGAGAGCCGCAAGGCTTTGGCAAGGGGGTCGTAGTGATCGGTGAGGAAGCCCTCATGGCGCTCAATGCGCACGCCATGCACCCCGGCGCTCTGCAACACGGCCTGAGCCGCCTGGGCACCGCTATAGCCAGAGCGGACGCCCACCTTGGCAAACCGCTGGAACGTGCTTTGCACCCTCCACTGGGCCCAGAGGCTGAACAGCAGGGCAGGAATCGTCAGAACGAGATACTGGAGATCGAAAAACATGGACGGGACGCATCAGGTGACCGGCAAGGGTTGAGCCGGGATTGGTGCAAAAAACATAAAGCGAATTTTGAGGCGGAAAACAGCGGGCCGTAGGGGTGGATCACCGCCAGCCTTTCTGCATCAGGTGGCCAGGAGGGCTTCCACAAATTCGAAACTGTTGAAGGGTCGCAGGTCACGCAGTCCTTCTCCAGCACCGATGAAGCGGATGGGCAATCCCACCTCGCGGCAGACGGCCAAGGCCACGCCCCCCCTGGAGCTGCCATCCAGCTTGGTGATCACCACGCCGGTGAGGCCGGCGGCTTCCGCAAAGGCCATCGCTTGGCGCAAACCATTCTGGCCCTGGCTGGAATCGAGCACCAGCAACGACTCCACAACCGCCTCAGGAGCGAGCTTGTCGACGATGCGGCGCACCTTGCTGAGCTCTTCCATCAGGTTGTGCTTCGTCTGCAGACGACCCGCCGTATCCACTAACACGAGCTCCGTTCCCTTGGCCTTGGCGCTGTTGATGGCGTCGTAGACGACAGCTGCCGGATCCGCATTCGCACTGGGGTTGGAAATCACGGGAACACCGCTTCGCTCTCCCCAGATGCGCACTTGCTCCACGGCCGCAGCGCGGAAGGTGTCTGCCGCAGCAATGAGGCAGCTGTAGCCACTGCGCACCGCCAGGTTGGCCAGCTTGCCCAAGGTGGTGGTCTTGCCCACCCCATTCACCCCCACCAGCAACCAGATATTGAGGCGATCCCGTTCGGGCGCCAGCAGCTCCCGCCCACTGGCCGCAATGGGCGCTTCCAAGAGCTCTCGCAATTGTTCCTTAAGAAAGCGCAGACCCTCGCTGCCATCCACCACCTCCTGGTTGAGCCGGGCTCGCAGGGCATCCAGCACCTGATCTGTAGCCTGCACACCCACATCGGCCCGCAAGAGGGTGGTCTCCAGATCGTCCACCAGCTCGGGCGTGAGGGGGTCGTCCCCCAGCCGTTCCAGGAGCTGGCTGACGAAACCCTTCCGGGTTTTCTCCATGCCGCGCCTGAGGCGGGCCAGCCAGTCGATCTCCTCGAGCGACACCTGATCCACACGCCGGCCCTGGGCCGCCAGCACGTCCGCCGACCAGGTGAAGG
>JBJTUM010000003.1:0-26397 GCA_046080725.1 Cyanobium sp. | reverse complement strand
GCTTGGTTAGCCTACTTTCACTATAGTTCACATGAAATTTTCTTTTCTTCTTTCCGCAGGTGCATTTGCCTTTTTTCTGGGCTTTTTGCCACTCCATGTTGCTGGGCAAACGGTCTGTACAGGTGCTGTATTGACCGATTCGGCTAATGAGAACTGTAAGTCGCCCGATGCTGGCGTAGCGTATTGGGTTCCGTTATGCGGATCTATCCCTTTCCCATCAACTCTTCCGGGTTCATCGTATGATCCGAAAATCGTATTTCTCTACAATCGCCAACCATCGCGACGGCTTCAGCTCACTGGCCGAGATCAGGGGCATGACATCCTGATTGGTAGCCCAGGAACGAGTGATACTCTATCCGGTGGTGCTGGTCACAATACCTACGTCGTAGGAAACCAACCGGCGCGTCTTGCTGTTGATCCTGTTTCGGGCCCCTACATAGTAAGCTCTGTAAATGAGACAGATCGGCTCAATTTAGTTTCAAGCGGCATTGATTTTATCAATATCAAGCCTGAGGGCCAAAAAAGACCGAGTCATATTACCACTGCCCCAGCCAGAGTTCGATTAACCATCTCGCAGACAAACCCACCCACAAATAGTACCTGGACCACCTGTCCACCTGCCGTGGTCCATATGTTTCCCAGTGCTTCTCCACGGCCCCTGGTTGCCATGGGGGCGCAGCACGCTTCTGAGCCTGCCAAGTTGATGCTCGCCGAGGGCGGTGAGAATTCTGCCCTCATGGAAGAGGAGTTGCCGGGCGTGCCCCTAGTGGTTGATTTTGATTTGTCAACAGATCAGATCATTCTGACGGAAGAACTAGTGGAGGATATTGCTAGCTTGCAGTTGCCAAGTCCCTATGTATACGCCAATTATCCTCTCCCCCATTGGCCTGAGGATCCTGCGTCCATCAGTCAGTCGATTGAGCGGAAACAGGTGGCGCCTATACTTGTTGTCAGGGGGGTAACCTTCTCTCATGCATCGACAACGTCAAAGCTCTGCAGAATAGAACTTGATTGCATCGTTGATGCCTCCATGGGTTTAACAAACGTCCCCACCAATATTACCCCCCTTATCTACTTTCAGAACCAAGGGCTTCTCGTGTCGTCGCGCATGAACGCCAAGCCTTTAGGAAGTTCGGAAAATCCCGGCAAGGTCGTCGCACGATTGATGAATGGCAATGGCTCAGCTTTGAGGCTGCCTGTTTCACCCAAAAATCCCATCTATAACGCCACGTTCATTGCCATTCAACCAAGGGATGCAATAAAACAATCCTGTGATCAAACGTGGCAACGCAAAGGTTATCCATGCCCGCTTAGGGATCAGAAGGCGTCTCCTTATCAAACCCATTCTGGAGAGAGAAACGTTCGGAGCGCCATGGCCCCTGCTCTGCCCTAAACCCTTTTCTGATGCCTAGCCCCGCGCCGGCCCTGATGCCCCTTCTTCTGGCCCAGCTGCTGGCGCCTTCCGTCCAACCTGGTCCCGTTCGCTTGCCGGGGGGACCAGCCCCACCGGCCGGACCGGCGAGCTCGCCCATCCCCTCCAAGTCCTCTCCTCTCATCCTTCCCTCCCCGGCCCCGGATCGACCTCTTCCGGCACCTCCAAATCAGGTTCCAAGCGCTCCTAACACCGATCAGATCAAATCTCAGGACCGAAAGAGCCCACCACAACCAGCATCGTTTCTCCCCCGCGTCGAGGGGCTCACGCTTTACGACCAAGCGGAGCTGGAACGCACCCTCCAGCCGTGCCTGCTTGAACCCCCAGCAGACCGCCTCTCCCGCTGCGCCGCCCTCTTGAGTAGCCGTTTGGTGGCCGATGGCTATATCAACACCCGGGTGTTCCCCCAGACGGAACCCGCACCGGAGGGCAGCCTGCTCGTGGTGGAAGGCCGCATTGTGGAAGTGCGTGTCAGCAGCCCCGATCGCGCCCTGCAACGCCGTCTCCAGCGCCTGGTGCTTCCCCTCCAGGGCCAGGTGCTGCACCTGCCCAGCCTGCAACGCGCCCTCAACCAACTGGAGCAGTTTCCCGGGGTGGGCTCCCTCACCGCCAGCCTCAACCGGCTTGGGGGCGACAGCACAAAAGCCGTGCTCGAACTTCAAGCCCAATCGGCAAGCCGCCCCCTAGCGGGCGACTTCAGCCTGCGCAACGACGGCTCCGGCGGCAGTGGACAATTTCGTGGGGTTAGCGTGCTCGCCAAGGGAGGCCTGCTGCGGCAGAGCGATCAACTGCTCCTTGTTGGCGAGCTCAACAGCACCGATGCCCCCCAACTCGGCTACCGCACCGTTTCCCTCAGCTACCGCTTTCCCCTCAGCGATCGCGCCTCCCTCACCACGGCCGCAGCCGCCAGTTGGCGCCAGCTCGTGGAGAGCCCAGCGCCCTTTAACAACCTCAACTTTCGCCAGCAACAACTCCTCGGCCAGCTCGACTACACCTTCCATGAAGGCCTGCGCCAACGCTTCTCCGCCTACGCAGGCCTCAGTGCCAACCGCAACAGCGCCTGGCTCGACGGCGAACGCTTTCCCGCCATCCTCGGCGGCGCCGATACCGGAGCCTTGAGCACGGGCTTTCTCCAGATCGGCCTGGCCTGGGATGCCGCTTTCTCCACCCTCAACCTCAACGGCCGTCTCTATGGCCTCCAGGGCCTGGCCGGTTTCAGCGGCAATCAAGCGCTCCAGGAGCTGGCCTTTTTCGGCATCAACGTGGGCCAAGCTCGGGCCCTGGGCGGCGAGCTCAATGCCCTGTGGCCCTTCGCCCCCAACTGGCAACTGCAGCTTCGGGGGGCGGGTCAAGTGGCCCTCAATCCCCTCACCAACCCCATGGGCTTCAGCCTGGGCAGCGACAATGGTCTGCGGGGCCTCCCGGGTCAGGTGATCAGCGGCGACAACGGCTGGCTGGCTTCCGGTGAACTCAGCTGGGCCTTCTGGCGCAAAGGCACCCACGAGCTCCAACTGGTGCCTTTTCTGGGTGGTGGCTGGGTCAGCACCACTGTCCAAAACTCCACCGACAGCAGCAGCCTCGGCGCTGGAGGTCTGCTGCTCCGCTGGCTCCAAGGCCGCCACTGGGCCGCTGAGTTGGGCTGGGCCACCCAGTTTGGCGATGATCTGCCCACCGGCGACACCAACCTCTTGATCGACAACGGCCTCTACACCAAGCTGAGCTATCGCTTCTAAGGTCCAACCGGTGCATCTCCTCCTGCGCCGCGCCCTGCCCTATGCCCTGGCTGCCCTGGCCCTGCTCGGCGTGCGCCAGACCCGCCTGGCGGAAAACAGCAATCTCTTCCTCTACGACCTGGCCGTTCATCTCCAGCCCAAGCCCTCCGCCGCTGATCTGCCCATCCGAGTGATCGCCATCGAAGAAGAGGATCTTCGCCAGCTCGGTTGGCCTCTCCAGGATCGCCTCCTGGCCGAAGCCATCCGCCGTCTCACCCAGGCCGGCGTTGCTGCCATCGGCCTCGACCTCTACCGCGATCTCGGGGTTGCACCAGGCGTGCAAGAGCTCCGATCCCTCGTGAACACCACTCCCCCCGTGGTGTCGGTGTACAGCCTCATCGAGGGTGTGGGGCCCATCCCCGGCACCTCCCCCCTGAGGCAGGCCTACAACGATCTGCTCATTGATCCCGATGGGGTGGTGCGCCGCGACCTGCTGCATGTGCGCAGTCAGGGACCCTCTGGTGTTCCCCTTCCCCTCCGCCTCCTCGAGCGCTGGCGCGGCCAACCCATCAGCCCGCTTCGCTCCCGCTGGGAAACCGGCGCTCCGCCAGCCACCCTGGAGACCAATTCCGGTGGCTACACCCATCTCGATGAGGGAGGTGTCCAGCGCATGCTCGCCTTCCACCGCCCTGGCAGTTTTCAGAGCTGGAGTTTGCGCGCCCTCCTCGCTGGCCAGGTGCCGCCCGAGCGTCTGCGGGGCACAGTGGTGCTGATCGGCAGCCGGGCTCCCTCCCTTCGGGATCTCTTTGCCGTCCCCGTGGGGCGCCTCCCTTGGTTGGGGATCGAGAGGCTCATGCCTGGCGTGGATCTCCACGCCCATCGACTCGCCGCCCTCATGGCGCAGGAGCGGGGCACACCCCTGGGAATGGCAGCCGCACCCCCCTGGTTCAACATCCTCCTGCTGGCGGGGGCCATCGCCGCTGGCCTGGCCCTCGGGGAGGGGCTTTCCAGCCTGCGCCGCAGCTCCCAGGTCGTGGTCCTCGTTGCCGCTGGGGGGCTCTTGGTAGGGCTCCTCCTCCTATGGCAGGGGATCCTCTGGCTCAATCTCACCCTCCCGCTTGTCGGCCTGATCGCCACCGCCAGCGCCGCCTGGACGGGCCGTGGCATGGAGCAGCAACACCAGCGCCAGCAGCTCCAGCGCCTCCTCGGTCAAACCATCTCCCCCGAGGTGGCGCAAGAACTCTGGCAGCAGCGGGAGGTGCTCCTGGCTGGCAATCGCTTCAGGGCCCAAGAGCTATTCGTCACCGTTCTGCTGGCGGACATCGAACACTTCACCGCCGTGGCCGAGGAACTTCGCCCCGAACCCCTCCTCCTTTGGCTCAATCAAGCCATGGAACGGCTCGTGCATCCCATCCAGAGCCGGGGTGGACTCGTGAACAAATTCACGGGGGATGGGGTGTTAGCGGTGTTTGGCGCGCCGCTTAGCGGCTCCCGCCAGTGGGATGCTGCCACCGCCGTGGACGCTGCTCTGGCCATCCGTGCAGCCATTCACCAGCTCAATGGCCAGCTTCACCAAGGGGGCCATCCTCCCGTTCGCCTCCGCCTTGGCCTCCACAGTGGCTTGGTGGTGGCGGGTTCCATCGGCAGCCAAGATCGCTGGGAATATGGCGTACTGGGCGACGTGGTCAACTGCGCCGCCCGCATCGACAGCCTCCGTTCCCCCCTCATCGCCGATGGGGCTCCTCCCCCCTCCCCAGAGTGCCGCATTCTGATGTCGGGAATCACCCGTGATCTGGTCCAAGGCACGTCTTCCCACACCCTTCGCTGGAAGCCCTGGGGACTCCACTCCCTTTCAGGACGCACCCGGCAAGAGGAGATCTGGGAATTGCTCGAATCTCAGGACAGGGATACCGAGCCGGTGGCCTGAGGCGAAGGGTTCCCCGGAGGCAAGGCTTCGCACGCCACTGCCAAATCTTTGGGCAACCGATCCAGCAAATGCTCATAGCCCCAACCCTTGATCGCTTCCCCTGTCGCCATCGTTTGGCCGCAACGGCGCCAGAGGTCCTGCAGGAGGAGTTGGTAGGGACGATCAGCCGGCCGTGAGCCCGCCCGCAGGAGCAGGCTGCGGGCCGGAGGAGCGAGGGCCTCAGCCGTGCCTTCACAGGCCGGGAAACTCTCCCAGAGGCTCCCATCTGGCCGCTGGGGCAATCGCAAGAGCCTGAGCGTTGCCGTGCGCTTTGCTGCCATCACCCAGTCTTGCCCTGTGGCGCGGACCACCAAGGGCACCGACTGGGGGGTTGGCCCCTCGATGAGGCCGATGAACAACTCCTGCCCTGGGTCAAGCTCCCCGGATTCTGGCACCAGGTGGGCGATCAGACGAGACGCGCAGGCTGCACGGGTGCCGCCCCCCTCGCGGCGCAGGGGGAAGCGCCTGGTGCGGTCTGCGATCTGAGAAGCCCCAGGGGTCGGATGAGCCCCTGGGCGAGCCAATGACGGCATGTTCATCTCAACCAATGGGAGCCCAATGGCCATCAGGGCGCCCATTATGTGTAGGAGCATCATCGGTTGATCACGTTGTTCAACCAGTGTGTAGCGTCCAACCAGGGTCGTCAGTGAGACGGATCACATCCGTTCATCCTGGGCAGGGCTGAACCTTCCAGGGAGCGTGGATGTCCTGCAGGGCTGTCACCTCCAGGGTTCGGTGCTCCTGCAGGGCGGCAATGCCCTCAACGGCTGCCCGGGCACCAGCCAGGGTGGTGACGGTGGGCACGTCGTAGTCGAGCGCAGCGCGCCGCAAATAACGATCATCATGGGCCGCCTGTCGACCCGCGGGGGTATTGATCACCAATTGGATCTCCTTGGAGCGGATGGCATCCTCGATGTTGGGGCGGCCTTCATGCACCTTCAGGATCGTCTCCACGTCCAGCCCTGCCGCCCTCAGCACCTGGGCCGTTCCTGCGGTGGCCACCAGGGCAAAGCCCTTGGCGGCCAGTTGCTGGGCCACCGGCACCAGGGCGGGCTTGTCCCGTTCATGGGTGGAGAGGAACACGGTGCCGTAGGTGGGGAGCGCTTCCCCTGCCGCCAATTCCGCCTTCGCATAGGCCAGCCCAAAGCTGTCCGCGATGCCCATCACCTCCCCGGTGGAGCGCATCTCCGGCCCTAGCAACGTGTCTGATCCGGGAAAGCGCTGAAAGGGCAGCACCGCTTCCTTCACGGTCTGTCTTGGGGGCTTGGGTTCGCTCTGGAGCCCGAGCTCGGCAAGGGTGGCGCCAGCCATCACCTGGCTGGCGATCTTCGCCAGCGGCACCCCCGTGGCCTTGGCCACGAAGGGAACGGTGCGGGAGGCGCGGGGATTGGCCTCCAGGATGTAGACAACACCGTTCTGCACGGCGAATTGCAGGTTCATCAGGCCCCGCACCGCCAGAGCCCGGGCTAGATCCGCACTCCAGCCGCGGATGGTGGCCAGGCACTCAGGCGAGAGGCTCACCGCAGGCAGGCTGCAGGCCGAATCCCCGGAGTGCACCCCGGCGGGCTCGATATGCTCCATCAGCCCACCAATCACCACCGTGTTGGTGTGATCACAGAGGGCATCCACATCCACCTCAATGGCGTTTTCCAAAAATTGGTCGATCAACACCGGATGATCCGGCTCCACATTCACCGCCTCGGCATGTAGCGGTTCAGTTCGTCTTCGTCGTACACCACTTCCATGGCCCTGCCGCCAAGCACATAGCTAGGGCGT
The DNA here is from genome assembly GCA_046080725.1 of Cyanobium sp. Lineage (GTDB taxonomy): Bacteria > Cyanobacteriota > Cyanobacteriia > PCC-6307 > Cyanobiaceae > Cyanobium. The sequence goes on along the minus strand of JBJTUM010000003.1, from coordinate 19,511 downwards.
ACCACCACGGGATAGCCCACCCGATCGGCCACCTGGCGCGCTTCGCTTTCACTGCGGGCCAGGCCATTGCGGGGTTGGCGAATCTGCAGCTGTTCGAGGATCTCCTGAAACTGTTCACGGTCTTCCGCCTGGTCGATGGAGATGGGCGAGGTGCCCCAAAGCGCCGTGCCGCTGGCCTTGCCCTCAGCGCTCTCGAGCCAGCGCATCAAGGGGATCGCCAGCTTCAGGGGGGTCTGCCCCCCGAACTGAACGATCAGGCCTTCCGGCCGCTCTGCCTCAATCACATTGAGCACATCCTCCAGGGTGAGGGGCTCGAAGTAGAGCCGGTCGCTGGTGTCGTAGTCGGTGGACACCGTTTCTGGATTGCTGTTCACCATCACCGTGGCGAAGCCCCCATCCCTGAGGGCAAAGGAGGCGTGGCAGCAGCAGTAATCAAATTCGATTCCCTGGCCGATGCGATTCGGTCCCCCACCCAGGATCATCACCTTGCGCCGCTGCTCCGGCTGCACTTCGCTTGCGGAAGATTGGCTCACCAGGGTGCCGTCCTCCTGGAGGCGCAGCAGGGGCCTTTCGTAAGTGGAGTAGTGGTAAGGCGTGCTGGAGGCGAATTCGGCGGCGCAGGTGTCCACGGTCTTGAACACCGCCCGGATGCCGAGGGCCTGCCGGTGGCGCCGCACGGCCAATTCATCGCTTCCCGTGGCCCAGGCCAATTGGCGATCGGAGTAGCCCAGTTGCTTCAATTCCCACAGGGCAGAAGCCTGCAGGTCCGCTAGGGCCCGCCCGCGGAGCAGCCGTTGTTCCGTCTCCAGCAGTCCCCGCAGCTTGGCTAAAAACCAGAGATCGATCCCACTGAGCTGGTGAATGTCCCCGTCGCTGCGTCCAGCCCCCATGGCCGCGCGCACGGCCAGGATGCGCTCAGGGGAGGGAATGCGCAATTGGCGGTCGAGATCCCCGTCGCTGGGCTGCCGTTCGGCTCGATCACAACCCCAGCCCGCCAGGCCCGTTTCCAGGGATCGCAAGGCCTTCTGAAACGACTCCTCAAAACAGCGGCCGATCGCCATGGCTTCCCCCACAGACTTCATCGAGGTGGTGAGCACGGGGGCACTGCCGCGGAATTTTTCAAAAGCGAAGCGAGGAATCTTCGTCACCACGTAGTCGATGGTGGGTTCAAAACACGCTGGCGTGGCTCCCGTGATGTCGTTGTTGATTTCATCGAGGGTGTAGCCCACCGCCAGGCGAGCGGCGATCTTGGCGATGGGGAATCCCGTGGCCTTGCTCGCCAGGGCGGAGGAGCGTGAAACCCTGGGATTCATTTCGATCACCACCACATCGCCATTGGAGGGGTTGATGGCGAACTGAATGTTGCTTCCGCCCGTATCCACCCCGATCTCCCGGATGATGGCGATGGATTGATCCCGAAGCCGCTGGTACTCCCGGTCGGTGAGGGTCTGGGCTGGGGCCACGGTGATGGAATCCCCTGTGTGCACGCCCATGGGATCGAGATTTTCGATCGAGCACACAATCACCACGTTGTCGGCGCTATCGCGCATCACTTCCAGTTCGAATTCCTTCCAACCCAGGAGGGATTGCTCGATCAGAATCTGGGAAACGGGGGAAGCCTCCAGCCCGCTTTTGCAGATGGCCCGAAACTCCTCCGGGTTGTAGGCGATGCCGCCGCCCGATCCCCCGAGGGTGAAGGCTGGCCGGATCACCCTGGGATAGGTGCCGATGACCTCCCCCACGATCTCCGCTGCCTCCAGGCTGTTGGCAATGCCGGATGGGCACACCGACACACCAATGCGCTCCATCGCCTCCTTGAACAGCAAGCGGTCTTCCGCCTTGCGGATGGCCTCCAAGTTGGCGCCGATCAACTCCACACCAAAGCGGGTCAGGGTGCCGTTTTCCGCCAGCGCCACGGCCAGGTTGAGGGCGGTCTGCCCCCCCATGGTGGGCAGCAGAGCATCGGGCCGCTCCCGCTCGATCACCTCAGCCACCACTTCGGGGCTGAGGGGCTCGATGTAGGTGCGGTCCGCCAGATCCGGATCCGTCATGATCGAGGCGGGGTTGGAGTTCACCAGTACCACCTCAAAGCCTTCGGCCCGCAGGGCTTTGCAGGCCTGGGTGCCGGAATAATCAAATTCACAGGCCTGGCCGATCACGATTGGCCCGGAGCCCAGCAGCAGGATGCGTCGCAAATCCGTGCGGCGGGGCATGGGGCGAGGGAGGGCAAAACTCCCCCAGCCTCTCATGCGTGCGGCAATCCCGCCCCCCTTGTTCCCGCTACCTCCTGGACGGTGGCTAATCTAGAAGCTGAATAAATACCAACTCCCGACCGTCGATGAGCGAACTCCAGCGCCTGAAGGGGCTGCTTCCCCCGGAAATGCAGAGCTGGGTGTTCGTTGAAGCCGCTGCCTCTGTGGACCCACCGCTGATCACCCTGGAGGAAATCGGCCGGGATGAAGTGGAGATCCAAGTGGATCTGGAAAAGTGGGATGCCCTCGCACTCGACCACCGCAATCTCCTCTTTTGGCACGAAGTGGGCCGGATTCAGAACGATGCCATCCCCCGGGATGGCTGGGAGATGGCCGCTCTCGCTATTGGCCTGGGCGGGGCCATCGGAGAGCTCTGGGTGCAGGATGGCCTCCTGCTCCTGGTGGCCGCAGGCCTTTCGGGCTTTGCGGGCTACCGCCTGTATCTCAAAAACAATTCTGAAAAGCGCCTGCAGGATGCCATCCAGGCGGATGAGCGGGCCATTGAGCTCGCCTGCCGTTTTGGTTACACCCTGCCGAATGCCTACAAAAGCCTGGGCGGAGCGCTGAAGGAACTGGTGGAGCAGAGCCGCAAGAAACGCAAACGGGCCTTCTATGAAGATCGACTGGAAGCTCTGCGCAAGAGTGCGGGCAAGGCCAGGGCTGAAATGGCCCAGCAGGAGGGATCCAGGCAATCCCTGAGCAGCGAGAACGTGTATGGATAATCCGACCAGCGAGAACCTGGCCCAGCTGGCGGCTGAAGCCTGTGATGATCGCAAGGCAGTGGATATTCGCTTGATCCGGGTGGAGGACATCTCCTCACTCACCGATTGGTTCGTGATCTGCAGTGGCCTTTCAGATGTGCAGGTTAGAGCCATCGCCCGCTCCGTGGAGGAGCGTCTGGAGCTGGACGCCCATCGCCTGCCCTTGCGGCGCGAAGGGCAGGCGGAAGGCCTCTGGGTGTTGCTCGATTACGGCGAATTGATCGTGCATGTGCTCACGCCCCAGGAGCGGCACTTTTACGATCTGGAGTCGTTCTGGGGTCATGGGGAGCAGCACCGCTACACCCCCCTTGTTCCTCCTGCCTCCGTGGGATCCCCCCTGCGGCTCTCCTGAGCAAAACTGGCCACACCATGCCTTCCGCCAACCCTCCAGGCCCAGGAGCCGAATCCGCCGACACGCCAGTGGCCTGTCCTGTAGCTAAGGAACAGCGCCCTCTGGAGGAATACAAGCAGTTGGAGGATTCCTGGTTCTTTTCCTGGCCCGCCCGGGGAGAGCTCGCCCTCATCCGGGCGTTGGCAGTGGCCTGGTTGCTCCTGCTCCCCCTGGGGTGGGTGGTGGCCAGCGGCAGCTGGAGCCTGAAGGATCACCAGCTCCGGATCGCGGCAGCGGCGTTCACCCTCAGCCTGGGGCTTCCCCTGCTGTTGCTTCTCCGCCAATGGTTGGGCTGGTCGTATGTCAACCGGCGCCTGGTGTCTGAGAAGGTGGAATACGAAGAATCCGGTTGGTACGACGGTCAGGTGTGGGAAAAACCTCTGGCCTGGCGGCAGCAGGATCTCCTGGTGGCCAGGCATCAGGTGGCACCGGTGCTCTTGAGGCTTCGCCAGGGAGTTCTTTGGATTTTGCTGTTGATGGGGGTGGGAACGGGCCTCTGTCAGGCTCTTTGAAGTTCCGCCCTGCGGCGTTCGCCTGAACCGTTCACGCCACCATGTCTCTGTCCACCAGCTTCTCTGGGGCCAACCGTTCACTGGTTTCTCCCCTCAGGGTTCGCATGTTGCGGGATGGCATTCCGGAATCCAGCCATCAGGTGCATGTGGTGGTGTGTGATGCCCGAGGGAGGGTGCTCATGCGCGCTGGAGACCCCCAGCTCCTGACCTTTGTGCGTTCCGCCCTCAAGCCCTTCCAGGCCACAGTGTTCGTGGGCAGTGGCGCTGCGGAGCGCTACAGGGCAGGGGAGCGGGGGCTGGCCATCGCCTGCGCCTCCCACGCCGGCACCACCGCCCATGCCAGGGAAGCCTTTCGCCTGCTGTGGGGAGCGGAACTGGAGGTGGAGCATCTGCAGTGTCCACCTCCTGGGGAAGGCCGGAGCGCCCTGCAGCACAACTGCTCGGGGAAGCACGCGGCTTTCCTGGCGGCCTGTCGCATGCTCTATTGGCCCCTGGAAAGCTATCTGCAGGTGGAACACCCTCTCCAGCAGGAGGTGTTGAAGCGGGTGGGGGAACTGCTGGCGCTGCCGGCGGCCGAACTGGTGGTGGCTCGGGATGATTGCGGTGCGCCGACGTTGCAGCTGCAAGTGGCCCAGATGGCTCTGCTTTTTGCCCATCTGGGGGCCGGCACCCAGGCCGATCTGGAATGCCTCAGCCGGGCCATGCTCACCCACCCAGAGCTGGTGGCAGGCGAGCACCGTTTCGACACGGAGCTCATGCGCCGGGCCCACGGACAGGTGGTCAGCAAGGGCGGGGCAGAAGGAATTCAATGCCTCAGCCGGGTGGGGGAAGGTCTGGGTGTGGCCATCAAGGTGGAGGACGGCTCCACGCGCGCCAAGCAGGCCGTGGCCCTTCATGTGCTGCAGCACCTGGAGTGGCTCACACCGATGACCCTGGAAGAGATGGGCGAACGCTTTCTGGTTCCAGCCCCCCACCTGAAGCTGGAGGTGCATGGGGATCTGCGGACCTAATCCAGCCAATCCCGGCGGGGGAACCCCAGCTGGTACAATGACCTCACAACGCGGGGTAGAGCAGTCTGGTAGCTCGTCGGGCTCATAACCCGAAGGTCGCGAGTTCAAATCTCGCCCCCGCCACCAACTTTTTTTGGCCTAACTTGAATGTTTAGCCACTCCACCAAACCCACCTTTAGCCAGGTGGGTTTTTGATTGGTCTATGGGTCTATGGCCGATTAGACACCGAGGGCCTGTTGGTAGAAGCTGCAGAGCCTCTGCATGTCCCAGAACTGGGTGGGCTCATTGTTCGTGAAGCAGGCAGCATGCTGGTAGCTGCGGAAAAGGTCATCATCATTGTCGATGGTGATGATGGTTTCGATAAGCTCTTCAGTCGAAGAAAAGTCCATCGCGTTGATGAAGGAATGGGGGGAGAAATCCACTGCAACATCTGGATTTCCCCAATAAATTGGAATGGCTCCCGCCAACAGTGGATCGAGAATCTTTTCAGTGGTGTAGCCGGGTGCGCTTTCGTTTTCAAAAGCGATGTTGAATTTATATTGATGTAAAAATTTTATCTTGTTATCTACCTTATAGCCCGTGTTGTTCATCCATTTACCAGCCGAATCCACTTTTTTGTATTGGCTTAGGGCATGAAAAAACTCGTTCCTCTTTTGTGGTTTGCCATTGCCAAAAATAAAACTGCAAAAGTGTTCTCTCGGCTCTGGGAAGGAGAGTGGATTGGTGCGATTCAGCAAAATATCCAGCATGGATTCGGCCCCCTCAGCGAGGCCCAAGCCTCTGGATTGATACCAGGCATGGTAGATGTAAACGGGGAGCCGTAAGTTGCGGGAATCGTCGCTGGGATCGAAGCTGATGGCGTAATCACAAACAGTGAAATCAGGCTTGACGTTTTCTCCAGTATAAAAAATCTTGCGGCAATTGTATACCTTATGTCGATCGCCAAAACCCGAATAAATGAGTACGTCAGGCCAACGTTTTGTCCGCTTGTAGCGGATTCCGCAGCGGTCAAGAGTGTGGGTGAAAAAGTTATTTTTTGGATCGAAATCAGCCCAGAAGTCTTCAAACCATAAACGTATCATGTCAAATGCTTACCTTCGTTGTCACTCTTTTTCTCGGATCGTAAGTTGAGGTTGTCGGATCTGGCAAGATCCGGCCCGATCGGGTGCTGGATTGATGGCTTCACAGACTCGGTTCCTAGCTGCTGGAGATCCAGTGGATGTGGTTGTGGTAGGGGCCGGAGCCTGTGGGGGAGTGGCCGCCATGGTGCTGGCGGATGCGGGTTTGAGGGTGTTGGTGCTGGATGCGGGCCCGAATCTTCAGCCTGATCGGGCTCTGGGGCGTGAGCCCAGCAACAGCCTGCGGCGTCTGGCCTACGTTTCCAGTGGGCGAAACACCATCGCGGCCAACCACCCCGGGTATTGGAAGCACAACCCCGAGCTCTATGTCGACGAGCGCCTGCACCCCTATCGGGTGCCCGAGGATGCCCCGTTTCTCTGGACGCGGGGCCGACAGGTGGGCGGGAAAAGCCTGACCTGGGGAGGCATCACCGTCCGTCTCTCGGATTATGAGTTCAAGGCGGGTCAATGGGATGGCCGGAGTCCCTCCTGGCCGATCAGCCATGCCGATCTGGATCCGTATTACACCCGCTTGGAAGGCCTGCTCGGGGTGCATGGCCAACGGGATGGACTAGCCCAGTTGCCGGACGGACACACCCTCCCTCCCCTGCCCCTCACCCCAGGGGAGCGCCACATGCAAAAGGCTGTGGCCCGGGAGTTGGGCCTCCCCATGATTCCCTCCCGCGGATTTGCAAGGGGGCCTTCCGCCCCAGGCCAGCCACGCGGCTGGCCCCCTTCCAGTGCCCAGGGATCCACCTTGGCCCGTGCCCTGGCCACTGGTCGGGCGCGGGTGTGTTCCGAGGCTGTGGTCAGCCATCTGTGGATGGATTCCAGCGGCGAGCGCGCCCGAGGCGTGGTGGTGGTGGATGGCCGCACCGGGGATCGGGTGAAGGTGGAGGCCGATCTGGTGGTGCTCTGTGCTTCGACCATTGAAACCCTGCGGATTCTCCTGCACTCGCAGGAGGGGCTGGATGGTCCTCCCTTGGTGGATTCCTCTGGGCTGCTGGGCCACCACCTGATGGATCACATCTCCGCCAGCTGTTTCTTCAGCCTTCCGGTTCCCGGGTCCCCATCTGCCGTGGCGGAGCTCTCCGGTGCGGGCAGCTGTTTTCTCCCCAATACCTTCTTCGGAGAGCAGGCGGCCGCCGATTTTTCCCGTGGCTATGGCCTCTGGGCGGCGATTCAGCGGTTTGATCCCCCCAGGTTTTTCAAACGCCGCCCGGACGAGGCCCTGGGCTTCCTGATCGGCCACGGTGAGGTGCTTCCCGTGGCAGAGAATCGCGTCAGCCTGTGCGGGGATCAGCGTGATGCCCATGGCTTGCCCATTCCCTGGATCGCCTGCCGCTGGGGAGCGAACGAACGGGCGATGGTGGCCCACATGAAACGCCGCATGCAGGCCGTTGTGGCGGCTGCGGGAGGAGAAATTCTGCCGGTTGAAGACCTCATGGTTTTCCCACTGCTGGAATCGTGGCTGAAAAACAGGCCTGCCCTAGGCCCCGGAGCCGCCCCTCCGGGGTATTACATCCATGAGGTGGGCGGGGCCCCCATGGCCGTCCATGAGGAGGAAGGGGTGGTAGATCCCCACAATGCCTGCTGGCGGGCGGCCAATGTGCTGGTCACCGATGGGGCCTGTTGGCCGAGTGCGGGCTGGCAGAGCCCCACCCTCACCCTGATGGCTCTCACCTTGCGGGCCTGTGCGGGAGCTCTTGGTGAGGAACTCCACACCTGATCGGCTTTGTGGTGTCGATCACCACAGAACGATCGCTCGCCTCACCACATAGTTAATGGGCGACCTAAAACGGGTCGGGCAAGGGAGAAATCGAGGACGGAGGTTGGCCCCTCCGTCTTTTTTTTGTCCACCCACTGACGCTTGATTTTCACTAAAGGTCACTAGCAGGCTTGCGTTCAGGGTTCTGTAAAGAGACCGGCAAGATAGTGATCTTTTACGGATCGGTCGGGGGATCCGTTTTGAAAGAGAAAACCCGCCAGAGCAAAGGTGATCACGCTGTATTGATCCCAGTTGGGATGGTTGCGGATGAATTCCCGCATCCCCTCAAACAGGGCTTCGGGCACTTCTGCTTCCAGGCTCACACTGGTAGCCGCTGATGCAAAAAAGGTAGAGCCATCGGAGCGGAGAGCGCTGTTGATGAATGGGGGCGTAACCGACTCCTTCACAAGGTCCTGGTGTTGAATCCACCCACTACGCCACACAAAGCCGATTTCGTCAAAGGTCTGCCAACACTGACTGAAGGCCGCTCTCGCGTCTTGAGATTGCTCTGCTGATCAGGGATGTGCTGCCCAGGGAGGACGGCTTGTCAGGGTTGTCAACCTTTTTCAGGTTATGTCAAGGGGCCGAGGAGTGAAAGGTCCACTTTCCACAGGGGCTCGTGGTTCCGGTCGGTTTAGCCGAAGCGGCTGGGGAAAACCCGGGGATGCCCTTGGGGAAACGGAACGGCAATGGGGAAAAGACAGACCCATAGGAATGACTTAACCATTGGACAAAGACTCCATTAGCCCGGCTTGAGACGCCCTTCTCTCAGGATTTCCGAAGCGTTTCGGGGCCCAGTGGGTGATGGGCATGGGGATAGGGCGGGTGGTGATGGTGGGCGGCATCATGGGAGTGGAGCGGTGAATCGCTCTGACAGGCGCCCGTGCATTCCCTTTCGCAAAGCTGGCAGCTCTCCATCGAACCCTCCACATGATGGTGGTGGCTGTGTTGGGGACTGCCCACCTCCTGCTCAAAGCCCAACACCTGGGCCCGGTATTTGCAGAGGGAACAATTCATGGCATTCGTGCCCTCCAGCACTTCCATGAGGCGTTCTTGAAACGTGCCGATCACCTGGGGATGGTCGCCCAGGTAGGAGGCATGGAGCAGCTCCACCTCCGGGTGGTCTGCAGCCACGGCGGCGCTGTGTTGCACGATGCGACTCACCAATACGCCTGAAAAAAGGAAATAGGGGAACACCACCAGGCGCCGATAGCCCAGCTTCATCACCTTCCTCAAGCCAGGTTCCACCAATGGGAAGGTGACACCGGAATAGAGGGTTTCCCCCCAGCCAAAGCCAAATCCCTCCACCAACATGCGGGTCACCTTGGCCACATTGGAGTTGGCATCGGGATCGGAGGATCCCCGGCCCACCCCCACCAGCAGGGTCTCGTGGAGGGGCACGGGCTCCCGGCCTAGGGCCTCCCTTTGCAGATCACCTTCTTGGAGGCAGCGCCGGATGCGGGCTCCGGCCGCCTGGATCATGCCCAGGTCCACGCCCAGCTCCCGGCCATAGTCGACCCTTAGGCCCGTTTCTGCGGCAAAGGTGTTGAGCACGGAGGGAATGTCGTTTTTGGCGTGGCCCGCTGCAAAGAGCATGGCGGGCAACGCCAGGATGTGCTGAACCCCCTGCCGCTGCAGCTTCTCGAGCCCCTCGCGCAGGATGGGCTTAGCAAATTCCAGATAGCCGTAAGCCACCGGCACCGGATGGAGCCTCTCTTGCAGTTGCCGCGCCAGGTCTGCAAATTCAGCCACGGCCAGGCGGTTGCGGCTGCCGTGGCCGCAAATCATCACCCCGATGGGGCCATGGGGACCCTGCAAGGGTGGGAGTGGGCTGGTGGTGAGGGAGCTGGTCATGGGGCCATCGACATGGGATGACCCTATTCCGCCCAGGCTTGGCCCTTAGATTTGAGCGAGCATCTTGACCCGTGACCCTTCGTCTCCCCCCGTACCAGCCCCTCCCCCCGCCCGATCCCAGCCAGGCCCTGATTGAAGTGCGGGTGGCCGATCTCCAACCCACCCAGATGTGCGTTGGATTGGCGGAGGTGCGCAGTCGCCAGCAGGATTTTGAAACAGAAAGCGCCGAGGAACGCAGGTCCTATCTGGCCACCAAGCCCGTTCCCCTGGTAATGGGAGCCGAGGGACGCCTCTGGATGGTGGATCGACACCACAGGTTGCGGGGCCTGGTGGAACTCGATCCAGGGGCTACCGCATTCGGCTATGCGGTGCTGCAGATGGCTGAAGCCAGCCCCCCCGAGGTGCTGGCGGAATTGGAGCGTCGGGGATGGCTTTACCTTTACGACGGTAGGGGGATAGGTCCACGCCCCAGCACGGCCCTGCCCCACCGGCTTCTGAATCTGCAGGATGATCCCTACCGCAGTTTGGTGTGGAAACTGAAGCGTGAAAAGCGCATTGCTGCCGAGCCCCTCATCCCTTTCCATGAATTCCGCTGGGGGGCCTGGCTGCGGAGGCGCCCCCTGCCGCCGTTCAGTTCCGAGCGGCTTGATCCAGCACTCCCCAGAGCTCGGGCCCTGGTGGCGTCTCCGGCGGCCTCCCACCTGGCAGGTTGGATGGGTGCATCATGATGGGCGAAGCAGGTTTGCCTTGGAGCAGGCATGGAAGCTTTCGACATCGACGACTTTGAGCATGACGCCAGCGAGGCGTCCACCGACGAGAAATCCTCCAGACGATTGCGCCACCGCTTCCGGCTTCTGCTTGAAGGGGGGTCTATCGCCCTGTTTGCGATCTTTCTGTTTCATCTGATTCCAGTGTTGCTGCAGGCCAATCCCTTGAACCCGCAATGGCAGGGGGAGTTTGTGGATGTGCTGGTGAATGAGGGGCATTTGGCTTTCCTGGGGTTTGTCCTATTGCACTTGGCTCGGTTCATCCAGCCCTCCCATGACCCTCTCCGACATCGCCTCCGCCTCGTAAGACGTCTCGCTGTGCTGGCAGTGACTGGCTATCTGCTGCTTGTCCCCCTGCAGGTGTCGAGCGCCTTCGGGGAGCTCGCATCGGCCCAGTCCAAGAGGGTGTCGTACCTGGAGCGGGGAGCACGCCTTGCGGAGGTTCGGGAAGCCTTGCAGAACGCCAGTAGCACCCAGGACCTGAACGTGCGGCTGCAATCGCTTTTGGAACCGGAGCTCACCGCTGTGCAGATGCGTAAGCCAATGGACGATTTGCGCAAGATGTTGCTGAAAGAGAACTACATTCAACAGCAGAAGTTGAGCAAACTCCTGATGACGAACGCGGAGGGGGAAGAAGTCTTTTCCGCCATCAATCGGGTCGGTTCTTCCCTCGGCTGGGCCTTGGCCTTTGCCTCAGGTGCCGTTCCTTGGGGATCCCACTCCACTTTATTGGAACGGCTCCGCCGTCGTAGTCGTCCCAAAACGTGAATCGAGCGCCTTAACGACGATTGCGGGGGGGCCGGCCACTGCCTTGCTGGAGCCGTTCTTCCCAGATGTTGAACTGGCAGCCCAAGCGCCAGGTGAGCAGCGAGGCAACGCTGGCCACCAGCATCACAGCTGTGGTGTGCCACCAAGCCACAGCCAGCAGGCCCAGCCAGGGAACAACCCCTAGCCAGGGCCTCCAGCGCCGCAGAAGGTTGAGGGCTCCGGAGCAGGCTCGGCAGTGTTCGGTGTGGCTGTGGTTCCGCTCCATCAGGCTCACCTGGTCTTGGCGCGGTGGCAGGGGCTGATCCGGGAAAGGGGAGCCGCCGTGCTCCACCACCCACTGATGCAGGGCCAACACGTAACGATCGGCCTGGCTGGCCAGATAGCAGCTGCGCGAGAGGTTGGCACTGCCTCCCCGCTGGGCCAGCACCCGCTCCTGCCAGTGCAGAAACAGCTGGTCGTCCTCCAGCACCACATGGTTGGCGAGATGCTGCAACCAGATGGGGCGCAAGCGCAGAACCAGCGGGGGCAAGGGGGAGCGGAACTGGAAGGGGAAGCGGGCAAAGATCCGGCAGACCCCAGGCCGAATCGGCGTCACGTACACCACCGTGAGGATGCGGGCAAATTTGGGTGCCGTGAGGTCGTGCCACATCAGGCAGGGGGCGGTGAAGGTGGTGCTCTGGCGGCCGAGCTTTCCTCTGCGGGGGCCCTCTTCCCAGACGCCGGAAAAGCCGCCTGCATCGGCGTGGAGCAGCTGGAGCTCCACCGGCCCCGCATTCTCCCGGCGCCCCACCGTGCCGTGATGGGTGAAGGGCACATGGCTCACATCGAGCACGTTCTCCAGCAGGGTGAGGGCGTCGTAGGGCAGGTCCCGGAACGTGTCCTGCACGGTCCAGGGCCGCTCGCCGGGGCCGATGGGCTCCTCCAGCTGGGGCACCAGGGGCAGAGGTACGGACGCACTGGCGTCGGGTTCTCCTGCGAACACAAACAGCAGGCCCTGGCCGATGGCGGTGGCATAGGTGCGGCAACGGCTGCGGGGGCTGCGCAGGCGTGCTGCCTCCCGCTCTTCCCCTCCGCCCTCCTCGCTGGCTTGGGGAATGGCTGTGCAGGCGCCGTCGCCGCGGAAGGTCCAGCCGTGGTAGGGGCATTCCAGCTCTCCCGCGGCGTTGAGGCGGCCTTCCGAGAGGGGCACCAGCCGATGGGGGCACACATCGGCAAAGGCCCTCCATTGCTGGGCGGCCCCATCCCACCAGAGCACGAGGTCGTCGCCCAGCAGGGTGAAGGCCTTGGGCTGGGTGCGATCGAGATCCACCAGATAGGCCACCGGATACCAGCTCTGGCGCCAGGGGGAATCGGCAGGAGCGATGGCGCCCGAGGTGGCCACCTCCAGTGCAAGGTTGGGGCCCATGGGAAGGGAAAGGGCACCATCATGGCGGCCCCCGTTCACCATCGCCGAGCCCGGCCGAGCCGGGGCCTACCCCTCGCCCCCTTCTCCCCCCTCTCCTCCTTCACCGCCTTCACCCTCTTCTTTTTTTTGCTCCGTTTGGGGCTGGACGGTTTGGCCCGAGGCGCCGGGACGAACCTCCTCGCCCCCCTTCTCGCCCGCCTCCCGCTCAGGGCTGCAGCCCGCCAGGGCAGAGAGGAGAGTGGTGCTGGCTAAAAACAGGGCAACGCTCTTGCGAGGCATGGCAGCTGGGGCCGAACAGGGGGCCCGACAGGGATCCTCAACAATGGGTTGGGGCGGGTGCGCCTGGGCCCCCTGAACCGGTGGACCGATGCAATTCTTTCTTGAGCCCCTCCTCCCCCCCCACGAGATCGCCGGTTTGCGGGAACGGCTGGACGCCTCCTCTTCGGAGCAGTGGCGTGTGGGGGGAGAGACGGCCGGCTGGCATGCCCGCCAGGTGAAACACAATCGTCAGCTTGATCGCCAAAGCCCTCTCCATGGGGTGCTGGAAGGGGAGGTGCGCGCCGCCCTTGGGGCCCATCCCCTTCTGCAGGCGGCGGCCTTTCCCCGCCGGATCCATGGTGTGCTCTTCAGCCGCATGGGAGCGGGGGAGGGCTATGGCCGCCATGTGGACAACGCCTGGATGGCGGGAGGGCGAGCCGACCTCTCCTTCACCCTCGCCCTCTGTGGGCCCGAGAGCTACGGCGGCGGCGATCTGGTGCTGGAGAGCCCCCAGGGGGAGGAGCGGATTCGGCTGCCGGCCGGCCACGCGATCGTGTATCCCAGCACCCGTCTGCACCGGGTGGAGCCCGTGGCCTGGGGGGAGCGGCTGGTGGCGGTGGGGTGGATCGAGAGCCGCATCCGCCATGGGGAGCAGCGGGAGCTGCTCTTTGAATTGGACACGGCCCGGCGGGCCCTCCATGGGCAGGTGGGGAAGGGGGAGGTGTTTGATCTGATCAGCCGCAGCTACAGCAACCTCCTGCGCTGGTGGGAGCGATGAGCGGGGATGGGCTTGCCGTGCTGGGGGCCGCCTTGGCCGGAGTGGCGGCGGGCCTGGTGAATGCGCTGGCCGGAGGGGGATCGCTGATCAGCTTCCCGGCTCTCACGGCCTTGGGCCTGCCTGCCTTGGTGGCCAATCTCACCAACACGGTGGCCCTTACCCCCGGCTATCTGGGGGCGGCCTGGGCCCAGCGGCGGGATCTGGGGGGGCAAGGGGGCCGGGGCCGCCTGCTGGTGCCGCTGGCCCTGGCGGGGGGCGTGGTGGGGGCAAAGCTGCTGCTGGCGAGCGATGAGCGGTTGTTTTTGGCGCTGGTGCCCTGGCTGATCCTGCTGGGATCGGCGCTGGTGGCTCTGCAGACGCCTCTTCGCCGCTGGCTTTCCACCCTCCCCGTGGCTAGTGGCGCTGCAGGGTTGCCCCCCCTGGCTGGCGCCCTGGTGGCACTGGCGGCGGTGTATGGGGGGTATTTCGGCGCGGGGCTCAGCGTGATCCTGCTGGGGGTGCTGGCGATCACCCTCCCAGATTCCCTCACCCGCTTGAGCGGCCTGAAGCAGCTGTTGGCCCTTGCCGCCAATGGGGGAGCGGCGGCGGTGTTCCTCGCCAGTGGCCGGGTGGCCTGGCCCGCGGCGCTGGCCCTCGCCCTGGGGGCCGTGGCCGGAGGGCTGGTGGGGGGTGCCCTGGCCAGTCGGGTGAACGGCGAGGTGCTGCGCCGGCTCGTGGCGGCCGGAGGCGGCGGGATGGGATTGTGGTTTCTGCTGCGGTAGCCCATGGATCCAGCCCTCGCCCTCGCCGAAACCACCTTGCTGCGGGGACGCGATTCGGCCCTGCGCCGGCAGGAGGGGCAAACCCTGCTGGCTCCAGGCCTGGCCCCTGCCCTCACGGGGGAGGGGGTGCCTACCTCCGTGGCGGAGCCGTTCCGGTGGAGCAGCCAGGCGTGCCGCAGCGCCACGGAGTTGATGCACAGCCTGCAGGGGGGTGGGGGGGCTTCTGTGGGGCTGGGCCCCTTGCCCATTCCCCTGCTCAAGACCCGGCACGACTTTTTTGAATCCCTGCACACCACGATCCACAGCGTGTCGCTGGTGGTGCAGGCCCGCCGGGTGGTGGCGGCCCTGGAGATCAACGAAGCGCAGCTCCGGGAGGATCTGGCGATTCCGGCGGATGGGGAGGCCCTCGATGCGTTCGTGGCCGGCGACAGCTGGGTGCGGGCCGTTGCGGTGGGGGGCCAACTGCAGGCGGTGTACACCCTCTATGCCCAGAGCGAGGCGCAGGCCAGGGAGGTGTCCAGTGCCCTGGATGTGCTGGTGCAGGCGGGTGCGGTGAGCTTGGGTCCGTCCTTCCAGCGGCAGCTGAAGGAAGTGGCCAACCAAACGAAGGTGAATGCTCGGTTTGAGGGTGCGATCGCGGGCCTGGCCCAACCCCCAGCCCTCGATGAATCCACCATCGAGGGCTTCGCCCGCGCCTTCGGCACCCTGGAGCTGGATCAGCCCCAGGTGCTCTCCCTGCTCACCAGCGGCTATGAGGCGGTGCCGGCCCTTCGGGAGGTGTTCCAGCCGGTGGCCCGAAACAGGGCGCTGCTGTGCGGGGATGGCTTTCGCCCCGGATTGTTGCGGCACCGGACGCGTCTTCAGGAGATCGAAAACCAGTGCCGCTGGGTGGAGGGCACCTGTGGCACCTATGGCCTGGAGCCCGATCCCAGCCTGGAGAGGGAGCGCGCCCAGCTGCAGCGTCAGATCCGAAGCATCGATGCCCTGTGTGTCCAGTTCAACGGCTCTCCTTCCACCCCCCTGGAGCCTCCAGCCCCCGAGGCGTTTGCAGCCCGCTCGCCCCACCTGCAGGTGAGCCTGCGGGATGGGGAGCGCATGGGGGGAGAAGGGGGCGTGGAGTTCCGCTACCCAGACCGGGAGGGGGCCATCCGGCGGCGCCGGCGGTTGGTGGCTGTGCGGCTGCGGGCGGGCTCGCGCATCGATCAGATTCGCCTGCGCTATCGGCAGGAGCCCTCCAGCCAGCTCGATGGGGAGTTTGAGGAGGTGCATGGGGGAGAGGGCGGCAGCGATCGGGGCACCCTCGAGCTGGGCCCGGGGGTGACCCTGAGCCGGATCGAGGCCGTGACGGGCACCCGGGTCGACAAGCTGAGGCTCACCGCAAAGGATGGGCAGAGCTTGGGGGGCGGAGGCAACGCGGGGAATCGACCTTTGGAATGGAGTCCCACGGCCCAGGAGGTGGTGTTGGGGTTCAGCGGCCGCTGCAAGGCTGAACTGGATGGCCTCTGGCCGGTGATCGCCACCTTCGGCCCCCTGCTGTGGGAGAGCGTGACGGGCGAAGAGGATCCCTAACCCCTCAGCTCACGAAGCGCCCGTAGAGCCAGCGCACGAAGCCCCCGAGCACGGGCACGGGCCCGAAGGTGGGGCCCACGAAATCGAAGTAGTCGCGGTGATCGCAGATCTTGCCCGTGGCATCGAGCTGCAACCGGGAAGCGCCGGGGTAGAGGAATTCGATGCCCTTGATCTTCAGGCCCATTTCCCACTCGATGAAGGCCACATCGCCGTTGAGGGCCACGGCGCCCGGCACCAGGCTCACGTCGTCGCAGCGCTTGAGCAGGCCCTCCTGGGCCTGGAGGTAGGCCTCGATGCCGTGGTGCTCCTGGGTGGGGTCCTGGAAGTGCACGTTGTCGGCGTAGAGGGCGCGCCACTGGTCTGCCGTGGGCCCAGGGGTGCCATAGGGCTTGGTGAAGAGAGCCCGGAGGGCGTCGGCGTCCATGGGATGGGGGGCGGTTGGGCCAGACCGTAGCCAAAGAAAAGCCCCCGGTTGGAGCCGGGGGCCGGGGGGTTCTCAGACGCGCCACTCTGCGCATCTTTTTGCAGACTAGCCTTCGACTTTCACGGTGACCGTGGTGGCTTTCTGGGCCTTCGGGGCCTTCACCGCGAGCAAGCCGCCCTGGTAGCGAGCCTCCAGCCCGTCGCGCTCGATGGGTTGGGGGAAGCGGAAGCTGCGGCTCCAGGTGCCGTAGCGAAACTCGCTGATCAGCGGGCTCTTGGGCTTTTCAGCCACGGCCACGGGCTGGGCGCCTTCCGCTGCGGGCTCACCGGCTTCGGAGGGCACGGGGAGTTGGCGGGGGTTGCGGCGCTCGGCGCTGATCACCAGCTGGCGATCGGTGGCCTTGACGTCGATGGCGTCCTTATCGACGCCGGGGAGCTCGAGCACCACCTCGTAGGCCTCAGGGGTTTCGTGCACTTCAGCGGCGGGCACCCGCTCGGCGGTGTGCAGTTGCTGGCTGAGCTGCTGCTCGATGCGGTCGAAGAGGTCGAAGGGGGAAGAGGAACGAAGGGTCAACATGATGGGGATGGCGAGGGTTGGAAGGTCGGGGCCGTGGATCGCCCCCGGTGCACACACTTTCGCGGCGTTGGTTGGTGCCTTGGGTGGGGCCCACCCAAGGTGGCGGTCCGGTTGGCCCCACCCGGTGCGGCAGACCGAAATGGAGCAGGGAAGAACCGAACCCTGAGCCGCCCGTTGGCGCGCCGTCCAAGGGTGGTGCCGGCGGAGATATGCCGCACAATCGCTGCGTTGACCTGTTGCTGCGCCCCCCTCGCCCCGTGCGCCCCTTCCCGAGGCCTGCCATTGCGAGGGGAGCCATCCGGCTGGGGGCTTTGGCGTTGGCCTTGGCGCCGTTGGGGGCGGGAGCGGGGGAGTTGCCCCTGGCGGAGATGGCGCGCTACGGCTCGGCTCGTGGAACGCCGCCGCAGGACAGTTGCGTGGCGGATGGCGTCCTGCGGGGGGAAGGCCCGCTCAGCAGGTGGGAGGCTGCGGCGCTGCTGCAGGCCTGCTTGAAGCAGGCCACGGCGCCCACCGACCAACTTCATGCGCTGCAGCAGCAGTTTCAGGAGGAGTTGGCCCAGGTGGCGGGGCGGTTGGAGAAGGAGGAGGTGAGGGTGGAAGCGCTGGAAGCCCAGGCGTTCAGCACCACCACCACCCTTTCGGGGCAGGCCATCTTTCAGCTGCTGGCCGATGGTTTTGGTGGTTCCTCCATGGAGACGATTCGCGAGTATCGGCGGGATTCCGGAGCCGTGCGGATGGTTTACGACGAGGATCTCTACTTCGATACCAGCTTCCGCGGTAGGGATGTGTTGTCGATCGATACCACGGTGAACGATCTCAACCGATCGGGCGGGGATGGGGAAAGCACCCAGGTGGTGTCGGTGAATCGGCTGTTTTATCAGTTTCCCAGTGGCCCCATCACGCTCACGGTGGGGGGATTGGTGAGCCAGGACGACATGTTGGCGGTGTGGCCGAGCGTGTATCCAGCCGAAACCGTGCTGAATGTGCTCACCAGGAATGGGGCTCCGGGGGCCTACAACCAGGAGGTGGGGCCAGGGATCGGGATCTGGCGCCAGCTGGATGGCTTTTCGCTCAGTGCCAACTATGTGGCGCTGGTGGTGGATGACAGCGAGGATCTGAGCGATGGTTCATCCACCCATCTCTCGGGCGGCACGGCCACGGTGCAGTTGGCCTACAGCGCTGCCCAGTGGACCGTTGCCCTCACTTACTCCCACATCCAAAACGGCAACGACGTGATCGACGAGGCCACGGGTTTTGTGCGCGACAGCTATGGCTTCGCGGGCACCACGTCTGCCTTTGGCCTAAGCGGCTTCTGGCAACCGGACGCCTCCGGCTGGATTCCTTCGATCAGCGCTGGATGGGGTTTGAACCTCAGCCATTATGAGGACCGCGACGACGCGGGCCAGGTGGGCATCAGCCAGTCGTGGAGTGCGGGGTTGCAATGGCGCGATGCCTTTCTCGAGGGGAATGTGATCGGCATGGCGGTGGGCCAGACCCCCTTCGCCACGCACCTGAAGGGGGGCGCCACTCCGAACGACGGCAACCTGGTGTGGGAACTGTGGGCCCTGTGGCAAGTGAGCGATGCGATCAGCATCACCCCCGCCCTGTTTTACAAGAGCCGGCCTCTGGGGCAGTTCACCCCGGAGGGAACAATGTTCCACCAGCTGGGCGTGCTGCTCAAAACCAACATTGATTTTTGTGCGGGGCTGGGGGATGGCCGCGCCCCCCAGCCTCCCTAAACTTGACCCACCAACCGCATCGCCCGGGGATGGCCGCGCCCCCCAGCCCCGCCACCAGCACCCCTGCACCCGCCGGCTCCCTGAAGCTGCTGCGCTGGAGGAGCCGCACCCAGGTGTTTACGGAGCGGATCGATGGGCTGGAGCTGCCGATGGTGCGCATTCCGGCCGGGAGCTTTTGGATGGGCTCGCCCGAGGGGGAGGAGGAGCGAAACGAAAATGAGGGCCCACAGCATGAGGTGCAGCTGGGGGAGTTTTTGATGGGGCAAACGCCGATCACCCAGGCCCAGTGGCGGGCGGTAGCGCAGTGGGAGCCGCGGGAGGGAGAGCGGTGGGGGCGGAAGCTCAAGCCCCATCCCTCTCGGTTTGGTAGCTGGGAGGGGAGTGAGCCGCTCAACCGGATTTTTCTCTCCACCAGCCCCGAGCTTTTCGCGGATCCCGATCGGCACCGTTCCACTGTGAAGGCAGCGGAGCGAGCGATCGGTGCGGTTGGCGGTGTGGTGTATGCCGATTCGGACTTTCCAGACAATCCAGGCTTGAAGCCCGTGGCGTTCAGCGCGGAACTGATCCGTGGCTGTGAGGTGTTTGTGGGCGTCTATGGCCTGCGCTATGGCGAGCGGGTGCGGGTGCGGCCGGAGATCTCCACCGCGGAGCTGGAGGTTGATCTGGCCACGGAGCGGGGGATTCCGAGGCTGATCTTCGTGCTGGATTCCGATGTCGCGGAGGCGAGGCTGCAGGCGGCATCTCCTGAGGAGAAGGAGGCTGGCGAACGCCAGCGGGCCTTCCTGCAGCGCCTTGAGGGC
>JBJTUM010000002.1:0-7024 GCA_046080725.1 Cyanobium sp. | reverse complement strand
CGCCGATGGCCAGGAGGTGAGCCCCCTCGTGCTGGATGAGGCCCTGGAGGAGCGGATTCGAGAGGCCCTGGCCGAGGGGCCGCGCCAGGTGGCGGTAGCCCTCCTCCACAGCTACCGGGAGCCTGCCCATGAGCTAGCGCTCGGCGCCTGGCTGGAGACGAAGGGCCAGGGCCCGGCCCTGCTCTCCCACCAGCTGAGCCGCCAACCCCGCCTGCTCCCGCGGACGGCCACCACGGTGGTGGAGGCGGGGCTGCAGGGGGTGTTGCAGCGTTATCTCTCGCAGGTGGCGGCGGCCCTTGGCCCTGCCACCTGCCTGCGAGTGATGACCTCCAGCGGCGCCCTGCAGAGCCCCGCCCTGCTGCGCGCCAAGGACACGATCCTCTCTGGCCCCGCCGGCGGCATGGTGGGCGCGGTGGCGGCGGCGCGGGCGGCGGGTTGGGAGGCGGTTCCCCTGTTGGGCTTTGACATGGGGGGAACGTCGACGGATGTGTTCCATTTCGATCCCGCCCGGGGCGCGCTGGCCTGGGAGCGCAGCTCCGGCACCGAGGTGGCCGGCCTTCCCCTGTTGGCGGAGATGCTGCCCATCCACACCGTGGCGGCCGGGGGCGGATCGGTGCTGGAGGCGGTGGACGGGCGCTTGGTGGTGGGGCCTCGCTCGGCGGGAGCCGATCCCGGCCCAGCCTGCTACCGGCGCGGCGGACCCGCCACGATCACCGATGCCAACCTGCTGCTGGGGCGCCTTCCGCTGGAGGCTCTGCCGGCGGTGTTTGGGCCCAACGGCGACGAGCCGGCGGATCGGGAGGCGGTGGAGCGGCGCTTCGCGGCGCTGGCCCTGGAGCTGGGGCTGGCCCCGGAGCAGGTGGCGCTGGGGGCGTTGCAGGTGGCGGTGGAGCGCATGGCGGATGCCATTCGGCGCATTTCAATCCAGCGGGGTCACGACATTCGCCAGGCCCTGTTGGTGTGCTACGGCGGGGCCGGCGGCCAGCACGCCTGCGCCCTGGCCCGCCGCCTGGGGGTGAGCCAGGTGCTGCTCCACCCCCTGGCGGGGGTGCTCTCGGCCTATGGCATCGGCCTGGCGCCCCAGCAGCTGCACCGGGAGCGGAGCCTGCGGGCCCCGTTGGCGCCTGGGCTCGGCGCCGCCCTGGGCCGCTGCCTGGGGGAGTTGGAGCAGGAGGGCCACCGGGCTCTGGAGGCCTCAGGGGATCTGGCTCCCGGCGAGACGCCCGCCCTCAGCCTGCGGCTGGATCTGCGCACCGCCGCCAGTGAGCAGGTGCTGGAGGTGGACGGCACACCACTGCTGGACCTGGATCTCGAGCGCGACGAAGGGAGCTGGATCGCTGGTCTAGCAAAGGTTTTCCAGGAGAGCCATGGACGCCGCTTCGGCCATCGCCCACCCGATGGGGCCCTGGTGCTGGAGCGGGTGGTGCTCACCCTGCAAACCGAGGAGGCCCCCGCGGCGCGGGGGCTCGCGCCCCTGCTAGGAGGGAGAGGGAGCGAGGCCACGCCCGAAGGCCAGGTGCCCCTGTGCCTCCCCGATCCGGCCACACCCCCGGGGCACACCGCGCGACCTCTCTGGACTTCCGTTCCCCTGTGGCGGCGCAGCCAGCTGGTGGCGGGCCAACGGCTGGAGGGGCCGGCGGTGGTGCTGGAAGCCACAGGCACCTTGGTGGTGGAGTCGGGCTGGCAGGCCCGGGTGTTGACGGGCGGGGAGCTGTTGCTGGAGGCCGTGGGGCATGGCGCCGTTGGGGAGGCGGGAGATCGCGCAGGCGTCGCCATCGCTCCAGATGGGTTGGCTGCTGACGTTGTGGCTCCTGATGCGATGGCGGTTCCCGACCTCCCCGATCCGGTGCGCCTGGAGCTCTACAACCATCGCTTCACGGCCATCGCCGAGCAGATGGGGGTGCGGCTGCAGCAGAGCAGCCGCTCGGTGAACATCCGCGAGCGGCTGGATTTCTCCTGCGCGCTCTTCGATCGCTCCGGCCGCCTGGTGGCCAATGCGCCTCACATCCCGGTGCATCTGGGCTCCATGGGTGAGAGCGTCAGCGCCCTGCTGGCGGCCATCGCCCGGGGGGAGCGGCCGCCCCTGGCACCAGGTGATGTGGTGGCCGCCAACGATCCCTTCCATGGGGGCACCCATCTGCCCGATGTCACCGTGATCAGCCCGGTGTTCGACGATCAGGGCGGGGATGGCTCCGAAGTGGTGGCCTTCGTTGCCAACCGGGGCCACCACGCTGATGTGGGGGGGCTCACCCCTGGCTCCATGCCGGCCTTCAGCCGGCGAATCGAGGAGGAGGGCCTGCTGATCAACAACGTGCCCCTCCTGGTGGCCGGCGCCTACGACGAAACAGCCTGGTTGGCCCGTTGCGCCGCTGGGCCCTACCCGGTGCGCAATCCCCAGCGTTTTCTCGCCGATCTGCGGGCCCAGGTGGCCGCCAACCAGCTGGGCCAGCAAGAGCTGGGGCGGCTGTTCCACCAGGAGGGGCGCCAGGAGGTGCGGGCCTACATGGGGCACGGGCAGCGGCAGGCGGCCGAGGGGGTGCGGGGCGTGATCGGCCGCTTGCGCGATGGCCAGCACACGGTGGCGCTTGATGACGGCTCCCGCATCGCCGTGACGATCCAGGTGGATCGGCGGGCCCGGCGGGTGCGGGTGGATTTCACGGGCACCTCCCCCCAACAGCCCACCAACCTCAATGCCCCCTTGGCCATCACCAAGGCTGTGGTGATGTATGTGTTCCGCACCTTGGTGGCCGAGCCCCTGCCCCTCAACGCCGGTTGTTTTGATCCGATCGATCTGGTGGTGCCCCGGGGATCGTTGCTGTGGCCAGAGCCGCCGGCGGCGGTGGTGGCGGGCAATGTGGAGACCTCCCAGGCGGTAGCCAATGCCCTCTATGGCGCCCTGGGCGTGATGGCCGCCAGCCAGGGCACGATGAACAACCTGAGCTTCGGCGATGGAGAGCGGCAGTACTACGAAACCCTCTGCGGCGGCGCGGGGGCGGGCTTGGATCGCGATGGCACGGGCTTTGCCGGCGCCAGTGCCGTGCAAACCCACATGACCAATTCCCGCCTCACCGATCCAGAGATCCTGGAGGAGCTCTACCCCGTGCGCCTGGAGCGCTTTGCCATCCGTCAAGGCAGTGGGGGCGTGGGCCGCTGGCGAGGCGGTGATGGCATGGAGCGCTGGTTGCGTTTCCTGGCCCCGATGACCGTCTGCCTGCTTTCGGGATCCCGGCGGGTGCCGCCTTTCGGCCTAGCGGGAGGACAACCTGGCCGGGTGGGAGAGAACGCCATCCAGCGGGCCAACGGTATCTGGGAACCCATCCCCGGTTGCAGCCAGGAGGAGATGGGCGCCGGCGATCTGCTGTTGATCGCCACCCCGGGGGGCGGGGGGTTTGGGATCGTCAGTTAATACTCCCATGATGACATTTTTCGACCTTAGACAAAATCGTTCTTGACAGTAAAGCGTCAATCAGCTAGAAGAAAGAGGGCTTTTCTGTTGGTGTCGAATGGATATTGATTTTTATAAGCCACGCAGCCTCCCTGAAAAGCTTGCACAACAGGGATTGCTCTACATCGTGAAAAGGTTTAAGGATGAGTGGTCGATTGATCGAAGCGAAGATATTACAGTTGATGCCATACTTGATCGTACAAATCTTGTAGCTTTTGAGGGAGGCAAAATCGTCGGCTGGTTGGGAGTATCCCTAGAGGGGGAGATGGTGAACGGATGTGCTGGGCCTGCTCGATCTGGCAGCATACTTAGAGCTTTGATAAAGCGTCTTTTTGCGGAAAATCCTCGAAGCAACTACTATGCATTTGTTCCAGTTGAATATTTAGCCTGTGCATATTTGTGCGTCCAGGCAGGCATGGAATTATCAAGCAATAACAATCCGGAACTTCTTCGCAAAACCTATGGCGAGAATATCATCTCACTTATCAAGCTAGTAAGCTCTCCCTTCCCATCCACCGACCCAGTTATACGGCGCAGGATTTGCAGAGATAGAATTAACAACTTGCATGATGCGATTAACTCAAAAGTAAGTGCTGGCCCTTGGCTTAGATTGACTAGACGTCTGAAGAAGTCAACTCAAGACTTCGGCTCTGATCAAGCATCTCTTTTTATGCAAGTAATGCTTAGTCTTGGTGCATCTTTTGGATACTATTTAGCGTTTCTCTCCATATTTGGCCACAATATCCCCAATTATTTCGATTTTCTGAGTAAGAAAAAGTCTGTGACAGATCGTCAAGAGCTTCGTCAGTATCTTGAGGTTTCTGCTGTAGCGCTCAACAATATTAAGAAGCAGATCGAAACCAATGATGTTGTAATCAATGATTTTTTTAAGGTTGCTGCAACTCCTAACAATACTAATTCTTTCTTAAGCACCATGCAAGATAGTGTCAGTCATAAACAAAAAGAATCTATTCGCTTTATGTCAGAAATTCTTGATGGCTATCGCGCGGATATCGAGACTGGAAGAGAGTTTGGTGGCAGGGCAACAGCTAAGTATATCGCGGTTTTGCAGTTTATGAGTGAGGAAGATCCCTATCCCAAGCTTGCGAGTCTGCTTCCTCGGAATTCCCACCCGTGCTTGAAAGATTATGTTGACAATCTTAATAAACAAACGAATATCGCTAATTCGCCTACTAATTGCCCAAAAATGGCTTTAGAAGGATATATTAGTAATAATCAAAGACATTCTCCTTGGGGGGCTGTATGGGAAGCTTTCTCCCAATGAACTCTTCTATAAAAGCGGTTTTTGATTTTATCAATGAGCTGAGCTCCAAGCATCCGCGGGTGGGCAGAGCTTTGAAGATTGCTTTTCTTTTTGTATTTCTTTGGCCTGTTGCGACTCCCCTGACAGCTGGGATTCGTCTGAGTGATCACTGGTCTTATATACTATATAAGGATCAACAGCTAATGCAGAAAGAGTTGTCGGCGGACGTCAGCCTTATCAATAAGCTTATTGATGAGCATGAATATCTTTCCTTTGACAACCAACAGCAACTCACCGACTCTATCACTTACGCAAACAGGGTTTTGGAATCAAAAGAATCAAAAGACGATATATATTGTGGCAACCCTAAGACGAAAATAACTGTAGCCGATTGTTACGCTCTTACGCTTAGAGCTAATTCTAATACGCACGAAGTTATTCGCTCTTTTCTTCAGATCAACAATGTCTATGGTCGTCTCATACGGTCTAATAGTGACGATACCAGTATCCATAGATTTATCAATGATCTATATGAATCCACAAATCACTTGCTTCAGCTAGAGCCAAGTTGTGAAGGTGTTTATGATTCCTACTCAACGCTTAGATCTCTTCACAATAGGATTGACATCTTGCCTGCTGAAGTTCGTGATGATCTAAATATCGAGGTTTTGAGATATTTGACCTTTGCTTCTGCGTTCCTTGCCCAGAAACGCAGTGGTGGCCAATGTGCAGCACCTGATAGCTCTGATACATATGAGAAAGCCCAGGTTGTTTATACACAGAGAGCGAGAGAAATCAAGAATCGGTCATATCGTAATGCCACAAATTCAGTCTTCCTGCGAAAGTTGTGGTGGGTTGACATGAGCGACCTTAACTCCGCCATCAAAGCAGGAGACTTAAGGAGGCAGGAACTGATTTATAGACGTTTAGAAAAGCAGCTCCCTCCTGAATTCCTGAAGTCTAAACTTGATTCATACAAGGGTAGAGTTGTCAATCAATCGGATTCGGACTCATTTGAAAAAACTGTGAAAATGAAGCAAAGGCAATAGCTTTTCAACATGCGCCCGGGTGGAGATGGGCGGCGGCGATCTGCTGAGGATCGCGCACCATGGCCAAGATCCGGGATCCAGAAGAGGCATTGGAGCTCGCCGATGCTGATCCGTCTGCACCACTCGGAGGGGCGCGACAAGGCAGTGGGGGCATGGGCCGCTGGGATCCCGGTAGGTGCCGCCTTTCGATGGCCCCTTGACAACAACGATGGAGCAGGAAACATTGGTAATTGTTCCTCCTTGACGCACCCCATTGACGCAGCCTATCCCTCTCAAGAACATTCGCTCTGGGAGCCCTGGATCCAATCCATCCCTCATGGATGCGGTGGTGTTGGGGGGAAGACTGCTGCTAACGGCTGATGATGGCGTGAGCGGACGGGGACTCTGGAGCACCGATGGCACATCTGCAGGCACGCGCCCTGTGAAGGATGCCAATCCACGCGATCCTTCCCAGCTGGTCGTCATTGGCAATCGGGTATTTTTCCAGGCCAATGATCCCGGCCATGGCACGGAGCTCTGGAGCACGGATGGAACAGAGCAAGGGACCGAATTGGTGAAAGATATTCATCCTGAGATCCAATTATCTGGGCTTCCCCGTAGCTCCTTCCCCTTCGACTTCACACCCTTTGCCGGACGCCTGTTTTTTACGGCCGACGATGGCAGCAATGGTGGTGAATTCTGGGCCTCCGATGGGACGGCCAGTGGAACCCGCTTGGTGAAGAGCATCAATCCCATCTCCTACTATCGACCAAGATCGCTCACGGTGGTGGGCAATCAGCTGCTTTTTTTGCGAATGATGGCGCCAATGGCGAAGAGCTCTGGCGAACAGACAGCAGCTTGCAAACCACTCTTCTGAAAGACATCTTTCCAGGAAAAGACAGTGGGATCTCAGACTCTGGAGTCTTGCTTGGCGTCCTGAAGACGGCCTTGGGAGAGAGATTGCTGTTCACCGCCGATAATGGTGAAAAGGGAGAGGAATTGTGGATCAGCGATGGCACATCCCCAGGCACCTTCTTGTTGAAGACATCCATCCTGGACCAAGGCACGGAAATCTCCAAACCAACCCTTGTTGGCAACCAGCTCTTTTTTATAGTGGACGCTTCTGGCTCCACTCCCGAGCTCTGGTGCACAGATGGCACAACAGACGGCACCCGTCTGGTCAAGTCATTCCCGCAAGGGGGGAGTGCATTTGATTTCAGCTTGAGTGCCCTGACCGGCGGAACGCTCTTGCTTCAGCGCACCAATGGCCGAGGTGCCCATGAGCTC
>JBJTUM010000001.1:0-2953 GCA_046080725.1 Cyanobium sp. | reverse complement strand
TGATGGAGGTTGAGACAATTTCCCTCATGGACCTTTTGGATCAGTACAACGCACCTCGAATTATTGACTACCTAAGTATCGATACGGAAGGTAGTGAATTCACGATTCTGGATGGGGTCGATTGGGCTCGTTACCAGTTCAGATGCATTACTGTTGAGCACAATTTCACACCCCAGCGTCAACAGATCAGCGCATTGCTGCTCGCAAACGGTTATCAGCAGCACGACGCTCAATGGGACGACTGGTATTTCAAGCCGTTGGACTGATGGCCGCCGCGGCGCAAAAAAGCGGGTCCGAAGGACCCGCTCGGGTTTAAAGAGGCTGCGATCTCAAGCCGAACCCACGGCTACGTAGGAGCCGTAGAAGAAGAGACCCACAACGAAAATCACGGCCATGCCGCCTGCTGTGGCGACCAGCCACAGGGGGAGGACGCCTTCGGTCCAGCGGCTTTTCCAGGCGACAGCGGGGCGGCCATCGGGAAGGCGATCAGGGATCCGGCCGTCAGGCAGGGCGGATTTCTTGCTGCTCATGGCTCAAGGGGATTGGTGGAAAGCGTCAATTGAAGAAATAGCTCGTGAACAACACTCCGGTGACAAAGACCAGGAGCAGCCCCAAGTAGAGGCTGGTGCGGTTGAGTTCAACAGGCAGGTTGTTGGGATTGGGATTGCGTTGGAGACCCATGGGAATTAACGACGCACGAATTGCATGGCGGCCAAGGCTCCCAGGAAGAAGACCGTGGGAATGCCTAGGGCGTGAACGGAAAGCCAGCGCACCGTGAAGATCGGGTAGTTGCGTGGCGTGGTGGGGGCGGTGGATTGGGTCATGGCTTATTTCAAGCGCTGGTCGAGAGAGGTCCTGGCTTCGTAGCGCTGGCTGACTACCGGCGCCTTTTCTTCCTGGGCTTGGAAGTAGGCATCGGGTCGGGGGGTCCCAAAAGCGTCATAGGCCAAGCCTGTAGACACAAAGAGAAACCCAGCCAGGAAGATGGCGGGCAAGGTGACCGCGTGGATCACCCAGTAGCGGATGCTCGTGATGATCTCGAAAAACGGACGCTCGCCCGTGGAGCCGGCAGCCATAGCAACAAGCATTCAGCGACCTGATCCTAGGGGGAAGCCGTCGGCCCCCGGGGTTGGCAAGGGGATTGGTTACACAGGGAAGCAGTTGGCAGCTTCAGCCCACCCAGCGAAGCAGGCTTCCCCGTTCTCCGAGCACAAAGGCTTTGCCATCGGGGAGCATGGCGATGCGGGTGAGGTTGCTGGGCTGTTGGGCGCCGACCGGGTCTTTGCTCCAGGTCTCTCCCCCGTCCTCGCTGCTCAAGAGGGTGCCGCTGCCACCACCGGTCCAGAGACCCCCCTTGGGATCCCAGGCCAGATCGAGGTAGCCATAGCCATTGGTGATCGGAATGATCGCTGGACCCCAGGCTTCCACGTTGCCCGGATCGTTGTTGAAGCGCAGCTGGGCTCCCCGAGCCAGCATCCAGAGGTTGCCATCGGGCTGGAAGCCCATGGCTTGAAGGCGTTGGCTGCTCACCCGCTGGTGAACGCTCCAGGCCGGTTGGCCGGGCTCCCAAGTGGCAAAGAAATTGCCCAGGCCGCTCACGCTCACGTAGCGCCCGTCCCCGTTGCGGCGCAGCTCGCGCACGGCACCGGCGGCGTCGCTCACCTTCGCCTGCCAGCTGTTGCCCCCGTCGGTCGTGGTGTAGATCGCGCCCACGTTGGTCGCCAGTTCGGCGCGACCCCTGCCTGCCGCGGTGATCAGGTAGGGCTCACCGGGAAGCTTGGTGTCGAGCAACAGGCGGCTCCAGTTCCGGCCCCCATCGGTGCTGTGGAGGAGAAGGCCCGGCTGGCCGGCAATCCAGCCCTCATCGCCGTTGAAGTCGATGCTGATCAGCCGGAAGTTTTCCTCCTGGGGCAGATCCAGGGCGCGTTCGGCCCAGCTGGCCCCACCGTCGTCGGTTTCCAGGATCAGCCGGTTGCTGCCCACCAGGAAGCCGTGGCGGTTGTTTGTGAAGGCCACGTCCAGGGGATTGGAGCGGGTGTCCAGGGGAACCGGCTGCCACGGGCTGGCCTGGGCGGTCGGCAGGCCGGTGGTGACACAGCCGCCGAGGCCGAAGGCCAGCACCACGGCGAACAGGGAGGAGAGCAGGCGTTGCAACACGGTGATCAGCGCAGGGAGTAGAGCGAGAGGAAGAAGGCGATCGCCAGGGCGAAGGCGCCGAAGATCAGCACGTTCTTCTGGCCCGGGGTGAGTCGATTCACGCCCAGCCCGTAGTTCAGGTTCTCTTCGAACCCGCTGGGCTTGTCGCGCGGGCCGATGTCCTTGAACGCCCCCACCTTGCTGCGACACACGGGGCAGCGAAAGCTGAGGGGATCGAGCTCCAGAAACGGAGTTCCGGGCTCGATCCCCACTTTCTTCACCCCCTCGGCGGGGTCATAGACGAAGCCGCAGCTGCGGCACTCGAAGCGGTGGGTGGAGGGGTCGGCCGCTGCTGCCGCAGGGGCTGGTGTGTCCGGGGCGGGCGTCAGGGCTTGACCCGTGGTCTCACCATCGCCCTGGCCCGCAGGCTGATCAGTGGCCTGACCTGAGGTCTGATCGGTGGTCTGATCGGTGGCCTCAGCGGAGGTCAGCTCCGCCGCTGTCGCGGATTCGCCTGAAGCCTCGTTCATTGCTGCACCCTGGCGTCAGCGGAACTCTATCCAGGCCCCAAGGTGGATCTGGTGGGTGCCAGACTGGCCTCCACGCTTCGCTGTGTGAATGTTCGTTCTCCCGGGCTACGACGCCTTCCTCGGCTTCCTGCTGATCTCGGCGGCGGTGCCCGTGTTGGCGCTGGTCGCCAACAAGCTGCTCTCGCCCAACAGTCGCAATGGTGAGCGCGAGCTCACCTATGAAGCGGGCATGGAGCTGATCGGCGGCGCCTGGATCCAGTTTAACATCCGGTGTTATGTGTTCGCCC